>JANXSG010000023.1 GCA_025352825.1 Chthonomonadaceae bacterium | reverse complement strand
CATCCCAGTGTGCTGCCATATCTCGATGTATTATATGGCCCTCAATGCCAGCTTCGATCTCTGCGCGGACATATCAATCCTGGCCCATACAAACAAGAGTGGCATCTCGATTTTTATGGTTACTGGCGTCAGAATGACAGTGCGCGTTATGCCTCCAAAGCGACTGGAATTAATACAACTTTCTATTTTCAGGACAACGGCCCCGGAATTGCAAATCTAACCTACGTTAAAAACGGGCACCGTATCGCACCTCCTGATGACGTTGTTCATCCCGATGGCTGGTCTCTTGATGAAGAAACATTTAATGAATGGGCAGAATCACTCGAACATGTAACCATTTATCCGAAAGCGGGTGACTGCGTGCTCTTTTATTCGCACATCCCTCATCGAGGTGAAAAGGAAAATGATCTGGTGGAGCGCTCGAACATTGTATGCCACTACCAGAATAACCCCTTTTATGAAGGTATTCCGCACGTCAGCATTCTGCAGGAACATACATCATTTCCGCTAAGACCACGGCGATAGATGACGACTTCTTTCCGTTCAGCAAATTCTGATTACACATAAGAACATATGCGCCATTTCGCATAGAAATATCAACTGCTTAAAAATCGAATACTTTCGATTATAATTGGACAGGAAAAGGTTATAGAGTAATTTCTAATATGTCTGCTTGCTGGCGGGCACGGTTTTTAAATAAGGATTCATGGCCTAAACTCTTTTTGCACATGTGCTGCGCAGTACTCCGTTATCGACTTGCGAAAAATTGCGCTGCGATCACCGATGGTGTGGGAACAAATCAGATACTAACAAATAATATGAATTCAGGTAACTATTCAGAATAGTATGATTATAGTCAATTGCGTGAGTGTTAAAATCCAAATAGGCATTAATGCTCAATATAAGCGAGGACAAAAAAGCCGCAAAAAAGCACAAATGCGCAAATAATGTTGCTGTATGCGTACTTTTTTGCCAATTTATTATGCTTAGAAATTCTAGATAATTATTTGTGTTTTTTTGCGGCTATTTTATCCTATCTTCGAGTTCACTCCGCGTGCATCCTCAATGATTCGAAAGTGAAGTAAGATTATATTCGATTGTGGCGCATCGCCATGCTGAATAGTCACGAATTCAGTACATAAGACATGCTATGTGTAAAGTCTGTGCCCCAACCCTACTGTTTGCGAACAGTGGCACTTGTTATGTGTACAAAAAGAGCCATCCTGCACGGCAGAATGGCTCTTTTTGTACATTATCGAGAGATTAGCCAGCTGGCTTGATCTGAACTTTAGCGCCTTCGCCTTCGAACTTGACCTGGAGCGCTTTCGCATCATCCATGTTAAGTCCCTCTTTGATCTTGGACGGAGTAGCCTCAACCAGGTCTTTCGCCTCTTTAAGACCCAGACTGGTAACTTCACGGACGACCTTGATAACGTTGATCTTCTTGTCGCCAACTTCGGTGAGTATGACATCAAAACTGGTAGGCGTATCGTCTACCGGAGCAGCAGCCTCGCCGGTTGGAGCTGCCATAGCTACCCCTACAGGAGCGGCCGCTGATACGCCAAACTTCTCCTGAAGCAGTTTGGAGAGTTCGGATAGTTCTAGAACGGAGAGCGATGAGATCGCTTCGACCAGTTCATCATTAGTTAGTTTTGCCATTAAATAGATCTCCTCATTAGTTCCGGCTGACGCCAGTTGGTTATTAGATTAAAACGATTTCATGCTGTAGCGGGCATATCTGCTATTGCCTGAACTGTTCGTACAAATTCGCCCAGAATTCCGTCGAGTGTTCCCACAAATTCGCTTGCTGGGCCGTTCAGCGCGCCAATAAGCTGACTTAGAATCTGCTCGCGTGGTGGAAGCTTGGAAAGCGAAGTGACTTCATCGACGGAGTATACTCTTCCGTCGATCCAGCCGCCTTTCACTTTTACTTCTGGTTTCTTTAGTTCACGCAGAAAATCGAACACCGCTTTGGTAGGCGCGACTACTTCCTCGCCCGCAAAAGCAATCGCGGTTGGGCCAGTAAGTAGATTATCAAGTTCGGGAATAAGGTCTGACCCCATTGCCCGCTTGAATAGAGTATTTTTAACCACATGGTACTCGGCGCCAACGGCACGGAGTTTGCGGCGAAGCGTAGTAACTTCCGCGACAGTCATACCGCGATAGTCTGTAAGAATAGCACCCTGGCTTTTGGAGAGAATCTCCTTAAGTTCAGTGACCACTAGCTGCTTCTGAGGATTGGGCATATTTTTCACCTCAATTGATAGTTGAATAGCTCGCTGCACCCACGTCTATCACCAGACATAAAAAAAACCGGTAGTTTCAGTCTGTCGGACGAACGAAGACAGCCTTCACCCCGGAATCACTAAGAATATTTTATCTCAGCATATTTCTGGATACCGACTCGACCTCGGCTGGTTCCCGGAGGAATTATTTCCAATCATAAATATTGGATACCAACTTTCTACAGTGAGCGCAGAGAACTATTCGATTGAATATATTATGCCTTATTAAATACGTTTTGTCAAGATCGACTTAGATATTACGATTTCGCCTCACTTCCACCTGGTATCATTTTTATCTATTGATGCGAGATGAAAGCCTGGGTGATTCCGTTAAATGAACGTTTAAAGGACTCTGCTAACTGCAAAAGCTTGCCACTTCCAAAGTTGCATGATATATGATATAATGTCGCACTTTATAAAATGAATACCTAAAGGCAGCACAACATGAATTTGAGTTCATTAGCATCTCCTATTGCCACCATTGCAATACTTGCAACCATCGTCTATAGTGAAGTAATTACCACAGAGCATCCTGAACCAGGGCCTGTGCATATCACTTACTGGGAAAAATGGACTGACTTTGAAGGTCAGGCTATGCGTGATGTGGTCGATTATTATAACAAATCCCAGAATAAAATTCATGTCGATCTGCTGACGATCAGCGGTATTCAAAACAAGACTTTATTTGCGGTTTCCGCTGGTGACCCACCAGATGTTGCCGGACTCTACGGGCCAAATGTGGCGCAGTATGCAGATGATAAAGCTGTACTCCCTCTAGATGATTACTGCAAGAAGAATGGAATCAGCGCTGATCAGTACGTACCTGCGTATTGGAATATTGGGTTCTATCAAAATCATATCTACTCTCTACCCACAACACCCGCCTCCACTGCACTGCACTTTAACAAAGAGATGTTCATAAAAGGTGGTTTAGATCCGGAAAAACCTCCCAAGACATTAGAAGAAATGGATGCTATGGCTGAGAAGCTGACAGTTCGTGATTCTCATGGCCAAATCACGATTTCGGGCTTTATGCCCGCTGAGCCAGGGTGGTGGAAATGGGGTTGGGGGTATATCTTCGGTGGGCGTCTCTGGGATGGACAAAATAAAATAACAGCGAACTCACCGGAAAATATTCGCGCGATGACATGGATTGCAAGCTATTCAAAAAAATATGGAGTGTCACAGCTGCAGGCTTTTCAGAGCGGATTTGGAAATTTTTCTTCCCCACAGAATGCATTTTTATCTAATAAAGTAGCGATGGAACTTCAGGGTGTGTGGATGAACAACTTCATCCAGAAATTTAATCCTACTATGAGCTGGAAGGCAGTTCCATTCCCCTATCCGGCAGATAGGCCGGATCTGGCGAACGCATCTTTTGTAGATGAAGATATCCTTGTGATTCCGCGTGGTGCAAAACATCCCGATGAAGCTTTTGACTTTATAAAATTTGTTCAGTCACAAAAAGGGATGGAGATGCTGTGTATTGGCCAGCGTAAGCACAGCCCCCTTGCAGTCGTGAGTGACGAATTTTATACCAAACTTCCAAACCCCTATATCCGTCTTTTTTCCGATCTTCCCCGAGGCAAGAATACATACTTTCCGCCTCAAATCGGTATCTGGCCAGAGTACTCGGATGAGCTTACGAATGCGATTGATAAAGTATCACTGCTCAAAGCGACCCCAAAAGAGGCATTGGAAGCGGTTCAGATACGTATGCAGGCAAAGCTTGATCAGTATCTGGATCGCCTCAAAATTCGGAACGAACACGAGACGGTTCATGGCTAAGTTAATATTGCGTTTTGCTTAATAGTTGAGTATTTTATCGTGAGTTCTGAGTTTCTGAAAGTATTAATATTCTGTTCAAGCACAAATACCAGGTGATATATATTATTTTGGGAAATTTTACTTTTTGGCATATATCTTGCTTACATTTGATGTATAGGCAATTTTCCAAAGGCCTATAATATAATACATCTGACAGTTCATTCCAACTTGCAATTGAGTGGGATTCGTGCTGTCCGAAGGAGACTATCACTGTGAACAAAATCAACAGCGTTTTAATTATTATGTCCTGCATGATTGTGAGTTGTGCATGCGCTATGGCAGCTCCATCTGGCCCAGTGCCTTCCACTCCGGAGCCGGGCACTGTCGCCATGTTCGTGGCTATCGGTGTGAGCGGAGCAGGAATTATGCTTCGCAAACGACGCAGCAAATAGTCTATCAGCAGAAATAAACGTAGCCCGTCTGAATCTTTTAGATCAGACGGGCTTCTTTATCGTTTGGGATACGCTCGGATTTTGATTCGAATTACTCACTTGCTCCAGCAATGAGTTTCGCCGCAAGTTCAGGTGAGATATCCCTCTCGTTCAATATGCTGAAAGCCATTTTGTCCTCAATAGCATAGGACTGTGCTGAAATAAAGCTTTGTGTTACTGTTTCCTCAGATAGTCCTAACGCTTGAGGTGTGTGCCTCAAGCCGAGCTCTTTGATCAACTCCTTAATTTCAGATACTCTGTTTTCCTGCAGCCCGCTCATCAAAAGAATTCCGAGTGCAATGAGATCTTAATGGGCGAAGGACCGCACGGTGAGGAATTCCAGGTTATATGCCCAGAAATGCTCGCTTCCTTCTTCAGGCCGACTGTTTCCCATGCGGTAGCAAAGTACGACCTCAGACCAGAACAGTTCGATAAGGGTACGAATTCCATCTGGAGTTGCATCTCTTATATCGTCAACATTTTCGGACAGAATTTTCAGAAGATGCCGACTCTCTTCTGCAATTTGATTGTCATAGGCTTCGCCATTTCGCTCGTGTGATAGATTCCAGTCAAAAAGCGCTGTATGGATACTGAGGATATCGCCAGCTCCAGCCCTGTTCAGCTCTGCAGGTGCAGCGCCTATCAAGTCGAAATCTACCACTACCTCCTTAGGGTATGCAGTTCCCATGTAGTGAACTCTTCCATCGCGCCGAACTGCCACTGCGTCGGTGAGGCACGCATCCACGCTCACAATGCTCGGTGCCAGTATGAGTGGGATATTTCGTTTCCAAGCTACATATTTTGCATAGTCCAAACAGGACCCGCCGCCGATACCAACAACTCCATCCACTTGAGGAAGCTCTTGTTCGGAGGATTCAACCGAATCTTCCGACATTGTCGTTACAAAATGCATTGCGAATGGAGTTTTTGCTAGCTGTTTTTGCGCGATATTCCATAGTTCCTGCATGGTTACAAAGAGCCAGCGCTCGTCTGACGGGCATAGTGTTCCAAACAGTCCGTTTCCATATCGCCTGGGTATTTCCCGGTAATTTTGTGATTTAGTCATGAACGTAATTTCTCTGGTTTATCTCTACTTCGCAGCAACAGCAGGGTTAGGCACGATCGGAATCTGTTTGAGTGCGGATAGGACTGCTGATTCGAGCTGTCGATCCTTACCAGAAACAATGTCATCGAGACTATTCTCGACGTTTATGTCCGGCTGTACTCCCATGTTCTCAAGATTTTTCCCCTCGGCAGTGTAAAATCCCCAGGTAGGAAGGCGTATACTGGTGCCATCCGGCAGTCTGCTTTCGTAAGTACCGATGACATATCCCGGGGTGGGAACTCCTACGATTTTGCCGAGATGGAGCGATCGAAATCCGGCTGGAAATACTTCCGCATCGCTGTATGAGTTTTGATCTATCAATAAAACAATCGGCTTTGTCCAGGCTCGGTCTGGCTGAGACTGACGCAGGCCATCACGAGGCTGTGTATAGCCATAAACCTTGCGGGATAACGCTTCCAGAATCTCATCATGCGTATTTCCACCTGGATTGCCGCGAATGTCGAGAACCAGCCCGTCTTTACTCATCGCATCGCTCCATAGTTCGCGTTCAAAACTGTTAAAGGAAGGTTCGTCCATCACTCGGATATGGATATATGCCAGTCGTCCGGCTGAAAGTTTTTCCACACGTTCCCTATTTTTGCGCACCATTGCATCATACTCCAGATCGCGCCACTGCGCCATCTGTATCGGTTTAAGTTTGATAGTACGCGCACCCTCTTTTGTCGGCTTGCCATTTACCAACAACTCCACTTTTTTACCGGCTTTATCCTGAAGGGTGTTATAGAAAAACTCATTCATTTCAACGTCCACACCATCGACGGCCATAACATACTCGTTCGGAAGGACTCTTGTTGCTGCCTTATCGGTAGGCCCTTTTGCCAGCACACCACTTACCTTGATTCCTGGCCCTGCATACGTATCATCATAGAACAGACCCAAATTACCTGTTTGAGGTCCTGCCCCATGCGGTGCAGGACTGATTTCTGAATGCGATGAGTTGACTTCTCCTACCATCTCTGAGAGCAGATTGGCAAACTCTTCCGGAGTGGCCACAGCCTGCAATAGCGGTTCATACTTCAAACGCGCAGCTTTCCAGTTCACTCCATGCAGCTTTGGATCGTAGAATGCGGCACCGAAACGTCGGTAAAATTCATCAAAAGACTGCTGATAGATCGCTCGCCTATCGAAAATTACCAGAGCCGAAAATGCTATCACTGTGGCTGGCCCGCCACCGATTCCTAAAGACCGAGGCGTGCCGCCTGCTCCCAGATAGAAGAATTTGGATGCGTCTGGCGTTATCTTCAAATTTTGGGCTGGCTCACCAACAACAGTAAGCTGCTGAGCTGGGCCAGGTTTAATCGAAGTGGACCAAAAGTTGCCCGCAATATGTACTACTACTCGCTGGCTGTCCGGAGTGATATCGAAATCATCCACATTCCCAATGGGAGGAGTGATCTGTCTGGCGCGTTTGTGTATATCATCGAAGTCAATCTTCACATTCTTACTGTTGTCTGGCTTTGGTTTCGGCTTTGCACCTTCATCTTTATCATCATCCGCTTCGTCATCCTGTACCTCTAGTGGAGTTACAAAGAGCAGCAAAGGGCCATTTCGGCTGGATAAGAATAGCAGACTTCGGCCATCCGCAGAGAATCGAGGCAAGACATTAATCCCGGGGTAACGAGTAACATTGACTGCTGCTCCGCCTACCGCCGGAGCAAGCCAGATGTCGCGATTGCGGTATCTATCCATACGGGTGAATGCAAGCCAACGACTATCTGGAGACCACGTATATGTGATGATCCCATTTCCAAAATCGTTGTTGCCATTGCCTTCCGCCAGCTTTCGAAATACGCCACCCCCCGCAGGAATGAGATACAGGCCAGGAATCGCTCCCGCCTTCGCAAAAGCAATCCAGCGGCCATCCGGAGAATAGACAGGGTCACTTATAATATCGTCGTCTGCTAAGAGAACTGTCTGAGCTTTCGTTTTAATATCAATAGCGGAAAGTGCCGGCTGTTTCCCCGATGCTGTCACCATCAATATCTTGCTGCCATCGGGAGACCATGTTATATCACTCTGGTCTATAGCATCTTCTGTCAGTCGTTTGGCATCTCCACCGGCCACTGGCATCGTCCAGACGTCACCAAATACTACCATGGCAATAGATTTCCCATCAGGCGAAAGTGCTATCTGAGATGCCTGCCGGTTGAGTGTTATCCGAGTTTGATTGTTTATTTTATCATCCGAACGGGCATATATCTCCACCTTGGAAACTTCTGCCCCATCTGGTTTCGTCGTGTAGAGGTCACCGTTCCAAATATAAGCCAGGAGTGAGCCACCGCGAGCAATTGTCGGAAATCGCACTGCGTCTGATGTATAGTGCGTAATTTCACGAGGATCGCCGCCGTTGGTTGCAATACGCCATATGTTAGGCGTGTCTGACTTACCTCGAATAGTGGTGACAAATATCGATTTGCCGTCCGGCGCGTAGAGCGGCCAGAACTGCTGCTCGCTGGCTTTGAACGCCATTTTCATCTTGCCAGTAGCAATATCTTTAAGCACAATGTTTGCTGCGACACTGCCTCTATACCTCGGCCGCCACCATGGCTGACCGGCCCGAGTATAGGCCAGAGAACTTCCATCTGGAGACCAGCTTGCTGTGCTGAGAGCCTCCTCATCTGTGGCAAGCCGGCGGAGCGAACGTGCGTGAAGATCGATGGAGTAGAGCGATGGCATTTTTGTATCGCGTGCAGAATAGAATAGCAGCTTTTTACCATCAGGAGACCAGTCATCCAGCCAGTCGTTGGCGCTATGAAAAGTTACCTGCCGTGGTTCACCACCCAAAGATGGCATTAAATAGATGTCCGCGTTTCCGTTTCGAAGGCTGCTGAATGCGATCCATTTTCCGTCCGGCGACCATTTCGCATAAGCGTCGAGGCCTTCATGTACGGTCAGGCGATTTGCGTTTCCACCCGCTACCTGCACTGTCCATAGATCACCCAGATACGTAAAGCAGAGTGTCTTACCATCCGGCGATAAGGCTGGCCAGCTCATTCCCCGAATTGGTTTGTCGGCAGGCAGTGTTAAGAGATCTTGTGGTAGAGGTTTGGGAGTATCAGCGGAGAGGGCAACAACTGGCAGCCAGACAAGACAGATAGCAGCGAAAAGGCAAAATAGGCGCGGACGAACTGGCATAACGACAACTTTCATACAACCTCCAAAATGTTGAATGCAGTCAGATTCAGAATTCCTAGTAGATTATACAGCTATTATAGTTATTGGAATTCCTGATTGCAAAAAATACATTGAGGGCTTCGGAATTTTGAACCATAGAGACGCAGAGAGCATATAGAAA
The DNA here is from genome assembly GCA_025352825.1 of Chthonomonadaceae bacterium. Lineage (GTDB taxonomy): Bacteria > Armatimonadota > Chthonomonadetes > Chthonomonadales > Chthonomonadaceae > JANXSG01. The sequence continues at coordinate 14,501 of JANXSG010000023.1, read as the reverse complement.
GATGGAGAAGAACTGAAAGGAAGTAGAGGAAGAAAATGAAAAAAATTATATTTTAATTCGATTGACATCTGAGTTTAAGTTGAACTCCTGATGCTTCAGACATATATAGCTCGTGCTAATGTATGGAATCAAAGTGGTTATACTTTGATTTAATATGCCATCCTCCATTTTCATAGCCCACAAGATAGGAATCAGACTCGCCGCAATGTGTACCACAATGGGTTCCTGCATATACTTCATATTCTAAGTTAGAGACATGTTTAAAATTTTCAACGAAGTATATCGTTGCATGCTTTCCTGTTTGTTTATCCACCACATCGTCTCCGTTTCGTTTCGTTTGTGACGCTCTTTTAAAATCAATTTTTAAGTCATGAAGTCTTTCTAAAAATGTATCTCTTGGATCTATAAATACAATTTCTTGGAACCGAGGTTGCTTACGAAAAAAATTTAAGAAACGTGTTGTAGTAGTGGCATTATTATTAATGTAGCCAACACTCATGTATGCGGTCCCGTCTTTGGGTATAATTTTCCGAAATACTAACTCGCGAATATCATCCATACGTGCTAATTCGACTGATGCAACATGAACGTACCAGGCCAAAACGCAGGCTAAGATACCAATACTACCAATGAGTAATATTCGTGTACGTGACTTCATAATGTATTATTCTAAGTGCACACAGGGCTGAGGTTCAATAATTAAATAAGTTACAGTGTCATATTTTTTAATTATTAATCGTAAATGCTATAAAATACTACCATAAATACCGCAGTTTCATCAACATCGTCTTGTCAGTAATATCCCAATCTTTGAAATGTAGCACGTCTGTTTTTGAAGTATAATGAATACATGAAACACATCATCGTGGGTGTATACGGGGCGGCTAATCACGGAAAGACAGCTCTGTTGAAGTCTTTGACTCAGTCGAAGTCGGAGTGTCGAAGCGATGATCAAAATTTATTAAGTACGGTTGACATCTCTTACACATCTTTTCGGCTTCCCGACGGCACCTTCATCGAACTGATGGATAACCCTGGAAATGATCAAAACATACATAGCTTAATTGCAGGTTCTTTTGGAATTGACCTTGCCTTGCTGGTAATCGCCGCGGATGAAGGGGTGAAGCCTCAAACACTTGCGCATCTAGATATATTAGCTTTGCTGGGAATAAAAGTGGGAGTGATTGCGCTTACAAAGTGTGATCTGGTAGATAAGTGTCAGATGGATATCATCGAGGCTGATGTTCGAAAATGTTTGGCAGGGCGAGATTTGGAAGGGCTGCCGTATATACGAGTATCTGCGAAAAGTGGAAAAGGGATTGAAGCGCTCAAAAAATATCTAATGCAGGCAGTCAGCCGTGTGGAAGGGCGTAATCCAAATTTACCTTCCAGATTATCAATCGACGTAATTCAGAATAAATCGGAGTTTCGTAGTGATATTACGGGAGTTATCCACACAGGAACTATCAGAATTGGCGACATGATGCAGTTAATGCCGCAGAACTTCACATGCCGAGTGGCTCTAATAAATCATCATGATAAGAAAGTTCAAGAAGCACAGGCTGGCTCTAGAATCACAGTTTCGCTGAGCACCGACGATATCTTAGATATTAAATCCGCTTCGTTTTTAACAGCTCCAGGAGTATGCTCGGCAGTATCTGCATTTGTTGGTAAAATCGATATTCTGAACGAACATCCACAGTTTAAGAATGATGAGTCTGTATTAATTACTATCGGATACGCAGAAATACCCGGTCAAATTCGTTTCATAAAAGAGCTCGGTAAGGGGTCTCTGAATAAGCCACTGTATATACTATTCAAGAGTAACAGTCGCTTCGCATGTGCGACCAAGGACAGATTTATCATTCGTTCAGCTGTTTCACTGAAAGTAATTGGAGGTGGAGAAGCACTCGAAGTCGATAGTGATATCCTTCAAAAAAGTGATGCAGAGATTGGGAAGCATCTTTCCGACATCGAGATCGGCTCCCCGGAACAGACGCTTGAAACTCTTCTTTTAAACTCCCCTATCGGCTTCAGCATCAATGATTTAGAAGTCAAAACCGGAATGTCGGTCGAATCATTGAATGCAGCGCTTAAAATACTCATTTCCGACTCTAAGGTGCAGCTAATGCCGTTTGAACGATACATCACTCCATCTGCGCTGGATGCCCTGATAACAAGAGTCCGATACATTCTGCAAAATTACCACCAGAAGTTTCCGAATCGGAACGGGATGCCGAAAGCAGAACTCCAGAAAGCTTTCGGCACCTTTCCCGACTCAGATACATTAGATTCCATGCTCTCGAGCCGTTCCATTCAGCATCACTTTTTATTTTCAGGGTCTGCCGTTCGCCTTGCAGAGTTTCAGGCCGAGTTAAATCCCCGTCAGCTCAACCTCATGAATAAAGTGGAAGAAGTTTATAAATTTTGTGGAATTTTTATCCCTTCTATAGAAGCAGTCTGCAACGAACTGAACATTCCACGCGATGCTGTGCTATCTATTCTTCAAGTTGGATCTGAAAAAAGTAGATTTGTTCGATTGACCGCGGAAGAGTACTATCATGTCGAGACGATCGAAAGAATCAAAGGCTTGGTGAGTGAATTCATCCATATGCACGATTCGATTACAGTTGGGGACTTCCGAGATTTGACAGACTCTAACCGCAAATTCGCAATGCAGGCATTAGAGTATCTTGACAAGATAGAATATACACGCCGAGAAGGCGATCGACGTGTCCTCCTATCTAACATTCCACATATTTAATTTAAAATCGTGTAGGATTTTCACTTGCGAAAACGTAACGTAATCCCAGTTTGATTTCGTTTTTCAATGGAGACCAAAGCATGCCAGATGCAAAGATTGATATACTGCTGGATGAACAGATAGGCACGATCAATCCGAATTTATACGGTCATTTTATGGAGCATCTTGGCGCTTGTGTGGATCAAGGATGCTGGGTGGGGCCTAATTCAAAAATACCGAACACAAACGGGATTCGAGATGACGTCGCTGCCGCTCTCAATAAGATTAGCGCACCGGTAATCCGTTGGCCAGGAGGATGTTTCGCGGATGACTACCACTGGCGTGATGGGATTGGCCCTGAATCAGAGCGGCCAGACCGAATCAACATTCACTGGGGCAATGTGATTGACGACAATCACTTCGGGACGCATGAGTTTATAGAGTTTTGTAATCGGGTAGGTGCGAAACCATACTTCAGCGGAAATGTGGGATCGGGATCTCCTCAGGAGATGCGGGACTGGGTGGAGTACTGTAACTTTTCTGGGAACAGCACTCTCGCCAGAGAAAGAACTGCGAATGGCTCGAAAGAGCCCTTTGGTGTGAAGTACTGGGGAGTAGGAAATGAGAACTGGGGATGTGGCGGAAACTTCACTCCTGAGGACTACGCCACTGAGTACCGCCGTTTCTCAACCTATCTTCGTGATTGGGGTTCAGAACCTAACTATCTGATCGCATGTGGCCCAAATGGGAACGACCTGGACTGGACTCGGAGAGTTCTGGATAAGATATTAAACGGATTTAAGCCGTTCGTACCTCCGATACATGGGCTTTCGGCACACTACTACTGCGGAACAGCCGGCACCGATTTGGTCTACTCCACAGATCAGTGGTACGAGCTTCTCTGGAAAGCGATCCAGATGGAACAGCTTGTTGTCGAACAGCGTGAACTGATGGATGAGTACGACCCAGAACGAAAAATTGGTTTGGTAGTAGATGAGTGGGGAACCTGGCATCCCCCAACCCCAGGAAGAAATAGCGCATTCCTTTGGCAGCAAAATACTGTCAGAGATGCTCTGGTAGCTGCACTCACCCTCAATATCTTCAATAACCATGCGGACAAACTGGTGATGGCAAATATTGCCCAGACGATTAACGTCCTTCAGTCACTGCTGCTGACTGAAGCAGATAAGATGGTTAAAACTCCCACCTATCATATCTACGATCTCTATCAGCCGCATAAGGGTGCAGAAGCGGTTCAGTCTGTGGTTGAATGTGCATCCATAAGCATAAATATTGGAGGGGAATACTATTCACTTCCATCTCTATCCTGTTCTGCCTCAGATACAGGCGATACACTCACGCTAACCATCGTTAACTGCAGTCATGATAGCCCACAAATGATAGAGATACGCGGCCTAACATCCAACTTTACAAGCGTTCTAGGAGAGGCACTCCACTATCCTTATGGAGATATTCATTCGCATAATACTTTCGACAGTGCAGATAATGTTCATTTAAAGACTCTCCCAGAAACTGATTTCTCATCCGGTTCAAACGTATACCAGGTGTCAGCTGCATCAGTCACTCGACTAACGTTTACCAGGTAATTTTATTAAAATTCAAAATGAAACGGAAATTTAACAATGTCACAGACTAAACAATCGCTAGCATGGTGGTGTTTCGGCAGCAAAATGGATTCTGACCAGCTAATTGCGCATGCTGCTCGTATTGGTTATGCTGGTGTGGAGATGTGCCCGCAAGACTTATGGCCAAAAGTGGTAGATGGCGGCCTGAAAATCATTACAGAAGGCGGGCATCAATCCCTCTCAGATGGACTAAATAAACGTCAGAACCACGATAGAATTCAAGCGGAGATTGAACAGAAGCTGGCGCTTGCAGTAAAATGGGGAATCCCCGCGCTCATCGTCTTCAGCGGTAATAGGGATGGAATATCCGAAGAAGCTGGATTGGATAACACTGCAGCAGGGCTGAGTCGAGTAGCGAAATCTGCCGAGGATGCAGGTGTGACTCTCGTGCTCGAGCTACTAAACTCCAAAGTCGATCATCACGACTATCAGTGTGATCGCACAGCATGGGGAGTAGAAGTATGCAAAGCAGTGGGATCTTCGCGTGTACAACTGCTTTACGACATCTATCATATGCAGATCATGGAAGGGGATATTATCCGAACTATTCGTGATAATGTCGACTATATTGGCCATTTTCACACTGCTGGGAATCCAGGGCGCCATGAACTGGACGAAACACAGGAACTGTACTATCCGGCAATTTCCAGAGCGATAGCTGCCACATCGTTCCAAGGGTATATTGGGCAGGAATTTTCTCCTGTTGGAGATTCACTGGAAGCGCTTGAAAGCGCTTATAATCAGTGCAACGCAAGCTAACAGCTCTTAAATCACCGACCAGCAGGCTGGTCTTGTCCAGGGAGGAATTTTGATGAAAGTCTCGTCTTCATCAGCAGTACTTGCTATTGTGCTTGTGGGAGTAGGAGCATTCGGCATTAAAACGGTACTGCACCGCCGCGCCGTTTCCAATTCTCGAAAAGAGTTTGCAGAATCAGATAATTTCTCGAAACAGGGCAAAATTCCTGAAGCAATTGTAGCAATGAGAAAATCTGTGCAGGATGATCCGCAATACATCGACGCAAGAGAGACGCTGGCGGATATGTTGGTGACAAATAATAAACTGGAAGAGGCCGTCTCCGTTTTAAATGAAGGAACAGACGCAGATCCGGCAAATAAAAGCCGATACTACTACGATATCAGTGAAGATTATAAACTGAACAAAGAGTACGACAAGGCAATCGATTATGTGAAGAAGAGTATTGAAGCGAAACCAGGAGATGCCCAGGCGAGTAAAACGCTACCCTTCCTGCTTGAAAGCGCTAAAAGATACGATGAGGCAGAGCAGGAGTGGCTAAAATTTGAAAAATCCTATCCTACCGATATGAGCGCCAAACGTGGTATCAGCCGGATACAACGACTTAAAAATCCACCGAAGGAAACCACCCAACCACCTGCTGCAAAAACGATTACACCAACTTCTAAAGCTGGTGGAGCAGTGACAAAGCCAGAAGGGGCACCAACAAAACCAGGTGCATCCGTTGGTAAATTTCCAAATGATCCTGCAGCTTCGCAAGCAAAATAGTTATCATTGAGAAGGTGATCTATTAGAAAAGCCCCTCTTCGTAATGAGAGAGGGGCAACTCTAATTACCACGGAGTTTACACCCCGATTCTATTTCTTCTGAGCAGTTCCTCATTATCGCAGCTGCGCTTTACCGTATATCCGGGCAAAGGCTGTATGTGCTGATGAATGGCATCCAGTATATCCGCCGCGAAAGGGAAGAAACTGTCCTCAACTTCGTCTGGAGGAGTAATCCAATTTCGAGCTCCCACTACCACAGGTGGCGCATCCAGATGATTAAAGGCGAACTGAGTAATCTTGCCAGCCATTGTCTGCAGGACGCTTCCACGTTCACACGCATCGGAAGCGAGAACAATTCTACCTGTTTTTTCCACACTCGCGATAACTTTATCGTAGTTGAATGGAACTATCGAACGCGCATCTATCACCTCTGCACTGATGTTGTATTCTTTATGGAGTATTTCTGCAGTTTCCAGAGCGCGATACAGAGTAGCGCCAACGGTCAGTAGGGTAATATCAGATCCTTCGCGCTTGATATCAGGCTCTCCCATGGCTACTTCGTAGTATCCTGCGGGTACTCCTTCCTGGCCGTGAAACAGTTCCGACTGGTCGTAAAGTCTCTGGCTTTCAAAGAATATTACCGGGTCTGTGCCGGTGAGAGCAGCGTTCATCAATCCCTTCGCATCGTAGGGAGTTGCTGGGAACACCACTTTCAGGCCAGGTATATGAGCACAAAGCGCTGTCCAGTCCTGACTATGTTGTGCTCCATACTTGCTCCCCACGGAGACGCGAAGAACCACAGGCATCTTTAAAGCTCCGCCAGACATCGACTGCCATTTTGAGAGCTGGTTAAATACCTCATCTCCTGCGCGCCCCAGGAAGTCACAGTACATCAACTCCACTAAAGCCCGGCCGCCTTCGAGTGCATACCCCACCGCAGTACCTACAATCGCTGCCTCGGATATGGAACTGTTGAACAGACGATGATAGGGAAGTGCTTCAGTCAGTCCTCGGTAGACTGCGAATGCCCCACCCCAATCCCGGTTTTCCTCCCCGTATGCAATCAGTGTTGGATCCGTGTAAAAACGATCTACGATCGATTCGAAAAGTGAGTCACGAATACCAATACATCGGCCCTTCGGAAGCTCCGTTCCATCTGCGCTAATGCCGCTCCTGCTGCGATTTGCTAGCTGCTGTACACGAGGATTTTCTTCTAGTTTGTGATTGGTTTCCGGTTGAGTTTTTCCATCCCAGGGCGATCGTAATGGAGTCCCAGGAGGAGGGGCAGGAATAGACGCCACTTCATTTGAAAACATAGTCGATTCCAGAAGACTGCCAACACTGTAGACATCTGCACGCGGGGAAATATCGAGTGAAATGGCACGTTTATATGCCTTCATCACGGCACGGTCAATCATCTCCTGCTGACGCTCTATATTTTCCTTCGTGGTGAGTTTGGCTGCCATTAGATCTTTTGCGTAGGTGACCAGTGAATCGATGTCTCGCCACTCATCAATTTCAGACTTTTCACGGTATGATGAGGCATCGGAGGGGGAATGACCGCTGAATCGATACGTGATCGTATCCAGGAGAACCGGGCCGTCGCCCTTTGCAATAATATCACGTTTACGCGAGATTGCGTCTATAACAGCGAGCGGGTTGTAGCCGTCGATTCGTTCTGCATGCATCTGTTCTGGATTAAGTCCTGCACCGATACGAGCCAAAGTTTTGAAGCCCATCGTCTCACCGACTGGCTGACCGCCCATTCCGTAGAAGTTGTTTACAAAATTCATAATGAGAGGAAGGCCGCCCCTGTGGCTCTTGTCCCATAGAGTTTTGAACTGATCCATCGTGGCAAAACAGAGCGCTTCCCATGTGGGTCCGCAGCCTGCAGCTGCATCACCAATATTGCAGATTACTAGCCCCTTCTGATGATTCACATGCTTGAAAAGCGCAGCGCCTACTGAGATATCTGCCGAACCTCCCACGAGAGCATTGTTCGGATAGACTCCAAAGGGTGTAAAGAATGCGTGCATCGAGCCACCCATTCCCTTATTAAAACCGGATTCCCTGCCAAATATCTCGGCAAGTGCTCCATAAAGTAAGAAATCTATCGCGAGCTCTTTCACAGTATTTGGTTTGGTTCCCTCTTTTTTATCTTCACTCTCCAGAGTTTTAAGGATAGCGCCATCCATGAAGATTTTCATGAGGTTAATGAGATCGTTATCCTCCATTTTCTCAATAGCAGATAGGCTCTTTGCCAGGATTTCCCCATGGCTGCGGTGGCTTCCAAATATATGGTCGTCTGCATCGAGGAGATATGCTTGCCCTACAGCGGAAGCTTCCTGACCGATAGACAGGTGCGCAGGGCCACGATGGTTGTACTCAATTCCCTGGTAGCTTCCCTTGATCTTAACATCATTGAGCATTGTTTCGAATGTTCGTATGACTGCCATATCACGATGTATTCGGACGAGATCATCCTGTGCAAATTTTTCCAATTCATTTTTCATGCTTTTTTTGTACTGGTTGATGGGAATGGGAGTAAATTTGATGCTGCCACTTTTTCGTACATCGGAAGGATGGATGGGGAGGGATTTCGGCATAATGATTTCCTTTTTTCAGGGAAGAATTTTCTGTTGCATTGATAATACATCAGAAACCGAAAGAAATCAATAGAAAAAGAAAGAATATGTAAACGAAATGAAAATCTACTTGACATGTCTATTCGATTACTACTATAGTAGCGTTAGTTGAAGGTTTGCACAGTAAAGTATTTATCAGGACATGGAGCAAACGATGAGATCGCCCGTTAAGAAGAATGTGTATGCTGTTCGCAGTTCAGCGGGTGCACTATTTGCCGAAGAACGGCAAGACGCTATTCTGCAGCTGCTGCAACATAATGGCAAGGTAACTGTTGATGAATTATCGGCACGGCTTGGTGTATCACCTCCTACTGTACGTACTGATCTGAGCAGGCTCGAATCGCAGGGACTGCTGCAGCGCACCCATGGAGGAGCAATTCTTGTTGGGCATACCCTCTACGAGCCTCCCTATTCTGAGCGAGCCATACTGCGTCAGGCGGAGAAGAAGGCGATTGCCGTCGCCTCTGTTCAACTGGTGAAAGAGGGCGAGACTCTTATTCTTGATGCAGGAACTACCTGCCACGAAATAGCGCTTCTCCTGCGAGGATTCCGCAAACTTACTGTGGTTACAAATTCTCTGGCATCTGCTCAGGCGTTGGCAGAAAACGATGGAATCGAAACTTTACTGGTTGGCGGCCAGGTTCAGTCCAGGAGACGGGCGATCTTAGGGCCTTTGGCAGCGAAGTTCCTGGAACCGTTCCAGTGTGATCGTTCCTTTGTTGCTATCAGCGGTGTGCATATTGAATCCGGGTTTACTGTGATCGATTTTGATGCTGCCCATCTCAAATCCATGATGATCTCAAAGGCGACTCAATCTGTCGTGGTTGCCGATTCCAGCAAAATTGGGCAGATTTCATTCGCGTGTGTTCGGCCTATTTTAGCTGTTTCCTTATTGATCACAGATGATGGAATTTCCAATGAAGATCGTGCAAGCCTCGAAAAGGCAGGACTAAAAATTCTGATTGCTGGAAGGTAGAATATCTAATAGTTGTACGAAAGTATCTTGATGAATCGAGCAGAGCATGTCTGACGAAGCTCTCAAAAAAAATTCTCGCCATCAAGCGAATATAAGTAAAAAATACCGAAATGCCTGACTGCCGAATCCAATACTGTATTTTTACCAGGTATTCTTAATGTATTAGTGCAGGAGGTTCCCTATGCCGATTACGCGCCGCATTGCTGCTTATTTAAGTGTTACCCTTATGGCTGCGGCAGTGGCAGCCTTTGCTCATTCTTATTCTAAAATTACGATTTCTGAAGTTTCTTTGCCATTGCCTTCGGGACGAGTAATCACACCACAAATGGATGAGACTTCCGTTGGCAGTTTTCCTGTAAACATGGTATTAAGCCCGGATGGGAAATGGGTGGTCGTCACAAATGCCGGTTCCAGAGAGAACCTCAGTGTGCTGAGCGCCGCAGATGGCCATCTCGTTTCACAGATTTCTTATAATCAGCCACTTTCCTCTGGAAGGGATAAGAAGCAGTGCCTATATTATGGATTGGCATTCGCTCCGCAAAAAGACGCCTCGAACACCTCTGCTTTGTATGTGTCGCGGGGTCCCGAGGATAAAATTGAGATAGTTACTCTCAATGATTTTGGAGAACTTCGGGCTTCCGGTAAATTCGTCGATAATCCTTCACAGATAGCTAAAGATGTCAAAGGTGTTAGAGAAAATTTTGTCTCGGGTCTGGCACTGAACAGCAGAGGTACCATACTATATGCAGCAAACAACGAGACGAGTATCCACACGCACTTTCGCGGTTCGATCAGTATTTTAAATGTCGATTCAGACAAACTACTAGCCAGAGTGGTGACGCCAGGGTTCCCGTTTGCAATAGCTGCCATCATCAAAGGTTCGAATGCTGATTCCAAACTGTATGTGAGCAGTGAGCGAGATGGTGTGGTTTCCGTTATCGATAATCGAGACCTGGCGAAAGCGCATCTTGTCCGAAATATACATACGGGGATGCAGCCCACAGCTTTGCTTCTGGACTCTAAACAGAATCGACTTTTCGCTGTAAACTCCGGTAGCGATACTATCTCTATCATTGATACGCATTCTGACCACGTCATCTCAACCATTCCTCTCCGACCGCAGGATGCCAGTAGTCTTCCGGGAGCAACTCCAACTTCACTTGTACTTAGCCCAGATGAATCAAAGTTATATGTCTCCCTTGCAGATCTGAATGCGATCGCAGTCGTTAATCTTAGAAGTAATGGGGGAGAGGTCGAAGGATATATCCCCACCGGCTGGTATCCTGCATCGTTGTGTTTCTGTGCCGATGGCACATTGATGGCAGCGAATGCAAAAGGCTCTCATCCTCGTAATCCCAATGGAATAAGTGCAGGGCCTGGTGGAGCATGGGGGCAGTACATACTCGATATTATCGAAGGCTCCGTATCTCGCATAAAAGTGCCCGATTCAGCGAACCTACGCCTCATGACAGCACAGGTGCTTCGTAATGCGAATATTACTCCGATGATGAACCAGGTAAAAAGAGATTCAATTCCAACATCAGGAATCAAGCATGTCATCTATATCATTAAAGAAAACCGTACTTATGACCAGGTGCTCGGTGATGTTACTGATGGGAATGGCGATCCATCCCTGACTCTCTTTGGAAAAAATGTGACACCAAATCAGCATGCACTTGCAGAGCGGTTTGTACTGCTCGATAACTTCTTCTGTTGTGCTGAAGTATCCGCAGACGGCTGGGACTGGTCGACTTCTGGAATGATATCGGAATATACGGCTAGAAATACTGTCTTCAACTACAGCGGCCGCGGTCGGGCATACGATTTTGAAGGAGAAACGAACGGCACCCCCACCGAGCTCATCGGGATACCTGATGTTGCTCGCGCTCCTTCGGGCTATCTCTGGGATAACTGCCTTGCACATGGAGTATCTTTCCGAAATTATGGATTCTACACCGCTTTTGAAGATGCGAAGGACGAAGATGGAGCCGCTATTGTGGCTGCCAATGAGCCAACGAAAAAAGCTCTGAGAGGCAGGACGGACGTAGATTTCTTAAGATTTGCAATGGACTATGCGGATAGTGATGCCTGGATGATCGCCCATGCTCCTAGCCCAAAACTGCGGAAAGTGTACGGCAGATATAAGGCAGCAAGCAGATTCAGTGAGTGGAAACGGGAATTTGATCAGTATGTATTGAAGCACAATTTGCCCGCACTTTTGATGGTCCGTTTTCCCCGAGACCATACTGCTGGCACCAAAGAGGGTCTGGACACACCACGAGCGATGGTAGCGGACAACGACTATGCTGTAGGACAGTTGGTCGAGGCTGTGAGTAAAAGTCCATACTGGAAAGAGACGGCCATCTTTATTTTGGAAGATGATGCACAGGATGGCTTTGATCATGTAGATGCCCATCGGTCACCATGTTATGTGATAAGCCCTGCAATTAAAAAAGGCACCGTTGATCATCATTTCTACAACACGAATAGTGTGCTGAGAACAATAGAGGTATTGCTTGGGCTCCCTCCGACTTCACAATATGATGCTGCGGCCCCACTTTTTACTGCATTCGGCACAACTTCTGAAAATAATGAACCATATGCAGCTATCTTGCCTTCGCGTGATATTCTCTCTGAGGTGAATACAAAGACCGCATATAGATCAAAAGAGAGCAGCAAACTAAATTTCCGCACAGCAGATAGTATTCCAGGAGGGATTATGAACGATATTTTGTGGCATTCCGTGAAAGGGAACTCGGCTCGTTTGCCAGATATGAATTAACTTCACCGCCTGCCCCTCTCCCAGATTGCTCGATAGCTCGAAATGTAGAGGGGGTGACTAAACCGGGAATTTGCCCTACTCCCAGTGAGTTCCGAACTTCTGGGAGAGGTGTTGAGGTGAGGTGAAAGATACTCGAAAGGTAAGTATATGAAACTTCGATTTCTCGCACTCATAAATATTCTACTGCACGGATTATTTATAATTTCTATTTCAACGGCTGCTGCTAAGGCACAGGCAGTGATACCTAAACACAGTCCTGAAGGCATTTTACAGCCTTTTAAATACAAAGATGTAATACTCACTGGAGGCCCTATGGGAGTTCAAGCGGAGGGGGCAAGAGATTTCTACCTTTCACTTTCTGAAGATAACCTGTTGAATGGTTTTCGAAAACGTGCTGGCCTTCCCGCGCCAGGAAAACCGATAGGCGGATGGTACGATCCGGACGGTTTTGCTGGAGCCCATCCTTTCGGGCAGTACGTCTCGGCTCTTGCTCGTATGTATTCAAATACAGGGGATAGACGTTTCAAAGATAAGGTTGCCCGTCTTGTGCACGGTTTTCACGAGACCCTGCGTCCCGATGGCTATTTCTACTCTTCGGAAAAAGTATTCAAAGAGTGGCCGAACTACCTGTATGATAAAAACTGTACAGGAATGCGGGATGCTTACACTCTCACCGGAAATCGGGAAGCGCTTGATGTACTGAAAAAGATGACCGATTGGGCAGTTGTGAACCTTCCACGCAGAAGGGATGAATGGTATACACTCCCTGAAAATCTCTATAATAGTTACAATCTCACAAAAGATTCGCGCTATCTTGCAATGGCGAAAGAGTACGACTACAGCTCAGAATTCTACGATCCGTTCGCGAAAGGATTAAATGCGTTCAATCCGACGCACCATGCTTATAGCCATATCAACACGCTTGCATCTGCTGCGAAAGCTTATGAATTCACTGGAAATGAAAAGTATTTTAGCACGATTGAAAATGCCTGGACATTCCTCACAACTACGCAGATGTATGCCTCGGGCGGCTGGGGTGCGGATGAACACTTCGTAACTCCTGGACACGGTGATTTAGCCGCTTCACTGCAAAGTACCCATTCCCATTTCGAGACCCCTTGCGGTTCATATGCCAATGTTAACCTGGATAGATATCTGCTGCGATTTACAGGGGATTCGAAATACGGAGATAACATGGAGCGAGTTCTATATAACGGTATGCTTGCTGTACTTCCGATGCAGCCCGATGGCCGGACATTTTACTATTCGGACTATCAGCCAGGAGCAAAGAAAGCCTATTTTAGAGATGTCTGGCCCTGTTGTTCCGGTACCTATTCACAGATCACTGCGGACTATCCTTTGGATATCTACTTCCACGACAGTACTGGGCTATATGTAAATCTATTCACACCTTCGCGGGTTCGCTGGACTAAGGGTAAGCAGACAGTTATTGTTGATCAGGCAACCTCGTTCCCCGATTCTGACACAAGTATATTAACCGTTCATACGAAACAGCCTGTTCAACTCTCAATTCATATTAGAATTCCAGGCTGGGCGACTGAAGGCCACACTATTCTGGTGAACGGTATTCGTGATGAAAATACGACTACCTCCAGGGGATTCCTTGAAGTAAACCGCGTCTGGCATGAAGGTGATACGCTGAAGTTTTCGTTCCCAATGAGCTTACATTTCGAAGCAATTTCTCCAGATACGCCAGAGGTTAAGGCAGCATTATATGGGCCTCTGCTGCTGGCTGCGCTGACCGATAAATCTGTCGAAATGTATGGGAATTTTCCTCGGATAGATATATCACCAGTCGCAGGAAAAATACCTGCATTCCATTCGCACGATGGCACCTTAACTTTTTTGCCATTTTATCAAATTATAGACCAGAGTTACACAACCTATATTAAAATGAAGTAATTGCAAAATTGACAACAACTATCTATTTGCGTCTCTGCTGGATTGCTGTGGCTAGAACAGCAAGTAGAAGTACGCCGCCTACGACCGTTCCTCGCCACAAGGAAGGCTCGCTGAGAGTAAGGTTGATACTGCTGAATATAGCGTGCAGGAGGCAGGCTCCCAGTACTGTCCCTATTACGCTGCCTTGCCCTCCGGTAAGGCTGGCGCCCCCCACCACCGCGGCAGCGACGGCGTCCAACTCATATGCATTTCCGGTTTGGGGATC
>JANXSG010000266.1 GCA_025352825.1 Chthonomonadaceae bacterium | reverse complement strand
CGCCGCTGCTGTTCCAAAGCCTGTTCCTGCCGGGTATACGCAGACTCCAAACGCCCCAGCAGGCCATTGAAAGTGTTCGCTAGCTCAGAGAACTCATCATTACCTGAGACCGGCAGGCGATCCGAGAATTTCAGGGCGCTGATATGCTCTGCAGCCTGGGTCAGGCGCCGGACTCGGCGCAGCACACGATCCGTGAGATAAGCGCCGCCTAACCCCGCTCCCAACAGTCCAACAGGTATCAGCATCAGCAGCGCCCGATTCATGCCGGATATTGCACGGTTGATATCCGTGAGTGGATAGGCGCCTTGCACGACTCCTATCACCTTTCCATGATCGAGTATCGGCCGGGTAAGCAGCTGCAGGGGTTCGGCATTTTCTACACCTTTTGAAGTGATGTCCTGCCCTTGTGCGGCGAGCGTAACGGCATGCATATCCCATGGTGCGTGATCATCAAATGGGTCTCTCGACTTACCATCCAGATCAAAACGATGCGGATGATAGGGGTCGATATCCCTAAATCCTCGCCCTCTAAATCCTCGCGGTGGACGCCTTCCATCAGGTGGGTGATCTCCTCCCATGTCCGGACTGCCATCGTTCATGAAAGGCGGTCGATCTCTCCCTCCAAAATCACCCGGTGGCCGAGGAGGAGGCTCTGGCATATCAACTACGTGCTGAACTCGTTTATCCAACTCCCGATCGACGGAGTCCATCAGAAAAGAGAGTACCGTGTAGTGGACTACTCCGCCAAGAATTCCCAGCAGCAATGTGAGAGCGAGGATATTCCAGACAATAAGCTGCGTTCGGACGGACTGCCTTCGGCCAGTCAAATTGGGCAGGTCACTATTATTTAAGCCAGGCTTAATCAAAATGCATCCTCAGCTTCGGGAACACGAAGCGTATAGCCCACGCCGCGCACAGTCTGTATGAGTTTGACCGAGTGGCCAGCATCGATCTTTTTACGCAGCAGCCCGATGTAAACATCTACCGTATTGGAAAAAGAGTCCTCATCCATCCAGATACGTTCCTGAATTGCTTCTCGGGTGAGCACCTGGCTCTCGTAGGCTGCCAGCGCCTCCAGAAGCTCGTACTCACGATGGCTTAGCCCGATCTCCACTCCGCCTCGCGTCACTCGCCGCTGCGCAGTATCTATTTCGAGGTCGGCAACACGAATAGTACGTGTCTTGTGCATCTTATCACGCCGCAGCAGGGCACGCACACGCGCAAGAAGCTCCTGAAAATCGAAAGGTTTTGCGAGATAGTCATCCGCGCCTGTATCCAGTCCGCGTACCTTATCCTGGATTGTATCGCGTGCTGTCAACATGAGAATGGGGACGCGACTTTTCCTGGCCCGCAGCGATTCGCATATTCTCCAGCCATCGATGCCTGGCAGCATGAGATCCAGAATGATGAGGCTGTAGGTGTGTTCGCAAGCCATCTCCAGCCCGACGTTTCCGTCCTTCGCGGTGTCAACGTCGTAGTTCGCCGCTTCCAAACCCCGGCGAATCATATTCAGGATACCCACTTCATCCTCGATAACCAGTAATTTCACGACTTCGCTCCAGTTTTACGCATAATTGGTTTTAATAATCCATAAATTACCACACGATTATGAAAATTAGATGAAGACTTTCCTGATAGTACACAAATTGGCTGAGTAGAATATATTCAAACTAGTTCGTAAGCCAAAATCTGCGGAAATCTGCGTAATCTGTGGATAAAATGCATTTGCCTTTAAAACCAAGATTATCCATGGAGTTAAGTTCTCAGATTTTTATCCGCAGATTACATTATATTCTTTATCGCGGCTCTGCAAGAGAAAGGTTGCTTGGTCTCATACTCTCAACTATCCGGATAAAGGGAGAATCCAATTATAATTTTATTGCAAATCAGGCAGGTAAACATTCGAACGGTCAATAATATGCATATAAACATTTAAGGGGAGAATAGATGCTATTCCAGGATGCGCTCAAAGAACAAGAATTACAAGTCTCAGATTTGATTAAAACAGCTGAAAAATATTTAGCGTCTTTAAAATCGTGGAAAAAGGCGTGTGAGACAGGTCATCTAGTGAATAGGCAAAAAGCTGCAGACAGCGCTAATTCTCTCGTGAAAGAGCTGGAAATACCCACAAACGAAGCTGCCGGTTCCTGGAACTTAAATGCTCAAGAATATCTTGAAAGCTCAGCGTGGATCGAAGAACTGGGAGCAGCATGTTCCAAAATCAATCTTAGAGTAGTCATTGAAGATGACCATATTGTATCTCCCCCGGTAATTGTACGTGCACAGCCCCATCAAGCACGTCTCTTGTTAGGCAAAAAGCCATGGAGTGCTGTTCATCCCGCTGTCATTGCAAAAGAACTCAAGAGGTTAAACGAAATTTCTATAAACGAGAGAGAATGCCAGCAGTTTCTGAACTCTGTATATGAGGCATGCAAGAGAGATAGCAGCGATAAAAATGACCTTCGCACAAAATTTATCGATGTTTTCAAGAGATGGGAAATGACTCCTGGATACAAAGTGGAGAATTCTCGGGCATCTTTTGGCCAACAAATAAATGCACTCGATGAATCTGGAGTTCGAACTACCAAGGATGGTAAAGTATTCCACCTAGATGGCCCTGATGGCAAAGCTAACAAGGACATTTTTGATGTGGTGAGTAAAGATGGATTAAGCAAGCAGTATTTTATAATTTGGTTTCAATAGGAGCCACTTCGATGTCAGATCAGATGGAAATAAACCAGATTTCTAAAATCAGCCCGGAACAATGGATCGAAACCATGCATCGTGAGTATTTTGATGACTATTTTTCGTCAGGAGGATCTGCTGTTAAATTTATTAGCGGCAACAATGATACGCTCGAATATGTTATTCAGGAGATAGACAATCAAGCCTCACGATGTAATTACCATCTAGCCATTCTTGATCCAACTAAATTAGACGACAACTGTAAAAAGCCTGATCTCCATAGAATAGAAAAGTTCTTTTTTCAAGTTACATCTAAATTTAAGTGGCAGTATTGGGCTGAACAGAATGCCCGTAAATATCTATTACAACAGGGAATTCATATAAGCCCGGATCGAGAACTAAATGATATTGAGAGGATAGCTGCGGATAATAACCGAGATGTTAGTGACCTAATAAACAATTTTCAGGCAGGATTTGCCACTTCCCTCCTCAGAGAGAATAGTTTATCTCTAGATTTTCGAATAGCATTGACAGCCCTAAGCAGAGCGCAAATCTTTTCTGAATCGATGACGCCTACTAAAGAGGAGGTGCTTCTGGCATGGCTGCAGGGAAAGCGAATTGGCGGAGATTTGGCAGCTTTAAAAACGATTCAGATATACAGCCGTATAGACCGGACTAATGCCAGACACATGCTGACTTCATTTTGCCAATGGCTGCCACGTACAGAGAAGTCTGGAATGGTAGTCATTCTCGATCTGCGGCCATATGAAAAAAAGAAAATAACGAAGATTAGACAAACGCAGGATATACTTTCTCGTCTTCAGGATGCTAGATCAAGAGAAGCCAACGCGGATGAAATTTACTCAATTATGGATGAAGTAAGCGAAGAATCAGGAGTCTATTATACTGAACAAGCTTATTTGCAGATGCTGCAGCTTCTTAGGATGTTTATAGATGATGCAGACGTTTTTCGAGGATTCTGCTTAATAGTTCTTACCTCCCCTAAGTTTTACATAAAATCTGATGCTACCAGAAATTTTTTTAATTACGATGCACTGCAAACACGCATTGGTTTGGAAGTGCGAGATCAAAAGAAGGCTAATCCATCAGCGGCTTTAGTTCATATGGAGAATATAGCATGAATACTCAACAAAGAACGGCGAGGAGCGCAATTGAGGCTCTACGATCTGGTGTACCAAGCCGACATGCTGTCACCCAATTAGGAACTACGCAAGATGAGATCAAATCAAAATTCAATTCTAGCCTTGATTCATTAGCTGCTGGTCAGCCAGTAAATCCACTCGTATTTAGCGCTTCTTTCGGCCGAGGAAAGTCACATCTGCTCAATTTTCTGAAAGCACAGGCATTAGACCAACACTTCGTTACGAGCCTGGTGGTAGTAAGCCCAGAAATGCCTCTCGGAAATGCGCATGTTGTTCTGAAATCGCTCGCAGAATCGGCAGAATCTCCCAATAGGACTGGGAGGGCTGCCAGAGAGTTATCGAGCAGTTTAAACACGAATACTGTAGAATATGCAGAACTACGCCGCTGGTCGAGAGATTCAGGCATTGATGAACGCTTCAGCGCAATGCTTTATTTATATGAAGAATTGCGTGGTAATGAAGAGTTTCGCCAGCGAATACTTAATGATTTCGAAGGGAATCCTTTAATAATAACTGATATACGTCGAGAGCTAAAATTACTTGGCCAAACTGTGGGCTACAATATAAAAGGTAAAAAAAATACATTGCTTGCAAGAGATAGAATTCGCGTATTGGCTCAGTTTTATAAAGCCTGTCGCTGCAAAGGATGGGTGATAATGTTTGATGAGGTAGAGCGTATTCGCGTGTTTTCTCAGAAACAACGCATAGCAGCATGGGTTGAGATAGGATGGTGGTTGAAAGTTGCCGAGTTAGCCGGGGCCGCGATATTGCCAATTTTCACCTTTACCATAGGAGAATTCGATGATATTATCGATAAGGATGAACAGAGTTTTCGAGTCATGGGACACGGTAGCTCAAATGTAGAATTCGACATTTTTGGAAAAAAAGGAATCGAGCTGTTTAAATCTGCTACAAGAATTGTTCCTCCATCTAAAGAACAAGATGAACAGATTATGTTCCGAGTTAAATCCATCTACGAAGAGGCGTATGAAGTACATGTTCAAAACTCATTTGGGAGAAAATCTGCTGCTAGCACTACAATACGTGCAGAGATCAGAGCAATGATCACACAATGGGATTTGCAGAGGCATTATCCTGAGTATATTCCTAATATTCACGAAGAAGAAATTCAACACGACGACACAGAAATACCAGATACTATGCTTCAAGATGATGAAAACGAGGCATAGTCCATCCCCATGCCCATACCGTATCGCCATCCACCAAAAACATCTTCACATCAATGTGCCGCTTTTTTGGAAGTGGTATGGGTACAGGAAAAACATACTTTTTATGGGGCGCTGCTCCTGATCGATGCTAAAGGTCAGCCGTTAGAATTTATTCATAACACTCTCACTGCGCCTTCGGGTTTTCTGTGGCCTGCTGATCAGGTTCGTTCGATTGGTATCGCTGAATTATGTCATTCCCTATTTAAAGCCTGTTCTCTTGAACCATTGATACTTTTATCGACGAGTAATATAGGAACGCCGGAATATTGCAAAAGTGTTATCGCTCCCGCTATCCCTTTTGCACAAATTGTAAGAGCGGATGTTCATAAAATCTTTTCTATAAATTGGATTAACGGACAGCCAACATCGGGCTCTACAGCGTATATGCTCATGGAAGACTTGAGAAGCAATGGGTTTATCTCTGAACCTTTTAATCGTTTACACAATGGCCTGGCAGAAATGTATCCTGAAGTAATCTGGCCGGAAGAGTAAGATGATTCCAGCGAAAGAGATTCAAAATACCACCATCTATCCAAAAATCAAGATTTTTGGCCTGTTTCGTCCACATGAATTGGTGTCGAATACTCCTAAAAAGCATGAAATCGAAGAAATGAAGGCCTCATTCCCTGAGGCGATACCGGCTGAATTTAGCAGGATACGATCTGCTGGAACTCATCTGGTATCGAATTGGAACTGTTCCAAAGCAGTCAGCATTAAAATAGGCAGATTCGATTCAAGAGTAAACAGTTCCGGACTTAGCAGTCAATCAAAAACTATCTCCACTCAGCAAAAACTCCGCTTACCGTCACCATCTGGAGACAACTCCAGCTCCAGGCGACTGGCTGCCATACTGCAGCCACCCCTGGAAGCGCTTCTTAATTCCAACTCTGTTTTTGAGTGGCCTCATCCTCTTTATGCTTATCAAAAAGTGGGAATTGAGGCGCTTATAACACGAAATGAACTGCTTCTCGCAGATGATATGGGACTTGGGAAAACTATTCAGGCTGTGGCAGCATTGCGGGTTCTCTTCCACAAAAGTTCGATTCAAACAGCTCTGATAGTCTGCCCAGCATCTCTCACAAAACAGTGGTCAAGGGAAATAGCTAAATGGGCTCCTGAATTACTATCTATTATCATTAGCGGCCCGCAGCAGGATAGAGGTGTCCAATGGCGATTACCGGCACACATTAAGATTATTAGTTACGATACTCTGAGAGGAGATGTCCTGCAGGTGATTGACAGCCCGGCCAAGAGAAATGAATGGTCAGTGGTGGTTTTAGATGAGGCATCACGTATCAAAAATCGTGAGACTGGTATTTCAAGAGCCTGCAAACAGCTCCCGCGCCAACGACGCTGGGCTTTGACAGGTACACCCTTAGAAAATAAAATCGATGATGTGCTGTCCATTATAGAGTTCCTGAATGGAGAACCAGGAGGTAAAAACCCAGTCAGAACAGTCGAAAGCAACCTTCAGGAATCACTTAAAAAAATTCAGCTTCGCCGTAAAAAAGAGAATGTACTTAAAGATTTGCCGGATAAGCATATTATTGAGCAGTCTATCGAGCTGCTGCCCACCCAGCGTATCGCCTATGACCGTGCAGAGAAAGAAGGCATCATGGAGCTTGAAAAAGCGGGGAATTCGATTTCTATCACGCATATTTTAGAACTGATTATACGATTAAAACAGATTTGCAACAACGATCCCGTGAGTGGTGAATCGGCTAAGATAAGCGACATTGAAGATAGAATGTCGACTCTCATACTAGAAGGCCATCGGGCACTGATATTTTCACAATTCACTGATAATAGATTTGGAGTTAATATGTTATCGAATCGGCTCGCAGAATTCTCTCCTCTAACTTATACCGGAGCTATGTCTTCCGCCCAAAAAGATTCTGTGATCCAAACGTTTACAGATAGCATAGATCATAAAGCTTTGATCCTTTCTTTGCGATCTGGCGGTGTGGGATTAAATCTTCAAGCGGCTTCTTATGTATTTCATCTGGATCGCTGGTGGAATCCGGCAATAGAAGATCAGGCTGAGAGCCGCTCACACAGAATGGGGCAGATTTACCCAGTGACAGTATTTCGATATATATGTTCGAATACGATTGAAGAACGTATCGATGAAAAGCTG
>JANXSG010000247.1 GCA_025352825.1 Chthonomonadaceae bacterium | reverse complement strand
ACTTCACGGCAGGCAGGAGCAATCTTTTCAGTCTCATCATATCTGGTGGTGAGTGCGTGCCAGTCCACAATACAGCAGAACATCTCAAACTCATCCTGCAGTTTAACCCAGCTTCGAAGCGCCCCTTCTAAATTGCCCAGGTGAAGCGCTCCCGTGCCTGTGGGCTGCATACCACTCAGTAGTCGTTTTTTCTCTATGGGCGAAATAGTCATTTTGAACCTTAATTGAGTTGAGAGATGATTATACTTAGTTATGAGAGCCCCTTGCGAAGCTCTGATCTATAGCGGATTTTCAGCCGTAACCCCTGCCCATAAGCGATAGAATAAGGCTCATTTGTACTTTTAACGACGGGTTAAAGGGCTGTGAAAGTAGTATCATTTAACCTCACCCCCGTCCCCCTCTCCCAGATTGCTCGATAGCTCGCAAGGGAGAGGGGGTGACTAAATCGGGATTCTCAGCCCATGCAGGGAGCATCTAGCGACCGGAGATGGGCTTTGCAATTCCAGACCGGTACTTTAGTGCCGTGTCTCATCCTTATCGCCTGCGCAATGAAATACCTATCATGGAAGCCTTCGGCCAACCGCCCTGTGGGCGGAAAACGCGTCTGAAAGACGCCTGTTTTTTCTGGCCGGGAGTTTTCAACTCCCGGAAAACACATTACTTTCACATCCCCTTCTCCCGGGAGAGATTCCAACTATCCCCATATTTGGCCGGTGAGGAGTGATATCGACTGCCGTACAGCAGGCCCAATTACCGAACCCAATGTACCCGGGCTGATCCAGCAGAGGCTGAGAATTAAAAACGGTCCCCACTGACCAATAAACCTATCAAATGAAATAGAAAGGTCGATCGGAAGAAGACTGCTTAGGATTTTTGAACCGTCCAATGGGTGGATAGGAATGAGATTGAAAAACATCAAGCTGAGATTAAGTGTGAGGAATGCCGTCACAAAAGCGCCCGATACCGTAGCATACTGGCCGCTCAAGTTCTGATCAAGCCACTGATCGTGCCCTGTTGAAAAGGATACCCTCATGATTATACCGGCTATAACTGCCAGTATAAGGTTCATGAGTGGGCCAGCCGCTGCAACCAGCAGCATATCACGGCGAGGATGGCGAAGCCTGTTTATGTTCACCTGTACTGGTTTCCCCCAGCCCAGTCCTCGTCCGGCGTTGATGGTGACAAATATCAGTATGAACCCAATTGGATCGAAGTGTTTATCTGGCCAGAGTGTCACTCTTCCCTGGCTGCGGGGAGTATCGTCCCCAAGCATATCCGCAGAAATGGCATGACCGAACTCATGGAGAGAGATACTTAGTATGATCACAATGATCTGGACCAGAAAATATTCGGGGTCTCGGAACATCAGCAAATCTTGCATCGCTTCACTTTCGACTCAACAGCAGGGATATATCAATAGCTCAATACTCTTCCGAGAATGCCGTATCCTCTTATCGATACGGCATTCTCGGCACATCATAGTATACCCAATATGTCTCATCGTCGGTTGAAACGCCTACAAGCCCATCTTGTTCGCCAGGTAGAGAGCAGATCGCTTGAGTTCTTCTATTCCATTCACACCGTCTTCAATGGATACCCAACCGTCGAAGCCAACTCCACGAAGAATGCTGTAAATCTCATCGAAGTCGTTCATTCCTGTGCCAATCTCGCCGTGAATGAGCTGCGTATAGTCCCAGACACCTTCCGGACCAAGAACTACATCCGGTTTCAATCTCCTATCAGATGCATGCATGGACACCACACGGGGAGCTACTCTGCGCAGAAGTTCGATAGGATCTTCGTTGGCAATCAGCGTATTGGAGGGATCGTAGTTTACTCCGTACCAGGGGCTGTCGATTTTGCCCACAATCTCACAGAAAATATCCATTTTCTGAGCAAACTCGGGGTAGTCCCAGTAGTTGTCTTTGAAATGATTCTCCATCGTGAGTATGACGCCTATTTCTTCAGCATAGCCGAGCAGCGAATTTATGCACTCCACCACCCACTTCACGCCATCTTCACGGCTCACTTCAGGGCGCCGCTGCCCGGAGAGAACTCGGCATGTCGAGCCGCCCAGAGATGCCGAAACTGCCATCATCTGGCGTTCTTTCTCGATTTCTGCCTGGCGATAAGTAGGATCTGGAGAAGTGAAATCTGGGGAAGCGCAGAACATCGGCATCTCGAAACCTGCCGCATCCAGTGCCGATTTCACTTTTGAAAGATAGACTGAGTCGTAGCTTGTCAGGAAACCCGTATACATCTCCAGGCCGGTGACGCCGCATGGTTTTAACTCGGCTTTTGCGAGGTCGATCCAGTCGAACACACTCATAGTACGGTCGATACACAATTCATCCATGTAACACTTTGGAAACGCAGCAAGCTTCAAATCGATATCTCCTTCGAATTCATTCCACTAAGACTAACCTTCTATACAGGTGTGGATGGATATCATTATTTCTTAAATAAACCGCGAATTACGCCAATTGCGCAAAAAAAATTTTATTGGCAGAATTCATCTGTTCATTAGATATGATTTTCAGAACAATATTATGCATCCATTCGCGCAATTGGCGTAATTCGCGGTTAATGTTCAAATGTATTATATCTGTAAATTTTGCAGTTAGATCAGCTAATATCCTATGCCAACGCCTGTTTAATCACCTGGCCGCCATTCTCAGTGAGGCGCTGATTGCGCCCATTGTAAAGGTAGGTGAGCTGTAAATCGTTCAAGCCCATGGCATGGAGGATAGTGGCGTGAAGATCGCGGATATGGTATGGGGTGTCCCCAGCTTTATAACCCACTTCATCCGAGGAACCGACGACGGTACCACCTTTAATTCCACCGCCCGCCATCCATACCGTCTGTACACCGGGATTGTGATCGCGCCCTTTACCACCCTGCGATATCGGCATGCGCCCAAACTCCCCGCCCCACACCACCAATGTAGAATCGAGCAGTCCTTTGCGTTTCAAATCTTTTAGCAGCGCCGCGATAGGCTGATCGGTTTCGCGGGCATGCATTCCATGGTTATAAACGATGTCCCCATGCGCATCCCAGGTGTCGTCCGAGTGCCCGCCACCGCTGTACAACTGCACGAAACGAACACCGCGTTCCACCAGCCTTCTGGCGAGAAGGCATTTACGGCCAAACTCTTCGGTCTCTTTTTTATTCAAACCATAGAGTGTCTTCGTTTCTTCCGTTTCAGTCGAAATATCCACCACCTCCGGAGCGTGTGCCTGCATGCGGTATGCCAGTTCGTAAGCCGCTATTCGTGCCTCCAGATCGCTGTCACCCGGGTTCGCCTGCAGATGCTCTTCATTAAGTTTCCCCAGCAGGTCGAGACTGGCTCTCTGCTCCGCAGCCGACATGCCGTCACTCGGCGCCAGATCCAATATCGGAGTACCGTTCGACCGGAAAACAGTGCCCTGGTATGTGGCAGGCATGAATCCACTCGACCAGTTTGGCGCGCCGCCGATAGGGCCGCCGCGATGATCGGTCATGACGACATAAGCCGGCAGATCCTGGTTGGATGTGCCAAGCCCATAAGTGACCCACGAGCCAACCGAAGGATGTCCCTGTAGAATAGATCCGGTGTTCATCTCGAAGAGGGCAGGCGCATGGTTATTGCTGTCGCCGTAGATTGAGCGAACAAAACAGATATCGTCCACACATGCGCCCACATTCGGATAGATTTCCGAGACTTCGATCCCTGACTTTCCATATTTCTTAAACGAGAACGGGCTTCGCATCAATGGAGCGTGAGAATCTCCGCCAAAAGTCTTTATTTCACCTACACCCTTGAGTACATCCGTATTGAGCGATTTACCGTTGTATTTTACAAGATCGGGTTTGGGGTCGAATGTATCCACATGGCTCACGCCACCATACATGAAAAGGAAAATGACAGATTTAGCCTTGGCCGGAATCATGGGTGTCTTCGGAGCAAGAGGATTGACACGTGCCTTACCGCTCCGTGCGGCTGCCTCCGCCTCCTGAGCCATCAGGAACGATAGGGCCATCCCCCCAAATCCTGTGCCCGCACGGGAAAGAAACTCTCTCCTTGATATCGCCGCTTGGAAATGCTGCGATCCTCGGATTATAATCTCGTCTGACATTAAGCTCTCCATGATCTAAAACTAATCATTTTCAACCTCACCTCTGCACCGTTCCCATTTCGCTCGATAGCTCGCGAAAGAGCAGGGAGAAGTAATTCGTGCATCTGTCCCTCTCCCAACGAGGAACGAGTGTATGGGAGAGGGGTTGGGGTGAGGTTCCTCAGTCCAGATACAAAAACTCATTTGTATTTATAAGCACATGACAAAAATCGGCCAAGGCACTCGCCTTCGCATTACTGAGATCGGTCGGATTCTGTTTATCCTGCAGATGAAGCCTGGTCTGGTTCTCGATAAATTTTAACACCAATTGTTGCTGGCTGAATGTGGGTTTACGGATGAGAGTAAGTTCATAAGAGTGTACAATCTGATTTATCGGATCGGGACCCGCGTCTTGGATCACGCGTTCTGCAATCTTCTTAGACTCGCTGATACTGAACTCACCGTTGAATAGAGCAAGGGCTTGTGGCGAGATGGTCGTGGTAGATCGCCGAGGGCAGGTATTTACCATATCCGGCCCATCGAATGCTTCTACAATCGGCAGTGGGAGCGAGCGCCGCTGAAATACATACACTGTTCGGCGCAGGCTATCAGCTTCGCTGGAAGCTCCCCATTTGTGCGTAGAGCCGGTCGAGAGTACCTCTTCGCTCAGTTTGGGGAAGACGCCAGGCCCATACATTTCGGGATTCAGCCTGCCGCTTACAGAGAGAATACTGTCTCGTAGAACCTCTCCCTCCAGACGAATGCGATTCATTCGCCAGAATAGAGTATTGGTTGGATCTTTCTTAACTGCCACCGGATCAGTATGTGTCAACATCTGGTACGTGTTAGAAAGTACCATCAAACGATGCATCTGCTTGATGCTCCACCCATTTTTCACAAACTGATTAGCCAGCCAATCGAGCAGTTCTGGATGGGTAGGCTTATCTCCGTTTTTTCCAAAGTCGGAAGGCGTAGCCACAATGCCACGACCAAAATGATGCTGCCAGATTCGGTTGACCATCACTCGTGCTGTGACCGGGTTATTCGCACTTGTTATCCAGTTCGCCAGTGCAGTACGTCGTCCAGTCGTAGCTCCTCCCGAAGGTGGAATGATTTTCGCCGGACGTTCTTCACCTCCGGCAAGTGAAGCCACAAACCCTGGTTGTACTTCTGACCCTGGAGTGAGAAGATTCCCCCTCTTTAAGAGGAAGGTTTTGGGAATGTCTTTCTCGTCTGAAATCACATCTGCAATCGGCTTGAACGGCTCTTCCACACTCTCCCAGTGACCGATTTCGTTCTGCAGCTGCTCGCGTTTTATTCGGTCGTGCTCTGGCATGGCGTTATTAATATCGTCATCGCTTACCACCACTTTATCGCCAGGTTTTGCAGTCTTCTCTTTCTTAGCAAGAGAAGCGGCACGATACTTTTCTTTCAGTTCCTCACGCTGTTTTCGCAGTGGAACGAGGTGCGTTTCCGCCTCGGAGATTTTCTCACGCAGCGCGGGAGGATCGTTTCCACTATTCGGAAGGTTTGCTTCTGTCCATTTTGTGGGTCTGAAGAATGCCTGCATCCGGTAGTAGTCTGCCTGAGAGATGCGGTCGTACTTATGATCATGGCATCGTGCGCAGCCCACCGTGAGACCTAGCATCACAGAGCCGGTAGTGTCGGTGGCATCGTTGAGATAGTCCTGCCAGCGCTGATCATGATCTGTAGAGAGCTCATCCCAGGAACACAGGCGTGCATAGCCCGTTGCAGTAATGGCATCGGAGTCGCTTGGATAGAGTTCGTCACCAGCCAACTGCTCTTTGATGAAGCGGTCGTAGGGTTTATCGCTGTTGAAGGAGCGGATCACATAGTCGCGGAAACGCCATGCGCGCATGCGAGTGTTGTCGGCCTCATATCCCTGCGAATCGGCATACCTCACCAGATCGAGCCAGTGCCGCCCCCATCTTTCTCCATACCGATGATCGGCCAGAAGGCGATCCACCAACTTTTCATAGGCTTTTGGCGTTGTATCTGAAAGGAAGGACTTGGCCTCCTCTGGATTGGGTGGAACACCCACCAGATCAGCGTACACCCGGCGCAGCAGCGCAACTCGTGCAGCGGGTGCAGCGGGCTTCAAACTTTTGGATTCCAGCTTTGCGAGCACAAAGTTATCGATAGGATTATGAACCCAGGCGCTATTCTTTACTTGGGGGACAGCGAACTGTTTTGGAGGTGTGTAAGGCCATCCGAGCTTGATCTGATCGATCTTCGCACCCTGTTTTATCCAGGTCTCAATGAGTGCGATCTGATCTGCAGGAAGCGGGGGTGCTTTCATAGGCATACGGGGCTGCTTCTTGCCTCGCAGGTAGCTGATCAGCAAACTTGAGGATGGGCTTCCCTTCACGACAATTGCCGAGGCGGTCTTCGCTCCGCCTTTGAACAGTGATAAAGGCGAATCGAGTATCAGTCCGCCACTATGTGCATCTGCGGCGTGGCAGCTGTAACACCTGGCTTTTAATATGGGGGCGATTGTTTCTTGATAGCTGACAAGCGGAATTAATGAATTTGATTTGGACTTATTGATCAATGAGCCCGAGGCAATAGCAGGGAGTGCAGTCGATATGAGCAGAACGGGAAGTATATATAAACGGGAAAATCGCATTAATCTTACCTTGAAGCCCTCTTATCATCAGGGAAATAACTGTCATTTGCATTGCACGACATTTCACCAGATTAGACAAGAACGACCGAGCCTTGTTGCATGTATTCATTACATTCCAATCTCAGGGATCGAAAGATTGCGTAGTGAGGCGAACTCATGTCGAGTTACAGCTGTATGGTATAATTCCAATAGAGTTACAACTTCAGAAGGACGTAATGATATGGACGCGATCCTTAAGCAACTGTTAAACGCCTGCCATCCACTCCTCCCGGCGGAACCTGATCAGTATGTGGACCTAACAAATGTGCGTGGAGGGGATGTTTTCATCCAGCAGATTTGCCAGGATTTTGATGAATCCACAGAATCAATCACTGCTCTGTTTACCGGTCATCTGGGAAGCGGGAAATCGTCTGAACTAGAGCATTTAGCTCATGAACTACTTCGGCACGGGCCTAATTGCTATCATAAACGATACTTTCCCATAGTCATAAATGTACTGGATTATTTGGATGTATTCGACTCTTCGCTATTGGAGATACTGCATGCAATTGTGGCGGAAATTTCTGCTGAACTTCATGAGAAAGAAGGTATTGGACTCAAAGCAGGCTATTTTGAAAAGCGCTGGGAAGAAATTAGAAGTTTGCTTTTTAGTGATGTGGAAGTAAAAAAAATAGATATTCCACTCTGGAAAGGAAAGGTAGAAATTGGCCTTAAGCAGGCCGACCGCAAAACCCGCACCGAAGTTAGAAATCATCTCGAACCACAAATGCCATCGTTAATCAGTGAGATAAACACGT
The DNA here is from genome assembly GCA_025352825.1 of Chthonomonadaceae bacterium. GTDB lineage: Bacteria > Armatimonadota > Chthonomonadetes > Chthonomonadales > Chthonomonadaceae > JANXSG01. The sequence continues at coordinate 24,632 of JANXSG010000247.1, read as the reverse complement.
TACTGATTGATGTACGAAATCGGTTGGCGATGCACAATCCTCAAGATGGTGGGCCAAAATATGATAATATAGTTTTGATTGTTGATAATATGGAACGAATACGTCAGGTAGCGGGGAAATCTCAGGGAGACGAATCTGAGCGGGCACTTTTTGTAGATGGTGCGACTCAACTTAATGCCCTGCGTGCTAATATTATATATACGATACCACTTGGACTTGTACGTTCTATTGAACCTCAATTAGAAGCCCTATATGGACGTAAGCCTTTTATTCTTCCAAATGTCAAAACATTCACACGGGAAAATCATCTCCGTTTCCAGCCAGGGCGTGACAAACCACTGAAATGCTTCTCAAGCGGGCTAAGAGGCAGAATATTCGTGAGGTGATTGATGAGGATGCACTCGATTTTCTGTTGAATTACTGTGGCGGACATGTTAGGCAATTTATGACTTTTGTCCAACAGACAACACGAGAGACGAAAACCACACCTATAGGTTTGCTAGCCGCACAAAAAGCTATACAGAAATCTGTCACGACGTACAGTACCACCATTCGAACCAGCCAGTGGCCGCTATTGGCGCAACTCGAACGCTCAAAGGACAAGACTTGGGATAGTAACGATTTGGATCGGCGAGTACTCCTGGAAAATCTCTGCGTGCTTGAATACATGAATGGTGGTGAAAATGAAAGTGTCTTTGAGGCTGCGGAGCCTTGGTATGCAATACATCCCATTGTTCGCGAACTGCGGCAATTCAAAAGTGCAGTAAAAGCGCTGCAACAAACTATTAAGCCATGAATGATGACTCCTCAGAACTCTACGATATATTCAATGGTCCTCTTCCCGAGAACGATGAACAACGGGCTACTTTAACTCGTGAATTACGTTACGCTAAAGGATTCTCGCTAGTTTTCGCGCTGTGTAACTCGGCGGATGAGCGAGACCGGCAAATGAAAGCGCTGCGAGAGGAAGTCCCAGAACTCAGAATTCAGGATGTCCCGGTTCGCGAAGAGATTCCACATCTCTCTTATCTCCTTCGCACGGTTCTTGAAGCTCCCTTGCCCGATGCAGTGTTCGTTTATGGCTTGGAGAACTGGATACGCAGTGATTCCAAACCTCGCACTATCCCATTTCTCCTGAACCTGAACGCGGCTCGGAATCATTTCATCAAAGACTGCCCTTGTCCACTTGTCTTCTGGATGCCTGAATATATGCTCAGCCAAATCATCGGCAGTGCACCCGACTTCGCCTCCGTTCGCAGCGGCATCTACATTTTTACACCCTCCAATGCAGATGATCTATCCTCTGCTGTTACCATTCAATCACTCGGGTTTTCTGCTGTATCGGGTTTGGCATTGGAAGATAAACAACAGCGCCTGAACGAGCTTTAAATGCTGCTTGAACAACTTCGAGAGTTGCCCGTAGACCTCCACAATCGTCTTGATGAAACATATTTGATTAGCCAAATCGCGCAGTTGTATTTTTCGATTGGACATTTTCAGAAAGCTGAACAACTCTATTTAGAGGCATTGAGCTCCCTTACGGATGTATTGGGAAAGGAACATCTTGATACTGCCGCTGCAATGCAAGATCTAGCAACTATCTCTTTAAAGCAGGGCAACTTCTCGGGCGCCGATGCACTCTATCTGGAGTCTCTTTCTATTAAAATCAAACTTAGAGGCAGAGAAAACTCCGAAACTTTAGAGACTGTCAACGCATTAGCGCAATCATACTCCCTACAAGGAAAATACACTGAAGCTGAAAAGATGTATTTAGAAGTCGTCGATCTCAATGACAAAATATTAGGGCATAACCACCCAGATACTGCAATGACACTTCACGATCTGGCGCAGTTGTATTCAAGACGGCGGAAATATGAATTAGCTGAACCGCTATACCAAGATGCACTCGCGATCGAGCTGAAAACTATTGGTAAGGAACATCAGTTAACTGCAGTTACACTGCACGATTTAGCCCTGCTTTATTTCCATCTCGGTAGATATGCCGAAGCTGAACCGCTTGCCAACGAATCGCTTGCCATCCTACGACGACTTTTGCCTACTGACCATCCGGATATCGCCATCGTGGAGAATACACTTGATGTGATTCATAGATCTGCATCGGGATTGACATAGGATCAAATAAGACCGTAAGGAGTGGTGTCCGGGTCGTCGATTTCGAGAAGGTCGTAAGCGGCGGCACGGAGAATCGCTTCGCAGTCGGAAGCGAATCCCAGAGTTCCGTAGTATCGCTGAGCGCCATCGACTTCATAGCCGCCGCGAGTGAATTCAATAGCAGTCGGTACATAATTCCAACACCCATTCGTATAGCCCATAGCAATGACGGGCGTGCCGCACTGGCGGATGAAATCCAGTTGGTACTTTACGAACATCTCTCCCTGAAAACCGATGAGCTTCAGTCCGCACAGGTTCAGGCACTGAACTGTGAATGGCTGGAACTCGGAGAAATTACTCTTACTGGCGAATCCGACAGCATCTCTTGCCCAGTTGATCGACCCTTCAATAAAGTTTATGCGCCCTTGAGAAACGCATGCCTGTCGCTCCTCGATCAGCTTCGCTTCCCAGAACACCAGCTCTTTCTGGCACTCTTCAAGTGGTGGCGGCGGACGCATGGGGAGATTTACAGTTATTTCGCGAGCGCTTAGCACCTCATCCATCCTGCCATGCGCATTCCAGCGTGCAGTATGCCCGGCATCGGCAACCAGCCTGCCAGCGTAGTCTACAGCCTCCCAGGTGCTTCGCTTGTTGGGATTGATATCCCCGCAGCACCCTTGCAGAAATATTGGAAGAGCATCCGCCGAGATACCGGTCTCTTTGGTTTCTGTACGAAATCGGTTTTTGAGATGGGCAACTGCCGCACCGGGCCAGTCGGCAGTGATGTGGAGGTTGTCCCCTTCCATCGTGGTGGGATGGCAAGCGTGAGAGAAAAGAAGTGCGAAGGTTTTGCCATCAGTACCATTGACACTGAGGGTCTGAACGATAGGTGCTACCGGACCGCCATAGTTCCGTCCGATCTCAACCACATTTGAAGGAAGCTGTTCACGCCGATTGATACCAATCTGAACTGATGTTTCGCCGTAGCTGAGGTGTGCTGGAACCAACTCATCCGCTGCCTGTACTGCCACTCCGATCAGTTTGCGAGTAAGAATATCGGCATAGGCTTCATCACGATCGCCCATACCTCGGTATCCGCTCAGAGACGGCCCGCCGTGCGTATGGGAACAGTTGAGCATCACTGCGGAGACTGGTGTGCACAGCCTAGTCGCAATTTCCGATCTCACCTTATCTACAATATCGGGAGTCAGCCCTATGAGATCTATCGAGAGTACTGCCAGCCGACAATCCCCATTATCCAGCACCAGTGCGCGAGCATACAGATCGTCGTGGACACCCACGGCTCCTGTTGGGCGATTGGCATACCCACTCAGCCACACATCGATTGGCGGCGTGATATTAGTTTCACATACTCCAGCAAACAACGGCATATCTATCTCCTGCGTTCAGACTTCTTTCGCGTTAGTTTGGCTCGGAAGTGATACAATTTTAGTTGGTGACATCTATCCTCATAAAGGTCTGAAAAAAAAATCCTAACTATTCAGCATGACGATTCGCCATAATCGAATACAGTGTGACTTCACTCTCAAATCGTCGAATCTGTAGACTAACTGAACTTCAAGACAAATTAATGGCCGCAAAAAAGCACAAAAAAACTATCTAGAATTTCTAAGCACAATAAATTGTTCAACAAGTGAGCCTTTTGCAAAAGTCTCATAAAGGTTAAAACACACTTCACGCCCTCACCCCCCATCCCCCTCTCCCAAAAACAGGAGAGGGGGTGACTATGACATGGGGTTTTCAATATTATATAGGGTTTTGATCTTACTAGAAGCACATATCTCGCGAAATGGGAGATAGGAAACCAACGATTTAAAGCTCCCCCTCTCCTGTTTTTGGGAGAGGGGGTCGGGGGGTGAGGGCTGGAATATGCTTTTGCACTGACTTTTGCAATTACCTCAAGTATGTATGCAATAGTTACTTTGCGCATTATGTGCTTTTTTGCGGCTATTTTATCCTCACTGATATTGGTTATAAATACTTATTTGATTTGGATTCCCATGTAAATGACTGTGATTTGATTATGCTGAATAGTCAAAAAAAATCCTAGATTATAATGGTTTCATTAATTATGTTTGAATGGGGCATTTGGCGCTTTCGTTGGTATGGTATAATTTATAAAGTGCGGTGGAGAGTTGGAAAGGATGCCCGACTACTTAAAAACTGTGCCTGCTTCAGATGATATCATAAATATGCTGGCAGATGCTCCAAATATTTTGGAGTATACCCCATCAAACGAAGCCAAATCACGTGTGTGGGAGCTCGTTGAGTGTGAAAAATCAGGAACTTTGACCGAAGAAGAGCGCCGTGAATTAGATCATTATGCTCAGTTGGAACACATTCTGCGACTGGTAAAGGATCAGGCGCGCAGAAATAGTAGTGCGTAAATGAGTATCTCTCATATTTCTCAAACACTTCGAGATTGGGAAGATAGTCGTCCGCGTTGGTATCTGTCAGTACCATACCTTCGGAGAGGAGTTGGAAGTCCAGCCACCGAGCCTTGTCACTACGTGTCATTAAAAAATCCACAAAATTGTAAACTTCTGATACCAGCTTTTCCGGCATAAGCTGGATTTTGGCAATGGTTGTTTCGTGTACTGTCATTTTGTACTCCAGAGAGTATAATACTAATAAATATCTATAATGTGGTATACATTGAACCAATCCGCTTCGTCAATTCGGTCTTGTACATACACATAACCACTTTTTTCTTCTTCGGAGATCGGTTGATTTGTTTCTCACAGGTATTCAACTAGCTCTCATCACTCGTGTATTTATCTTTCAGGCTGGCTACAATGGCAGGATCGGCCAGGGTGGTTGTATCGCCTAGTAGGCGGCCTTCCGCGATATCTCGCAGCAGACGGCGCATGATTTTTCCGGAACGGGTTTTGGGAAGATCGGCCGTGATGATGACGTCTTCCGGGCGGCATATCGGACCCAGTTTCTTACCCACAAACTCCTTCAGTTCTGCACTCAGGGCGGCGATAGATTCTTTATTGGATGAATCGAGGCCATGGCCTTCACGAATAATGACAAACGCCACCGGAGCCTGACCTTTCACATCGTGTTCTCTGCCGATTACTGCAGCCTCCGCCACTGCGGGATGCTCGACCAGTGCGCTCTCAATCTCCATGGTGCTGATATTGTGCCCGGCCACCAGCATAATATCATCCACACGTCCCAGCAGCCAGAAGTTGCCATCCTTATCCCGAAGCGCTCCATCACCAGGGAAATAAAGGCCAGGGAACTTGCTCCAGTAGACCTGTTTATACCGCTCATCGTTCCCCCACAGGGTGCGCAGCATGGATGGCCAGGGCTTCCGAATGACCAGAATCCCCTTCTTACCATCCGGCACCGAAACACCTTTCTCATCGACTACATCGGCCACGATTCCAGGAAATGGGCGTGTCGCGGATGCTGGCCTTGTACTTGTAATGCCCGGAAGCGGCGAGATCATGATAGCGCCAGTCTCGGTCTGCCACCACGTGTCTACAATCGGGCAGTTACCTTTTCCGATATGTTCGTTGTACCAGAGCCAGGCTTCAGGATTGATCGGCTCCCCCACACTGCCAAGCAGCCGCAGACTTGAGAGATCACGGCTCGCTGGAAGCTCCGCCCCCCACTTCATGCAGGTGCGGATAAGAGTGGGAGCGGTGTATAGGATAGTGATCTTGTGGCGTTCGATCATCTCCCAAAAACGGGCGCGGTCTGTGTTCTGAGCATGGGAAACCTTACCTATACCACCGTCACTCACTCCCCAATCTGGCGAGCCTTCGTACATGAAGACAGTGGCTCCGTTGGCGAGCGGGCCGTACACCACATAGGAGTGCCCTGTCACCCAGCCGATATCTGCCGTGCACCAGTACAGGTCGGAATCTTTGATATCGAATATCCATTTGGTGGTGGCGTATACTCCGGTAAGATACCCTCCTGTGGAGTGCAGAATCCCTTTGGGCTTGCCAGTGCTGCCTGATGTGTAGAGAATGAAGAGTGGGTCTTCGGAGTCCATCGGTTCTGCAGGAAAATCGTCCGATGCAGTCTCCATCAGATCATGCCACCAGAGATCGCGGCCTTCGTTCATAGATATTCCCGCGGCTTCCCCAATCCGCTTCAGAACTACCACATTGGTTACAGTGGGGCAGTCTGCCACAGCCTCATCGGTGGTGTGCTTAAGAGGGACGATCTTGCCTCTCCGCCAGAATCCGTCGGCAGTAATAATCAGTTTAGAACCGCAGTCGATGGTTCTTTCTTTCAGTGAATCCGCAGAGAACCCCCCAAACACCACGGAATGAACCGCCCCAATGCGAGTGCATGCAAGCATCGCCACTGCCGCTTCTGGAACCATAGGCATGTAGAGGGTAACACGGTCGCCTTTCTGTATTCCTAGTGACTTCAGAACATTGCTGAACTTACGGACTTCATGAGCAAGTTCATTGAATGTGATGGTGCGTTGATCCCCTGGCTCCCCTTCCCATACAATCGCGCGATTATCGCCTCGCTGCGCGAGCTGGCGATCCAGGCAGTTCACACTGACATTGAGCTGCCCGCCCAGGAACCATTTCGCGTGTGGCGGGTTCCACTTCAGTATAGTATCCCACGGTTTCGACCACTCAAGCTGGTTCGCCCAGTCGGCCCAGTATCCCTCGGAATCGGCTTCCGCTTTAGCGTAGATATCAACGTCTTGTATGTTTGCCTGCTGTGAAAATGCAAGGGATGGTGCAAAACTTTTATCTTGCTGCCACTCTTCACCAAGTGATGGACTATCCAAACTCATATCCTGTTCTCTCCTTTGCGAATCACCCCTTCATGTAGGTTGTTTTTCGACAACGTCACTCAAAACTCCTGCGAGAGAATATACTTGTATGGCGAAATGAATATATTCCGGATTGGATTGTAATGTGGGTGACTTCTTCATCTGCGGTATAATAGAATAAGGACGCGTACTATGCACAACCATTATTGGAACTTGAAGGTACCGTTGAAGAAATTAAGGCATTACTTCCGGACTATGGTACTCAGCGGATGCACATCTCCATCAGTCCAGTAGAAACCAACGCCGAAACGGGTGTAGAAACCTCGTCGAAAAAACTTAGTATAGAAGAGAAAATTGCAGCGCTATATCTAGCAATACCACCCGAAGAACGCCTGAAGCTGCCAATCGATTTATCGGATAACCTGTATCATTACATCTACGGATGGCCGAAAAAGTGAAGCGGGTATTTGCCGATACACTATATTGGATAGCACGAACAGTGACGGACGATTCTTGGAATCGACCAGCGCTAGAAGCAAGACACAGAATTGGTGAAGTGAAGCTGGTTACTACGGATGAAGCACTCACAGAATTTCTGACTGCCCTCGCGGGAGGCGGACAATATTTTCGAGAACAAGGTGCTAGTATGGTCCGTGAAATAATCTTGGATTCTGATGTCGACGTTATCCCGCAATCGAGACAATCATTCTTGGATGGTCTCACGCTCTATGAACGTCGTACTGACAAAGGATACAGCCTTACAGACTGCATCTCCATGAACGCTTGCCACAATGAAGGAATAACCGAGGTTCTGACCAATGACCGCCAATTCGATCAAGAAGGCTTTACTGTCCTCATTGCTAGATGAAATACTTCAACTACTCGAGATGTGACTCTTTCAGAACTCGAAAAATCGGTGCGCTGTTTTGCAGCGGTACGGCCCCTTCCTTCAACCTTTTACGTGGCAAGAGAAAACAGTGATCTCTCGGAACTGACAGCATTTTCCTCGCACCAGCCATCGGTGATAATCATGAGCGGCGCACTTGGTGGGAAATCCGCACGAGTCAGCAGATAGTTGATGGCAGGCTGTAGCACGGTACCTCCGCGGCCTTTCACAGGGAAGAGACCCCGCAGTGCAGTGGGCTCCACAAATCCCTGATCGTAAGGAGCAGCGTCACACAGTACAAGCCGAACCGCAGGAACTACGCGGGCTTCGGAATACGAAGCGATAGCGCCCAGTGCACGCCCAAGCAGTTCTCTGTCCATAGATCCCGAAGTGTCAAGAACAACTCCGAAGGTACACGCATCTCTGTTCTCCTGCGGTACATATCTGGCAGCTCGAGGAATGTCTGGAGTGGAAGATTGGCGGCGGCTCGCCCGTGCATAAGTTAGCTGTTTCTCTCGAAGTACAGAAACATGAGCTTCCATCCATCGTGCCAGGTCGACATCCCAGGGTACAGGCGGAGTGAAGAGTGAATTGACCTCCTCAATCAGCCCGGCTGGAACTGTTCCACGGGAGGAAGAAGATAATCCTGCAGCCATACAACGGCGTACAATATCATCAATTGTGGTCACGTCTGCTCGATAGATCATCCGCCCAGGAATGTCCATGAGTATGTCGCCCAATTTACCTCGGAAACCGCGTAAGCTCTTACATCGGCGAGGGTCTAAAACAAGCAGATCGTATACTGCCTCTGCAGATATTCCCTGTAAACGAGGGTCGTATAGAAGTCCCACCGTTGGCAGTCGACCAACCCCTATCTCGATCAGCCAGCTGTTGATGAGGGAATCGCAGGCTAAATTCCAGATTTGAGGGTCGCGCCCCAAATGATTCAAGCAGGAAGGCATGAACAAAGGAAACTAGGAACAGAATTATAAATTAAAATTAATTTTCTTTATGCAGTTTTTATTCACGCTTTCCTATCATCCTTTGTTCCTGACGTCCTGCTTGTATTGGAAAATCTGAATTCTCACGCATATTTATGAGAGAGATTTAGCCGCAATAAAGCACAAAAAACGCAAAAAGACTAATCTACTCCTGCAACAAAGTGATAACTGATTTGTAAAAAGGAGTACGGGGTTAAAATTTTGTGCTTTTGTGGCTTCTTACTTATATATCTAGTAGCTGCCTGAACTGAATTTGCTCATTTGAAACCACTTCTGCGCCGCCTCTACCTCTTTTTGTATCAAAGCATGTCCACCTCGATGCCAGTGAATGGTGACCTGCGCTCCAACTTGCTGAAACATGCTAACTAACTCCTTTGTGTTCGAAACAGGCACTATAGGATCGTTTTCTCCTGCGCCAATAAAGATCGTCCGGCTATTCAAATTCGGCAGAGCATCCGGCACAAACGGTACCATCGGATGGAAGAGAATTGCGCATATCAGACGATCAGGTTCACTCAGCAGCAGACTGGCTGCGATGTTTGCTCCATTTGAATACCCGACCGCGACAACTCGCTCAGAATTAAAGCCATACCTAACTGAGGCATCCACGATAAACTGAGACAGCTCTGCTGTGCGATACTTCAGATCCTGCTGATCGAACACTCCCTCTGCCAATCTTAGGAAGAAACGCGGCAACCCTCTTTCCAATACGTTTCCTCTGGGGCTGAGTAAGTTTGCCTCAGGAGCCAATGCTTTTCCAAGTGAGATTAGATCGTTCTCGTCACCGCCGGTTCCATGCAGTAGAAGCAGTGTAGTGGCATTCTCTGACTGCTCAGTCGGAATGTATCGATGCACTAACCCCAATGTTTCAACGGTGGAATTTGTCATGGTTGCGCTTCTTTTACCACGTTCGGCAAGTTCAGTGGTTTCAGGCCGCGTTGAATTATCTCACGATTTGTCTCCATCCATGAAGGCAACCGGAGACTCGATCCCAAATTTTCAACAGATTCATCTGCAGTGAAGCCAGGTGGGTCTGTCGCAATTTCGAAAAGTAAACCACCACGCTCGCGGAAATAGATGGAGTGGAAATACTGCCTATCCATCACAGGGGAGACTTGGTATCTCTGTTCGGAGAGCTGTTGCAGCCATCTTTCCAGCTGTTCATCGTTCGGGGTGCGCCAGGCGATATGGTGGACACTTCCCACACCCACCACTCCGGTCGGAACATTCGGCATGGAGAGTACATCAAGCATTCGGGCAGTTCCTTTGTCTCCAGTTACGTAGCGCACGCGGTTTCCCTCTTCGCGGAACTTCTGGAATCCCATCGTTTCGGTCAGCAGACTCGCAGTTCGTGAGCTATCCTTGATTGATAGTGTCACACTGTGAAAGCCGCGCGTGGCATACTCCAGAGGAATTGGGCCGTCCTTCCAGGCGGCTCTCTCTTCGGCTCCGAGATGCGCCACCAGTTCAAGCTGCAGTCCATCGGGATCGTAAAATACCACCACTTCCTCATTCCATCGTGTGATTGGCGTCTCGTGTCGGATTTGATTTAGATCGAAACGCTGCAGCCACCAGCCCAGGCTTCCTTCCGGAACGGAGAATGAAGTGACAGTCGCTTGCGACGTCCCACGTCTGCCAGGATGGCCGCCTGGCCAGGCAAAAAAGGTGAGTATGGATCCGGGGCTGCCCTCCTCATCGCCATAGTAGAAGTGATACGAACTCGGATCGTCGTAGTTGATCGTGATTTTTACAAGTCGCAAACCAAGTACACCTGTATAAAAATCGATATTCTGCTGTGGATCACTGGCAATCGCCGTAACATGATGTAATCCGGATATTTGATCGTTCATTCAAAACCTCCCATCGGAATATATTAATCTATACGGCTGCGGATGTGAATGAATACCTATCCGAAAGATCGGTTTTGTAATAGAGATAGCTGCAAATGTCGATAATTGTACAAAATAAATGCGACAGGGGCACAGACGATTAGTCGAGCGCCAATCCCTACAAATATTTTTTTGAACCGCAAAGACACAGAGAGCGCAGAGAAATATTTAGAGAATGAAAGAATTGAAAAGTAATGATTAATCTTCTAGGTTTATGTATTTCCTCAGCATGTCTCTGCGCTCTCTGTGTCTATGCGGTTCAATTTAAGCAGCAAGATGTTCGTTAACTTAATGCCTATGGGGGACGGGGGTGAGTGATTGAGGAATTGATGGATGATACACGGCGCTAACTCAAACGAATCAGCCCCCGCTTCAACCCACTCACAACAGCCTCAGTACGATTGGCAGCTTCGAGCTTGAAAAGGATGTTGTTCACATGAAACTTGATGGTACTTTCCGACAGTGTGAGCGATTCCGCGATCTGTGAATTACTCTTTCCCAGTGCCATATTATCGAGAACGGCGCGTTCGCATTCGGAAAGCTTTTTCGAAGCAGCGTGTTTTGTAACTTTGGCGGCAATCTCTGGGGAGAGGCTCTCTTCACCAGAAATAACTGCACGGATAGTCTGAATAATTATTTCTGGTGACGAATCTTTGAGCAGATATCCGCTGGCTCCAAGATAAAGTCCGCGAATAATATCTTCTTCACTCCCATAGGAAGTAAGAATGACAATTCGTGCATGCGAGTTCTCTTTCCGAATTGCTGTTATTGCGTCCGTGCACTCTGTTTCCGGTAAACGCAAATCCATAATGGTGATATCGGGGAGATGTCGGAGATATTTTGAAACAGTTTCTAGAGTATCCGATGCCTCGCCCACTATCTCGATATCGGGCTCCATTTCGAGGATTTTCTTTAGCCCCTCACGGAAGATCGTGTTGCTGTTTGCAATAAGTACGCGAATAGGAGGTTTCAAACTATTTCAATCCTTATTCTTAAGGAGTTAGATCCCAGGTCTTTTCTGAGACTGCGCTCGGAAAAGTTGTATGCGCCGCGTATTTCTGCCCTCACCCCCCGACCCCCTCTCCCAAAAACAGGAGAGGGGGAGCTTTAAATCGTTGGTTTCCTATCTCCCATTTCACGAATACGCGCCTATAGTAAGATCAAAACCCAATATAATACTGAAATAATCGTGCCATAGTCACCCCCTCTCCTGTTTTTGGGAGAGGTGGTCGGGGGGTGAGGGCGTGAAGAGCATTTTAACCATTTTGAGACTTTTGTAAAAGGCTACTCCGAAGCACATGAAACTATTGCTTTATGCAATCGACAAAATTCCACATATTTGATACAATAGTACCTATCATATATTAGAGGAACCATCATGGCTCGAAAATCAGCCGTCGCAAAACATCCACTGGAGGAGATTCCCGGCGTTGGCCCTTCGTTATGCAATGATCTGGAACGATTGGGATACTACACCGTTCCAGAACTGGTTGGCCAGAATCCCGAAACGCTTTACGATCGTCTTATCGAAATGGAGGGGAGGCCGGTCGATCGGTGTGTACTCTACGTTTTCAGATGTGCTGTTTATTACGCTGAGACCACTGACCCCGAACCGGAAAAACTCAAATGGTGGAACTGGAAATCTATTGAATAAACCGTATTACTCTTCCTATTCAGCAGACCCTGTGCACGCAGAAGGACGTCCTATACCGGCAAGATATTTCTCACTCCAGTCTTCGATAGCTTCCAGAATCGGCTGTAAAGCCCGTCCCGATTCCGTCAGTTCATAGCTAGTTCTAGGAGGCATGGTCGAATGAATGGTTTTTACCACCACTCCCACCTGCTCCAACAGAGTCAGCCTCTGGCATAGAGTAGTAGTATTGACTCCCTCAGCCTGCCGATTCAGCTCATTGAAGCCCATTGCCCCTTTCATTAATCCACACACAATAAGCAGTGCCCACTTCTCCTGGAGCAGCAGCATCCCTCGTATCAGCGCGGGCGAAATATCACAGTTCAAGTGACCATCTTTGGTGGGTTCAATATCTTTCATTCTACTATTATAGCGCATCAAGATATTTTATAGTGCACTTGACTTTATATAGTGATATATAATATAATGCGCTTAATGAACTGTTGCGTAAACCAAACCGTTTGATGAAAGGATCTTTATGACAACCACAATCGATAACACTAACAAAGACTGCTATCTTGATGATGCAGCGCTTGATGTTCTGTTTAGAAAAGCCCGAACCCATACAGCTTGGCTCGACAAGCCAGTGTCTGATGACCTTCTGAAGGATATCTACGAGCTTGCGAAATGGGGACCTACCAGCGCAAACATGTCGCCAATGAGACTAGTTTTGCTGAAAAGCGAAGAATCTAAACAACGGCTTCTTCCCACCCTTGCTCCGGGGAATGTGGAAAAAACCATGTCCGCGCCAGTCGTTGCAATCATCGCTCACGATCTAGAATTTTATGAAAAGCTGCCAATACTTTTCCCACAATACGATATGCGCCCAATGTTTACTGGAAACCAGAAGCTAGCCGAGGAGAGCGCATTTCGAAACAGCTCACTGCAGGCAGCCTATTTCATGCTTGCCGCGCGAGCTCTCGGTCTGGACTGCGGGCCAATGTCTGGTTTTGATGCCGAAAAACTGAATGCAGAGTTTTTCCCTGATGGCAAATACAAAGTGAACTTGCTTTGTAATCTGGGCTATGGAAACTCTGAAAAACTGTTCCCCCGTAATCCTCGGCTTGCATTCGAAGAGGTCTGTACTATTCTGTAGAATATTGCATACATTGGGTTTATTGCAAAAGCATCACTGTTCCTGTAATAATCTTTCCACGGCGCTTTGGAAGGTAGCGAGATCGCGCTCACCTTCCCAGCGATACCTAATAAACCCTTTCTTATCGATTAATACTGAGACGGGTACCTCTTGTATGTCTCCAAATGCATGAGTTATCTCTTCGGTGGAAAGAGACTGTTGGTATTGTACTCCATGGGATTCGCACCATTTTCGGAGACCATTCGCACCATCCGTCTCATTCAGGGCAATCCCGATAATATCCAGCCCATCCGCCCGATGGAGTTTATCCAGCCGAGCCAGATCTGGCACCTCTTGCTGACAGGGAGGGCACCAGGTTCCCCAAAAGTTCAGAAGAGTCACTCTGCCCTTCTGGCTTTGCTGGCTAATTTCCTTACCTTCCAGATCGGTAATCCGAAAGTGCGGAGATGGATCCATTCTCTCAGGGCGAACGGGCTGAAGATTGGCGAACTCCGAAGCGATAGGATACTGACCGTCTGCCTGTTTCCACCAGTCTTTCCATCTTTTAAGAACCGCTCTTCGCTCTAGTTCGGTCATTCCTGTTTTAGTCTTCCAGAGCTGACCCGTTAGCTTTCGCAGCGGGCTCAGCGCAATAGTAGAAATCACCGAATTTGGACTATCTAGCGCCTGCATCAAGAATGGTACTGCCCTCTTGTCCACGAACGCCGGACGGCTCTTCACACCGCTGGATAACTGGCTTATCGCGGCCTCCTGAATCCATTTGTCTTCATCGCGAAGTCCGATAAGAAGCAGCCGAAGTCCGCGTTCTCTGTCGATTTTTATCAGCGATTCCATAGCTCTCTGGCGAACGATGGATGCAGAATCTTTGAAGGCGTTCTCAATATCAGCCTCAACCGATGGATCTCCCGTATCTCCCAGAGCGTCCACCGCAGCATACCGAGCTCCAGGGTTCGAGTCATTGATGTATTTTCGCAGCATGGGGAGACGTTTATCAAGGGGCGTTTTTCTCAGGATATCCGCCATGGCGCCACTCGCTTCATCAGCATCGCCTTTCAAAGGGCTTTCGGATTTAGTGTGTCGATGCATATAGCTTGCGCGTATCACAACCACCGTTAGCAGTGTTAAAATGCTTAAAATCCAGTACCATCTTCCAGGTCTACTCCTAACGATTTCACGCTTATTAGGTGAGGATATTTGGTTCATTCGTAATTCCTCCCGGCTAAAAACAAATGGTTTCACTCTCTCTATTCTATCTGGTTGAGGTTCTTCCTGCTTCGCTGGAAATAAACATTCTTATCGTATGATTCAATCCTTCATTTTGCTGATGAAAAATCGTGGAGTTTCCTGTATAATGTACAAAATCAACATTTAGTTCCAGCAGTTCTAATTCTTGGATCAGAGCTTACGCTGGTGCTTGGCAGTAATATGAAAATGCCCTGTACATGGGCATTTATACTCAAACAGGGTGATGAAAACACCACCAGGCTTCTGATCAGAGGCCTGTCGGAAACGAATACAGAACTGCTGTCAATCCTGGGATATTACACTCTTTTGAACCAGCACATTTCATCATGGAACGTAAAATGATGCTTACAATAAAACACATCTCCGAGCAAACCACCGAACTGATACCTTAGGTCTTCAAATCTGAGAATCTGTTCGTACAGAAGTGATACTATGCTGGATGAACTTAATCTGAACGATTCTGAGAATATAGTGCGTATTGCAGACAGCGATTCCTTTTCTTATTTTCCGCCTTTGAAGGCAACAGGAGCAAATCGGATTTTGCTCAAGCCGAACTGGGGATATCCTGTACTTCATCCTGTGACGGTGAGTATCCCTGTAATGAGAGAAGTGATCACAGGATTACAACGCGTAAATCCAGCCGTGGAGATATTGATTTTAGAAGGAGTTTGCAGTAAAATATCCGCCCTGGATATCGCGAATAGACTCGGACTTGAATCACTGCAGTCTGAGTTCGGAGTAACTTTCCTCGACGCTGACACTCTCCCACACCGAAAATACCCGAACATGAGCCCTTCCCCCCAGCGATACCGAGAGATGTCTGCCCCTGTTTTGCTGAGCGAAGTCGACTGCAGAATCAGTATCGGATGCCTTAAAAGAACAACACTCAATGGCAAAGTGCTTATTAGCAGTGTGATCAAAAACCTCTACGGGCTCTTTCCACGCGAAATCTATCATGGCCGCAGTCCACATGCTCGAGGACAGCTTCACCTCCCCGATGTGCAGCGTATTATCGCGGATGTTTATTGGACAATTGGGATTTTGTTCGACGGCGCCGTGGTGGACGCAACCCAAAAATTCGTCAGCCGAGACTGGCAGCCAGACAAGGGTATCGCGCAGGATATAGGTAAAGTCCTCTGGGGAGACGATCTTTTATCGGTTGAAAGGGAGGCTTGCATCCTCGCGGCAGACGGGCAGCCAGAATATCTGAATTGGATTGAAAAAATCCGACCTGTTTGCCTTTGAAGTGAGATAAAGGCTGATGCTCACAAATAATAAGAGCGGGGAATTATGGCATGTTTTTATCATTCGAAATAAGTCTTTGATCTTTATATCGTTGCATCTCCCACTAAGCGTGAGAAGTGAACTCAACAACTTAAGCTCCTATCACCTGCTTTTTTCGAAAAGGTTGTGAGGGTGATGTCTGAAATGTACTGTTTATATTGTCTTCTGCAACTGCCTTTTAAGAGATCAGTCCTGAAATAAGAGTTATGATTGCACTTTTAGTGATTCGGTGATGTTTACCAGCGATCTCCACCGCAGCCAAAACCACCATCACCGCCGCCATCACGACCGCCTCCCCCGCAATACCCGCCGCCTCTGGGCCGGTCTTCACGAGGCTTGGCTGCATTCACTGTGAGCGTTCGCCTTCCCAACTGAGTGCCATTGAGAGCATTGATCGCTGCTTCTGCTACGCCATCGTTCTCCATTTCGACTAAGTAAAATCCTTTGGCCTGTCCTGTGTAACGATCGGTAATGATAGAGACATCTTTCACTCGGCCGGATTGAGAAAACAGGTTTTCCAGATCTCCTTCAGTGCGAAATGTCGGATATTTTAACAATCTCACACTATTCCCCTTTCCTCCCAAACCTCAATAGCCTTTAATTAAGGCTCTGGGGCAGGGTGAGAATGTTTAGTATGAAAACGCCGCAGGAATTTAAGCTTCTCGTGTGGAAACCGGAGTATTCCTCACCAAATATTTAGCGGGAGTCAAACTACCATGAGCTCAGAATATGCCATCAGCGAAGATCAGATAGAGTTCTATCAACTCAATGGTTACATCCAGCTTTTCGATGTACTCACGCCGGCTGAACTTGAGCAGATCCGAAGCGCTTTCGATGAAGTCAACGAACGCGGTAACGATCACCGTGTGCGAGTCGGAGATGAGAACTCGACATATGAAAAGATATTTATTCAGAAGGTGAATTTGTGTCGGGATTTCGAAAGCATAAAACAGTATGTGCTCAGCCCGAAAATAGCTAGTATCGCTCGCCGGTTGTCTCGCAGTAAACGTGTTCGATTGTGGCACGACCACGCCCTGATCAAACTTCCTGGCGACAGCCGAGCATCCGATTGGCATCAGGATCTCCCTTATTGGCCAATGGTCGAGACCGGGGCGCTCTCCTGCTGGATGGCTCTGGATGATGTTTTTATCGAGAACGGCTGTATGCAGTTCGTTCCGAAATCGCATTCGTGGGGGAAATTTGAACCTATAAACCTGGTGGATGCGCAGTCGATTTTCGATCTGGTGCCAGAACCAGAAAAAAAGGATTTCACGCCTGTTCCCATGCCTATGCCTGCTGGAAGCTGCACTTTCCACAACGGCCTGACATTCCACTACGCCAGCCCAAATCAAACGGACAAACCGCGCCGTGCGATGATCACTATCTATATGCCAGACGGCATCACTTATAACGGCAGGCCGCATGTGGTTACGGACCCGATTCACCCCATCATTGGCGAACCACTTACGGGAGATATGTTCCCTGTAGTTTCTGAGGGGTAGCGCTGTATGACGGATAAATTGCGAATTGGACTGGTGGGCTGCGGGGGTATGGGAAATGAGCACCTAAAGCTGATTGCTCGAATTCCTCATGTTTCACTGGTGGGTGTCTGCGATCAGCGAGAAGCACGTGCGCAACGGATGAGAGCGCAGCATCAGGTACAGGCCTGGCTGGATTACGAGAAGTTCCTGGATGAAGCCAAGCCAGATATCGTTCATATCTGCTCGCCCTCTGGGCTTCACGCTCTTCAGGGAATATCTGCGGCAGAACGCGGAATACATGTTCTTTGCGAAAAGCCACTCGATATCGACCTGAAGAAAGTGGATCGACTCATTGCAGTCTGTGATAAGATGGATGTCCGACTGGGCTGTATATTTCAGCGCCGCATGAGCGCGGCTGCCGGAGTGGTGCAGCGTACCATCGCGGAAGGCGGTATGGGGAGAATCCTGTCGTGCAGTGTCTCGGTGAAGTGGTGGCGCACGCAGCACTACTACGATAAGGACGATTGGCGCGGAACATGGGCGCTGGATGGCGGCGCATTTTCTAACCAGGGTATCCATTCGCTAGATCAGATGATATGGCTCGCCGGCCCTGTGGCGGAGGTGGAGTACGCCCATCTGGAGACTGCTTCACATCAATTGGAGGCTGAGGATATGGGAATAGTAGTGGTACGTTTTGCGAATGGTGCGCGCGGTACTATTGAAGTGACCACCTGCTGCCAGCCCGATCTCTCAACACGTCTGGAAATCTACGGAACCAACGGTTCTGCTGCGCTACAGGATGCCACGGTAGTTCGATTCGGTCTGAATGGCGAAGATTTGATGCACACACTTCCACCTAAGATGGAGCAGACCGGTGGTGGCTCCGACCCGTTCGCAATCAGCCTGGCTGGCCATGATGCACAGATTCGCGACTTCTATGCTGCCGTACGTGAACACCGTGCCCCACTGGTCGATGGCAGAGAAGCCCGTCCATCCGTCGAACTTCTCACAATGATATATGCCAAAGCCTTCCCGAATATAAAATTAGGCGTTTGAAATCAAAACGTTGATTTTCTCTCATTCTTCTGGGCTAATTGCAAAAGTAAGTGCAAACGCATATTTCAGTCCTCACCCCCCGGTTGGATAGACGCGGCACTAAAGTACCGGTCTGGATTTGCAAAGCCCATCTCCGGTCGCTTAGGCTCCCTGCATGACCTAATTGCATTTGAATATTACATTAAAGCGATTTCGGATAGCTCCTCTGACAAAAGCGGTGGGGTCACATTAATGTGATGATACCATCTGCCTAATTTACCGCTCTGATTCACTGCACGGGTCCAGCGTTTTGCGGCTTCTGTTTTAGCATTTACTATGTCGGTTAAATATCCTTTTTCTTCAAAGATTACCATAAGCCCACTTTTAAGGCGAATAATAAAATCTGGGAAATAGGCATGTGCAACACCATCGTATTCATAGGGAATACTGAATCCGAGATGGTCGTTACGGACACAACATTGAACACTATGATGTGTCTCCAGTACATATGCTGCCGATCTTTCCCAGGTATCGGTATCGAGCACGACCTGATTGACGTGGCATAGCTTCTGGGTTATCCTTCGAGATAATAGAGTGTCATCTGTTAATTCATTATGCACTCGCCGACTTCCTGCAAGTTCGAATGATTGATCTTGATCTACACTCAATATCTGGCTATCGAAGCGGAAATGTCATTTATTTTCCCCTGCAAGGTTAGCGTGATACATCCGAGTCCACCCACAAGAATCGGAAATCGAAACTGAATTCAGCCCATGCAGGGAGCCGAAGCGACCGGAGATGGGCTTCGCAATTCCAGACCGGTACTTTAGTGCCGCGTCACTTCAACCCGGGGGGTGAGGGAGTGAATAGTGTTCAACTACTTTGGGGCTTTTGTATGAGGCTTATGCTATCATATCATCGTCCCACACTCGATATTTTGTGCTGCAATTAGATGAACTAAACACTACATGAAAGAAGGAACCTACGATAATGGCAGTGAAATCACCTAAAGTGGCGCTGCTGTGGCATGGCGACCGTGAAGCCAGGAATACTGCCACGTTAGTAGGACATCGCTTCAGCGGTGTTGCTCAGGTACTGCGAGGTGTTGGGATAGAAGCGGAACCGGCAGTTTATAACGATGAATTCGCCGACGAAGTCAGAGATCAGCTTTCAGGTGTTGACGGTGTTCTAGTATGGGTGAACCCTATCGAACAGGAGTGCGATAGAACCATACTCGATAATCTTCTCAGAGAATTATCTGGCAAAGGTGTATTTGTCAGCGCCCATCCTGATGTTATACTAAAGATGGGAACAAAAGAAGTCTTGTTCCTGACAAGGGAAATGAGATGGGGATGTGATACTCAGCTTTATTCGACCATAGAGCAGTTTCGCGAGCAGCTCCCTGCCAGTTTGGCGAAAGGTAAGCCAAGAGTTCTAAAACAGTACCGTGGCAATGGTGGAAACGGAGTCTGGAAGGTGGAAAAACATCCCTCCGATCCCGAACTCATCCGTGTCCGCCATGCACTTCGTGGCAGTATTGAGCAAGATTTGCCTCTCGCAGAATTCTTTAACCAGTTTGAAGTCTATTTCAATGGTTCAGGCCGTATCATAGACCAGCCCTATCAAGATCGGCTAATCGATGGCATGGTACGATGCTATCTCACTGGCGATAAGGTGGTTGGATTTGGGCGCCAGGCGATCAACGCGCTGTTCCCCGCGCCTTCTGGCTGTGCTTCCGGACATGCACCACAACCTGGCCCTCGTCATTATTACCCGCCAGATACAACTGCTTTTCAGCCGATTAAAATGAAAATGGAGAATGAATGGCTGGATGCTATGTGCCATATATTACATATAGAACCAGAGTCGCTGCCGATCATCTGGGATGCTGATTTTCTATTCGGCCCGAAAACTTCTTCCGGTGACGACACTTATGTCTTGTGTGAAATAAATGTTAGCTCTGTATATCCTTTCCCGGATGAGGCGCTTGAACCGATAGCAGTGGCGACAAGGGAAAGACTGAGGAACTAATCTGTTTTCCATCTGCTACAGGAGATCTAAAATGAAACTACTATTCTGCCTGAGTGCGCTATGTCTTCTCCTTGCGGGACTTGGCAGTTCGATGTTCATTGGTGGGGCGCATACCGACCCTGTGCAGCCGGAGACCTGGCCTCGTCTGGATCAAACGCAGTATGCCGGATCGAAAAAGTGCGCAGAGTGCCATAAGACTTACTACGATAGCTGGAAGGATTCGGCGCACAATAAAATGATCCGCCCTGCCATCTCAGAAGGACCTAACAGAACTATTCTGGCTGATTTCAGTATACCAAGCCCAGATCGCACGTTCGAACTAAAAGATGTTAAGTGGGTCATTGGCCATCGATGGAAGCAGCGATTCATAGGAGTAGTGAATGGGCAGGAGGTCGTATTTCCTGGGCAGTGGAGTATCAAAGATAAGAAATGGCAGCCTTATCACGGCAAAGCGGACTGGTGGTATCCTCTGCATCCAGACTGGAAGACTCGTTCCAATTTCAAGCTCTGCGCGGGCTGCCACAGCACCGGAGTAGACCCTGTTTCTAGCACTTGGGCGGAGCAGAACATTACTTGTGAGAGCTGCCATGGTCCGGGTAAAGCGCATTCAAAACAGCCCAGCATCGAAAATATCGTCAATCCCGCCAGGCTGAGCACCGAACGATCCATAGAGGTCTGCCTTGCTTGCCATCAGGCAGGCAAACCGAAAGGAAACGAGTATGCCTGGGCGGTGGGATATCAGGCAGGGAAAAAACTCTCGGAGTTTTGGCAGGGATTTGAACCTCAAGCGGATAAGCAGACTTCCGAGTTCTGGAGCAATGGTACCGCGCATAAAAATCGAGTGCAGGGCAACACCTTCACACACAGCATCATGCATGCGGCAGGGCTCCAGTGTTCCAACTGCCACGATTCACATGGATCAAGGCAGGTTTCGATGACGATCAAGTCTGCTTCTACAAATGCACTATGTTTCACTTGCCATGGACCGGGAAAAACCGTTGGACCGAAGTATGCAGTAATTTCTGAACATACTCACCATTCTCCAAATAGTACAGGCAGTCAGTGCATCAGCTGCCACATGCCCAAAACTGGTGAGAACTCTGTGGGGGCTGAATCGCGGGATCACACCTTTAATTTCGTCTCCCCGGCAGCATCTATTGGCAAGCCAAACCCGAACAGTTGTAACCTCTGCCACCAAGATAAAACTCCAGAGTGGGCCCTTGACCAGGTGAAAAGATGGTACCCTAAACTGAAGTGATATGAGAGTATGAGTTAGCCGCAAAAAAAGCACAAAATGTGCAAATAAAAACGACTGTATATATTTATTTGCCAATAGAGGTAGTTGCAAAAGTACTGTTTTTGCCTAACCTCCTGACCCCCTTCCCAGATTCCCTCGTACCTCGGAGGGAAGGGGGAATCTTGATCGTTAGTGCTCCCCCTTCCTTAACACAAACAGCTGTATCGTTTGCTTGAGAAGGGAAAGGGGGCCGGGGCGTCAGGCAACAGGCTGTATCTTTATCTCATCAGGCGGAAGAGCCTGCCGTCGCCAGGCTTTAGCGAAACCGTAAGGATGCCATCCGCACCAAGTGCAGGGTACTTGATCCATTTCTTCGAGGCTCGATCGTACTCCTGAATATTTAGCGTGCTTTTTGGCGTACTGAGTCTCGCTTCAGAAATACTCTTGTAACTCCGGTTGACTACCATGAAAGCCGTCGTTTTCTCATTCTTGCCGAACAGGCCAAGCACAAACTCGCCCGGCCCCACGACATGCACAGGCGATGACTCCGGTATTGCAGCGCCACCCTGCGGCAGTGGATCGGTGTGATAGACTCCCTGGCTCTCAAGATGCATCAAGACGGGACTCAAGGCGGCGATCTCATGATTGAGAACTACGACGTCGTCTGCCAGCGGCGTCTTCTTTCCTTCTTGATAAAGTCCACCATAAGATACTGGCCCGGAATACAGGAAGTAACTAATCCCTCGCCCGCCATAAGCGAGTGTCGTGTAGACGAGCCAACGCACTTCATCAGCTACGGGCAGCCTCCAGGTTTTTTCAATGGTACATGCCTGAATGATGTTGACGAATGGTACTCCCGCTGTCTGAGCATTTTGCCTGATTAGTCCCAGGTTCAGGAAATACTGCTCGCCATCGTTCGTTTTGAAAAAGTGATAGTGGTCGTAGCTGAGTATCTCTGGTTTGACCTGCTTTATAAATTGAGTAAGATGCTCCTGATACGCCGCAGCGGTATCCCCTTTGGTTCCTAGCTGCTCGTTATTGGCATAGGTGGGTAAAAGATTGATATAGGCATAGTGTGCATGATCGTGCTCATGCAGGTAAGCGGTCAGCCTGCCCAGCCCAGGAAAGGCAGCCGCGCCAGGTTCATCAGTAATGAAATACGCTTCCAGAGCGGGATGTTTCTTCACTCGCTGTATCAGAGCATCCAGTTTTGCCCGTTGATCCGGTTTATCGAGTGTTTCCGGGATGAGGAGGCTGTCCTGAAGCATGGCTTTAAGTCCGTACTTCTGTACGGTATCCAGGCCAGATTCGGGAGCCCAGGTTAAGTTATATCCCTCAGCAGCTACTGTAGCAAGCGCAGAGTCTGTTGCGGGCGGTGCAGACCAGAATGTGATTATAATCCGGTTCTGTTTCCACATTTTTATGTCAGACTTTGGTGATCCGGCATTAAGCAGGAGGCAGACAAGAGCAGAAGCAAGGTAGATGGACATAGGAGAACCTCATTCGAATAACAGTTTAAACGGATTTAGTTAATTTTATTCTTCAGATGAAGTATTCTTTCCTCCCAGGACATTTAACTCCTTCCTGATTGGTCAAGCAGGTGGCTTCACTTTTACCACATTTTCAGTTCCATCAAATCTCCGGCGCAGACAACCACAAGTGGAATACCCGCGCAGACTAGGTGAAGGCACATCTAGGTGATTTTATTCAGCATGTGAAAAACAAATGAGATGCATAAAGTAGTGTAATTGCCATTTTTGAATATATTACGAGGTGTTTAAGCTATCAAACTTTATTGCATTACTTCTAAAGTGAACACTAGTTCATAATTGTAATTTGAAATCGTGTTATAATATATTGAAGTGTGTATTGAATTTCGTATGGGATGAAGATAAACGTGTCAACAATCTCCATAAACATGGGTTGGATTTCGCCGATGCTTATCATATCTTCGAGCTTCCAATGTTCGCCGTCGAAGATGACCGCGAGGACTATGGAGAAACACGCTATCAAGGGATTGGTTTCTTAAATGGAAATTTTGTAGTAGTGGTCTATTGTGAATTGAATGATACATCAATCAGGATCATTTCACTGAGAAGAGCGACGACGAAGGAGCGCAGGATTTATGAGCGTGAAATCTAAAACAGCAATTCATACTACGAAAATAGATTCTGACAAATCCATCGATTTTTCGGATAGCCCTCTCATAACGGAAGAGAGAGCACGAAAAGGCTGGATAAGGCTGCCGGATGGAACGCGCATTGTTCCGGTAAGAATGGATTCCACAACCTTTCAATGGTATCTATCTCAAGGAAAAGATTTTACTCAGCAGCTGGAAACTGTCTTGCGCGAACATGCTGCAGCTCAACTTAACCAACTAACTTAACCACTTTTACGTCTATAATCTCCAAAAGATGGCATGGCCAGAACCAAAAGGACATCTCGGGACATGTGTGATTCGCGACTGTAAAACGCCTGTTTTTTGATGCTGGGACTTTCCAACTTCCGGAAACCGCAGAATATTGAAATACTTTCACGTCCCCTAAGCTGGCGTAGCCAGAACCAAAAATATTATTCGATAATCATCATGGCGAATTCATTTGTCCAGCCCTCACCCCCCGGCCCCATAAGCGTTAGGTTAAGTTGTAAAATAGGGTTTCACAGTAGATTTTATGCGACGAAATGAATTTCTTCGCTTGGTAGCCTGCGGCTAAGTGTCCTTCGGACACGGGATTCGATGATGCTAGAATCGTGTGCGAAGCACACTCGGGTGCGCCTCACAGCGCACTTCGCTAGCGGGTTTAAATCCCGCCAGGGGAACCTGTGCATTAGTTGTATCCCCTGTAGGAAACATGACAGCCGTCCTTCGTG
>JANXSG010000222.1 GCA_025352825.1 Chthonomonadaceae bacterium | reverse complement strand
TAGCCCGTCATCTGCCGCGCCGTTCCATCTCTGGCATCCACTTTGAACTGCGTGAGCGCATAGGTTCGCCACTGAGCCGCCTGCGCGGCAGAGAGCCCTTGAAACGCCGTTACCGCCTTCGCAAAATGAGATCGGATAGCGGCCTGCGAAGCAGACTTGGGGTCCCTCGGAACTGTATAGGCACGCACATATCCGCCCGTCCTACCCCGAACAAACACCGCATTACCCGCCTTGCCCTGTATCCCATTTGCCAGCACATTCAGTATAATCTTTGCCATATCCGTCTCCTGTCTATATTGACCTCACCCCAACCACTCTCCTTCCCAAGGAGAGGGGCTATAGAAGCAAGCTTCGTCGCTGTCAACTTACCGTTCGAGCACAATCCAATCCGTTTAAGTCACCCCCTCTCCTAGTGAAGGAGAGGGGGCCGGGGGGTGAGGTTATGGGAGCTTGCCCGGCAATTCAACGGCGAGATGTCGTGGTTGTGAGGTTACTTAATTACACATTATCGGCCAATATACACGCTTAAAATGAGGGTATACCCTCGTAATTCCATCGCAGAGTCCTCGCAGACACCTCGTTCAAGGGCGAAGTAACTGCGAAATTTCTGCACGGTAGTGGTGTAGTACACCGCATACTACATTGGAATTTCTTCGTGCGATTTCAATACGGGCAGGAATCTACTCGCTTCGAGGTGTAATATCCAGTACATAACCTGATTAAACAATTTAGGCGCTCCATCATGGTTCCAAAGTTGGAGTGGACTATAAAACAGACGGAGGAGATTTTTCTTTGATACACAATGTCACGCTGATTCGAGGAGACGGAACAGGCCCAGAGCTGGTAGCGGCCGCAAAACGCGTGCTGGAAGGAACAGGAGTGCAGTTCAACTGGGATATTCAAGAGGCCGGAGTCGACATCATGGAGACTGCCGGAACACCTCTGCCCCCATCCGTGCTGGAGAGTGTCCGGAAGAACAAAGTAGCTCTCAAAGGGCCAATCACCACCCCCATCGGTTCCGGATTTCGATCCGTTAATGTAGCGCTTCGCAAAGAGCTGGATCTATATGCATGTTTGCGCCCTTGCAAATACTACTCCGGAATTCGCTCGAAATATCAGGACGTCGATCTGGTTATCGTGCGAGAAAACACCGAAGACCTATATGCCGGCGTGGAGTACGATGTCGATACACCAGAGGCCAATCAGATCATCGCCATGGCGGGAGGCAAGATTAAAGCAGGCTCTGCGATCTCCATCAAGCCTATGTCCGCCGCAGGATCCCGCCGAATTATCAAATTCGCCTTCGACTATGCCCGTGCGAATGGCCGTAAAAAGGTAAGCGCCGTTGCAAAAGCCAATATTATGAAGTTCACCGATGGACTATTTTTCAGAGTGGGTGAGGAAGTGGCTAAAGAGTATCCTGAGATCGAGTATCAAGAAGTTTTGGTCGACAATATGTGCATGCAGTTAGTTCAAAAGCCGGAACTGTACGATGTGCTTGTGCTTCCAAACCTGTATGGCGATATCCTTTCCGATCTATGTGCCGGCCTTGTTGGCGGCCTCGGAGTAGCTCCGGGAGCCAACATTGGCGACGGCATCGCACTTTTCGAACCGACGCATGGCTCCGCCCCGAAGTATAAAGGCCAGAACAAGGTCAACCCAACCGCGCTTATTCTATCAGGAATGCTCATGCTGCGGCACTTGAAAGAGTTTGAAGCGGCAGATCGTCTGGAAAAAGCTGTAGCCGCTCTTATTGAGGAAGGTAAAGACGTCACTTACGACATGAAAGCCGACCGAAACGATCCCACCGCTGTCGGAACTTCCGAGTTTGCAGATGCGATCATTCGAAAAATGCAGTCATAATTACAAACGCCACCTATTGAAAAGAGCCGTTTTAGGCTGTAAACAGCAGACGTAACATTCCTGCAAGATTAGTGTGTACAAACTATTAAGAGGTTAAGATGCGAAAGAAAATTACGATAGTAGGAGCCGGGCAGACCGGAGCAACTCTGGCGCACTGGCTAGCTCAGCGCAGTGATGTAGATATTGTGCTGTTTGATATTGTTGAAGGGATGCCTCAGGGTAAAGCCCTCGACCTGATGGAAGCGATGCCCATCATTGGCTCGGATGCTAAGATTACTGGTACGAATGGCTGGGATGAAACGGCAGACAGCGATATCGTTGTTATTACGAGTGGGCTCCCGCGTAAACCGGGCATGAGCCGAGACGATCTGCTTAAAATCAATGCAGGGATCGTTCGAGATGTCACACGAAATGTAGTCGCTAAATCACCGAACTCCATTCTGATGCTGCTCACCAATCCTCTCGATGCGATGTGTCATATCGCGCTTCAGGAGAGTGGATTCCCCCCGGAGCGAGTATTCGGACAGGCGGGCATTCTAGATACAGCGCGCTTCAGTGCCTTCATAGCCATGGAACTGAACGCCAGTGTTTCCGATGTAAATGCCTATGTGCTCGGCGGACATGGCGATGATATGGTTCCACTGGTTGGAAGTACGAACGTAGGTGGTATTCCTGTCAGCAAACTTATTCCCGCAGAACGGCTCGAAGCAATTGTTGATCGTGCCCGCAAGGGTGGAGGAGAGATTGTGGCCCTGCTCAAGACAGGCAGCGCCTTCTATGCTCCATCGGCTGCGCTCGCTCAGATGATCGACTCGGTACTAAACGACCGAAAACGGATTCTTCCTTGCGCCGTCTTCACCGGCCAAAACGCAGGAAACTACGGAGTGAGTGGGCTCTATCTAGGTCTGCCTGCTCGGCTGGGAGCTGCCGGAGTTGAGGAAGTGGTCAGCATCGATCTCACAGCAAATGAGCAGGCTGCGCTTCAGAAATCGGCTGCTTCCGTAAAAGAACTAGTCGAAGCGCTGAAGAGTTTCGATCCACCTATGCTGAGTTAAATATATATTTGAACTCGGATTAAACGGATTTATTGATTGAGTATGATTGATATTTCACTAAGCAGTATCTTCGTTATGAAGATATTGTATTGTAGTTTGAGTATCCTGTTAGTCGTAAATCATATTCAATCATCAAATCCGTTTGATCCGAGTTCAGGTGTGTTCTTGAATTCACCCTCTGGTTTTGGAACTTTTCAGCAATTATTTAAGTTAGTAACCATATAGGTTTCGTTTTATGCGAGCATTGGAGGCACTTGGTGAGTAAAGATTCTGCGATGGTGCAAAATACAGCGCCTTCAAAAACAGAAATACTGCAATACGGCGGTCAGGCAGTCATCGAAGGCGTGATGATGCGCAGCCCGCGCTATTTTGCCGTGGCCTGCCGCAAACCGGATGGCGAGATAGTGATACAGTGCGAAGAGGTTGACAAGAGCATTATGGGGAAACTCAAATGGCTCAACAAGCCTTTTCTTCGCGGTACCCTGGCGCTCATCGATGCTATGGCACTAGGAACCCGCGCTCTTGCTTTTGCTTCCAATGTTCAGATGGAAGCAGAACAGCAGTCCAAGTTGACAGAAGGCAGCGCACCAGAATCTTCCAATGGCCACTATTCACATGCTCAGCAGGCTAAAGAAGAGGTGATTGGAACTGCTGCTTCTATTGTCAACGGACCTCCGACTACAGTTCCTATCACTTCAAGCAAACAAAGCAAGATCAACGATATTGCGATTGGCGGCACTATCGCCTTCAGTTTTGTATTCGGAATAGCTCTTTTTGTCCTTCTGCCGACAGCAATTACGGGCCTGATGCAGCACCTTGGCTTCACAGGAGCTATTGATAAACATCACGATCTCAAACTTAATATCTTCGACGGCTTGATCCGGATGGCCATATTTTTCGGCTATATCGGAGCTATTTCGATGATGGCTCAGGTGAAGCAGGTCTTTATGTATCACGGAGCGGAGCACAAGGCGATCAACACTCTGGAAGCCGGACTGCCTCTCACACCAGAGCAAGCTTTAAAGGCCTCTCGCATACACCCTCGCTGTGGTACGAGCTTCATATTTATTGTATTAGTGATCAACTTGATCGTATTTGCAATGCTGCCAAGGCCGGCGTACGTGATCATGCGGTTTCTTCTGCATCTCGCTGTCATCCCATTTGTTGCTGGAGTAGCATACGAGATTATCAAATTCGCTGGTAAATATCGCCGCAATCCAATCGTGTCTGCCGTGCTAGCTCCAGGTATGTGGTCGCAATATCTCACCACACGTGAACCAAATGAGTCCCAGGTGGAAGTATCACTGGCGGCATTGAATGCTGTGTTGGTCGCGGAAGGACACGCTCCGGCTAATTCAGCTCCTGCAGATATTCATCGCGAAAGAGAGATTGCTGAGCCCCTCATTGCTTAACAATGCCCTCACCCCCCGACCCCCGCTCCTGTTTTTGGGAGAGGGGGTCGGGGGGTGAGGGCATTCCACTTATTTTGCTGATGTGGTGATCCTGCTCCTCTTCCCAAAACTTTTCTCGAAAAAATGTCTTATGTCAAAAAACGCTATTGGGTTTAAGACGTGGCCGGACTCCACTCTTTTGACCTGATCGGCTTCCCTTGCGTGCGATGCCTGTATTAAAATAGCCGACGACTCTGCCGGTATAATTTCATCGTGAATGGCGACGATTATCAATAACGGCCTCGGAATGATCATACCGATGTAGTTGATAGGATCGGTGATACTGCTGATTTCATCTACTTTAGCAAGAATCTCAGGTGTTACCTTGACAGGCCAGTGAGCTTTCAGGACAGGGTACTTATCGATATTGCGAACTAGATTTGCAAGTCCACCCCCAGGAACAGCAAGACATGCGCAGCTGATTCTATCCTCGATACCACATGCCACCGAACCCAGCATTCCTCCCTGACTGAACCCAAGATATCCAATCTTATTGCTATCCATATCAGGGCGTTTCTGCAGATAGTCTACACATCTTCGAATATCCACCACGCTCTGAATCCACGCATCTCGCATGGTATACGAATCCGGCATATGAATCTCGCCGGTACGCCCTTTCCTGGCTCGGTCGCCGTGGTACTGCGTGTCGATTGCAAGGGTGGCATATCCCATTGAAGTGAGGGCATCACTCGACCACTGTATGTACGAAGTGTCTTTATCTCCCCCGGAACCATGCACCAGGATAACGGAAGGGAAAGGCTGTTTGAAGTTATTGGGAATTGCGAGTATTGCGGTTACTCGCTGATCGTGAATACTATCGAAACTGAGGCTATAACGGATACGGGACGGCTTTTTATCGAGCGGTTTAATGACTGAATTAAGCGGCAGATCCTTATCATAAGCATAATATTGCAGCCGCATATTCTGTTCTGGTGTAAGAGCGGTTTTTCTTTCCTGATTCGCTTGCAGTGGTATTGAGCAGTATGATGAAAGAGTGATTGCGATAAGCAGGATAGCCAGGCTGCTATATCTCTTAGAACGGGAATGCATTTGAAACTCCTATTGTATCGTCGGATTATATGTTGACAGTTTACTCTATTCTCGGCTTCTGCTGTTAGTAAAAAATTAATTTGAATGGATGATTCCAGGTCATTGATGGATAATGTACTCGTCAAGATAGGAAGTTTGTTTTTTTGCGGAAATAGGGGGGAAGATATGAATTTTGGACTCAAAGGAAGAGTTGCTCTCGTGGCAGCCGCGAGTAAAGGACTGGGGTATGCCGCCGCTATTGGTCTTGCAAGAGAGGGTGCGAGAGTCGCGATCTGTTCTCGAACTGAAGCAGATATTCAGCAGGCGGCTGCCAATATTAAACTTGATTGTGGCGAGGACGTGCTTCCGCTCATCTGTGATGTAACCAAGCCTGATGAGATCAAAAATGCAGTTGCTCAAACGGCCATTCATTTTGGAAACCTCCATATTATAATTCCGAACAGCGGCGGTCCGGCGGCTGGGACATTTGAAAATTTGACAGAGGAGCAATGGAGTTCAGCTCTGGACAGCACTCTTTTCTCGACCGTGAATATGGTTCGCGAGGCGCTGCCACATATGAAATCAGCGGGTTGGGGCAGGGTGGTGGTCATTACCTCAACTTCTGCCCGTCAGCCTATCCCTGGCCTGCTCCTTTCCAATACTATTCGTGCCGGAATACTGGGGCTATGTAAAACCCTCTCGCAGGAGTTTGCGCCGTACGGTATCACGGTAAACAGCATCGCGCCTGGCAGCTTCGATACGGATCGCCTGAAACATCTGCACGAGCGCAACGCACAGGCAGGGGGAATCACTTTTGCCGAAGCCCGGAAACAGGCTGAGCAGAAGATTCCACTTGGCAGGCTTGGGCGCCCGGAAGAGCTGGCTAATGCGGTTGTGTTTCTGGCTTCGGAGGCGGGAAGCTACGTGACAGGGCAGGCATGGGCTGTCGATGGCGGCCAAACGCTCGGCGTATAAATTCATTCAAACGGGAGAAGTCGTGAATATAAAATCGTTAATCTGTAACACTACTGGAGTTTTCCTGATGCTTATCGGGTGCGTACTATCAACACAAGGATCATCGCAGGATCAAAAAATGAAAGAGGTCGAGTTGAAGCCGCTGCGCCATGTGAAAAGAGTACTCTTCCTTGGAGACAGCATCACCTACGCTGGCGGATACATCGATCTGATAGATGCGTATCTCTACTTGTACAGTCCCAAACACCACTATGAACTGATCAATTGCGGACTTCCTAGTGAAACGGTTTCCGGCCTGACGGAACCGAATCATGCAGGCGGAGCATTTCCACGCCCCGATCTACATGAGCGGCTGGCGCGTGCACTCGAAAATGTGAAGCCTGATCTCGTAGTCGCCTGTTACGGGATGAACGACGGTATCTACCACCCGCTTGAGGCAGGGCGTTTTGCGAAATATAAAGAGGGTATTCAGTGGCTGGCTGATCAGGTAAAGCAGTCTGGAGCGAAACTACGGATTCTTACTCCACCGGTTTTCGACTCGTTCCCCACCAAGAAAGATACTCTGCCTGCAGGGCAGGCCTCCTATCCGGCAGGACATCCCTTCGTAGACTACGATCAGGTCTTGACTACTTACTCTGATTGGCTGCTCGACCAGAAAAAGAAAGGCTGGAACGTCACTGATATTCACACGCCACTCAAAGCCATACTGTTGGGTGAGCGCGCGAAACAGCCGGACTTTGTGTTCGCTGGGGATGGAGTGCACCTGAATGATCAGGGACATAAGGTGATTGCTATCGAAGTGCTCAAAAGCTGGGGCGCTCCTCTGGAAACTTTGAGCTACCTCATCGATCCGGTGGAGAGCGCTAGAAGCAGTGAGAATTTGAAAGTGATCAGTCAACTGGTTCACAATAGACAGCGAATTCTCAGCGACTCCTACCTCACGGACATCGGTCACAAGCGACCCGGAATGGCAAAAGGTCTTCCGGTTCAAGATGCAATCAAACAAGCTGCCGACTTAGATGCCCGTATTAGAGAATTGGCAGCCGGAATAAAATAGTTTTATCAACTGAGGTAATTGCAAAAGTCTTAAAGTAGTTGAAACACTCTTCACGCCCTCACCCCCCGACCCCCTCTCCCAAAAACAGGAGAGGGGGTGACTTTGGCATGGGATTTAAAATTCCACATTGATATTTCTTTAAATTGTACTCTTTTCCTACATAATGGAAAACAGGAGATCAATTATCTATAGCTCCCTTCTCCTGTTTTTGGGAGAGGGTCGGGGGGTGAGGGTTAATTTGGTGAGAGATTTCTATTAGTAATTGTGAACCTAGGGTATCTCTATCAGTACCAGATCATCGAACCAGGCTCTTCCTGTTGACATGCTGCCATAACGCCCCAAGCGCGGCCCGACTTCTATTTCGATGCGGATGTCTGAGGAGAAGACGCATGTCAGGTAGGTCCAGTCGTGATCGCCTGTAAGGGACTTACTGATGTCAGAAGTCGCATGGAGCGCCTTCCTTCTCGTCCGTTTCTTGTTTGGATGGTGACTGCCTTGTCGTTACTGCGGAAGGAGCTGGGGATCCAGACTCCTCCTTCGAGCGGCATCGAGAACGTACTGTTCACAAGAAGATTGTGGCTGCGGCGTTACGGGGTAAGATAGTCCGAGCGTTCGAGTTCAGAAACCTGGGTGGTTTGCCGATTCTGTATCGAATCGATTAACTGTGCAATACGGTTGAGTGTATCCAGCGCTCTGTTTATATTTGCGGCAGATGTACCCTGTGCAGCGGCAGGGCGCCCAGCCAGAACACAACCAGTGAGCATAGAAGATAGCAACAGAGCCTTTAAGGTACGGCTGAACATAGGATGTCTCCTTCCAAAGAGAGAAATTAGCCTTACTTACTGCACACTGTTATGAACGCGTTCCAACTCTGCGATTATACCGCACAAAGCCAACATCGTTAAATCGATACGTTGCTCCTTATTTTCCATCCTTGAACAGCCTACAGTCGTCATTCGATTGAATAGTCTCACTTCGACAGCGCGACCTTTATTGTCTTGTGGCACCTTGTGTTGAAAGATCGAATCACGGCGAGAAATACACTAATCCAAACTCGCAATCGCCTCAGAACTTGTCGCCGGAGAATAAACGGCTCTAACCGATCTTGAGAAACTCGTCCTATACTTTCTATTGCTGCCAGAATCAACGTGAAACTATTCTAGCTTCTACAATTTCTTCATTTTAAGAAGTGATATATGGATTCATCGTAACATGAGCGCAGTTTGCCATTTGCAAAGTTTGAATGAGCGCATGACCGACTTCCAAAATCTCGAGCAATTTGGCAACATCAGGGATTCTATTTGAAGCACGTAGGTATCCCGCTACTCGACCCGAAATAGGATAGTTGGTTCGAAACATAATTTTTGTACCTGCGTTTTGTAATACATCTGGATGAAAATCATGGGCACTTTGACTGGCAACAATTACACAGATTCCAAATTTCCGACCTTCTTTCATTAGTTTTGGAAGAGTAACATCTTTTGCTACACGATGTGCCTCATCCAATACGACAATAAGGCGAATGCGCTCAGACTGACCCCAGGAAAACATATCTTTATACAGTTTCCGCAAGATAAACGCGCAGGACGCCATCTGTAATTCATCTATTCCAACATTGTGAAGATCGAATATAGTCGTCTGTTTCTGCATGGACGTGAAATCTAAAGCCTGATTTCCTTCTTCTTGAAACAAATCGAATTCAAAAAACTTACGGCATCTTGCCACAGTATTCTGCGCGCCTCGTCGCCCCTTCTCCATCTCCTGCAGACGACTGTACACTGTTGAAATAGCTGGCGGAGTTAAAAGCGGTGCATCCTCGTTTAGCTCTGCGTCGGCAAAACCAGCATCTTTATAGCATGAACTTATTGCTTCATAGACGAGATCGCGTTGCATCTCACCGAGTCCACAGACATATTGGAAAATTTCACTGACCTGAACTGCGTTCGTCTTCCAATAATTTGCTCCAGTACCGCGATAGGAGCGGGCTTCAAAGGGTGAGAAAGGTAGCCCTTCAGCTACATCAATTATCCGTGGTGACGTAGCTGCTAATGGCCCTGATGGCTCAGTGAACTGACCATGGAAATCGATAACTAGTGAACCAACTCCTTGTTTCGCCGCCTCAGATACTAATCTTAATATGGTCCAACTCTTTCCTTGTCCTGGTATACCCAGAACAAAGAGATGGGGACTACCTTGCGTCGCTCCAACCCAGTTGATTTCCTCATCAGCATATATATCACGGCCTAAAGAAACTATAAGTCTGGACTTCGGTTCTCCCGCCAATGCAATATGCTCTTCATTAGAAGAAGGGTTTGTGTCAGGAACTATCGATTCGACCGACTTCTGCTCATTCCTCTTGTCATTGGTATTACTTTTGATCGGCTCCTGCATAACTCTATTTAATGTTGTATCTAAATCGTGTAGTTCCGACGTGGCTGAATGAGTGTTATTCGGAATGAAACCACTACGCTCAAAGCTGGTTTCGGAATCTATGGTAGACCCTGTTAATATGTGAATTAGTGTTTCACCATGTTTAAAAGGTTTACGTGGCTGCCCGTTCAGTACAACTATATAACCCGAGTGCTTCGTTACCATGCGAATTGCTCCAGTTTCGACGCGGACTATATTTGCTAACATTTCAGCATACTGTCCTTCGTTAGCAATGCGGCCGTGACGATGAGCGCGCTCTGCATAGAAACGTAAAATTGAAGCAAACTGACACCGCATAATAGGCGCGTCTAATCGTGGAGGATCGGCGAAGTAAAGATTGCGAATCGCCCTTTCAGTTTGTACATTTTGATCTGCAATTTTCTCTAGATCGGATTTCAGATTAATATCACTCGAACGGAATTTCGTTTCTACGCACTCTATCAATAATCTTTGTCTTTGCGGTCGTACAATTAAGATATCACACCGACTTGCGTTGTCAGCATCTGTCGCTTCTTTCGCTTCGTGGAAGAGACGTCTGTGGGCATCAACCGGAATTAAAATTGCATCCTGCAACTCGCTACGACGAGAGAGATAGTTCATAACGACTGCGAGGCCTACCGCTTCTTTTGCTCTGGTATCGTTCTCGTCTCCTATCAGTCGTAGAGCTAATCGCCCAGAGAGCATCTTAAGCATAGATAGAATCTCACTGATACTGGCTGCGTTTCGCGCCAACCCTAATGCTTCAAGAGCACGACCCAATACTCCGGCAACTTCCTCCTGCCACCCCGTGGTGACAACTAGGCGATGTCCAAGCCCTTCCATGAATTCGGGTGAGTAATCCAGTAAATATCGCTCCGCCGATGCATCCAAAGCTTCATCGCGAGGACTGTCGTAATATTCAACACCAAAGTGCCTGTCCAATGTGATGACCCAGTCAGAATGGTCGTGAAGACTATCGAGTAAATCCCTTCCCTCTTGATCGACCTTTATATAAAGTGCGGGACGTAACCCATTTGGTGCATTTCCACTGATTACACACGCGCATAGACGAAGATATGCTTCCTGCCCTTCAATTAGCAGATTGCTATATGCCGATACAATGGGGTGCCTCTCGATACTCTCAACGTTTTTAAAACCGATTTTACGTTCCCATTCTGCCGATCCGGAATTCACACGAAAACGTGATTGATATCGAGTGAGTAAACCAAATACGGCTGCACTGGTTTCAGATAGATCTGAAGAAGGTTCCTCAGAAACAACTGTGGGAGTTTCAAGATCAATTGTAGGTTTGAAATAGTCTTGGCATACCGCAATATGAGCGTCTTCACCCGGCATCGTATCTAAATGGTGCAATGTCATTGGCCGTCGTGCTACCTGGATTCCGGGACGCAGATGATCACCATGCCGCCGACTTCCTCCTCGATACCAATCCGCATTGAGGACGTCCAATCCTATCGCGGGCATTTGTAGAGACGATTCACTGTGAGTAATGAGATCCAAATTGATTGCACTGTTCGGACTATCGGTCTCATCATCATATAATTCGACTTTCAGAGCTTCCATTAAAGCATTTTGTAAAAATTCACCAGAACCTGGATTGATAGCGTTGACGCGTAATGTTTGTAAGTAGGGATGTGTCTGTGCATAAGTCTTGATCTCTTCAGCTAGGTGTTCCGGGCGAACATCTGTCAAAGTTGTGGAAAGCCCTTCAAAGCCTAATGCGCGAGCCACTTCCCCCAATAGAGCGCCTGGATCGCCTGTATCCATCGGTAGTAGAACACCGTAAAACAGATTGAGGTTATCTGCAAATATTTCTGAATCTGCACTGCCAGGTTTTCGAGCCAGAAAGGCAGGCAGATTCAGTGGTGCAATCCTGGAAAGTGAAGCTGCCGAGAATCTCGCTTTGCGATCACGAGAAGCCATCGTACGCAATTTTGCAGCAATATCTTCGACCCAGCGTGCATAAGCCAGATACCAAAGCAATCGTAAAGGATGCGTCGGTAATAGGACGGTGGCACGGCGTCCCGTACCCAAATCAATTGTAAGCGTGTCTATTTCTAACAGGTTGGCTAGCATGGTCTTATCCTGCTCGCTTTGCCAGACATCCCCTGCATCGTCTAACAAATCGTGATATGCTTGAACATACTTCTGAACCAGGTTACTGAACGACGTTGTAAGTTCTACTGTCTCGACTAATCCATCCGCTGCACCTCTTGGTTTGGAAATTATCCTGAATACATCCTGTCGTGTACGAATGAACTTATTCCAGCTGTCCGCCAAAGAAGGCGGGATATGAAAAGAAATTACTTGCACATGCTCCTCGCGCAATACTTCAACGACGCGTGCCTTCACTCGGTAACGGCCCCCTGTCTCTGTATTCTCTAGGGTACGCTTCTGGAGATCGCGGAGAAAGACTGTGGTTTCTAACCGAACAACTGTCCGTTTACGGTTTGAATTACCGCCGATTTTGAACGGCAGATAAAGCAACCCGTGATCCTCCATCGCCATTGGTTCGATATTTAATTCAGTCTCTTTGGTCGTTAATGAATAGTCCAGGAGTCCATCTGCAAGACAGCGGCAGGCTGCGATACGACGCAGTTTTTCTGGTTCTGAAGTATCCTCACTATCACTTTCTAAATAAAATGGATCTGTATAATCTGCTGCTGCATTACCAACTGTATCCCGAATTTCGATGCCATTCGAGTC
>JANXSG010000201.1 GCA_025352825.1 Chthonomonadaceae bacterium | reverse complement strand
GCGCCTTTCGGCGTGAGTTTCGGAAGGATATGCGAACTCATAAAGATACCCGCTAGGCCGTAATAGTCTTTGGTGGGAATAGGGTCGAACTTGTGATTGTGGCACCTTGCACAAGCGATAGTCAGCCCCATGAACCCCCTGCTGACTACATCCACCTGATCGTCTGCGATATCTGTGAGAATCTTCTCTTTGTCTGCATCACCGTTGCCCCAGTTCCCAACAGCCAACATTCCGGTCGCAATAGTTCCTTGTATATTTGCTATACCGGTGGAATTCATCGCTGGTGATGAGGAGGCTCCAGGTGTTGCGCGCCGGACTGTACCAGGCAGTTCGATTTGCTTCACTGGCAGGTTATTCGATCCCCTTACACACATAAAGTACACTGTACCAGGCAGTTCGATTTGCTTCACTGGCAGGAGATCACCGGCTACCTGATTCCGCATGAATTCAGAATAGGGCATATCATGGTTCAGAGCATTGACTACCCAGTCTCGATATCTCCATATTTCACTGAAGTCACCATCGGAGCCAAGTCCTCGAGCATCTGAAGAGTCGCAGTATCGCACCACATCGAGCCACCGCCTGCCCCACCGTTCTCCATACTTCGGAGAAGCCAGGAGGCGATCCAGCACTTTTGGATAGGCATTTGGAGACTTGTCGTACAGGAATGCGTCTACCTCCTCCGGTGTGGGCGGCAGCCCAATAAGATCGAATGTGGCGCGGCGAATTAAAGTTCTACTGTCAGCAGGCTGCGCAGGCTGAAGTCCCTGCGCCTCCAGCTTAGCCAGAATAAAACTGTCGATAGGGGATTTTACCCATTTCTGATTCTTAACCTTCGGGGGAGCCTGCTTGTGTACCGGGACAAACGACCAGAAGCTCTTCTGCTTGGGTGTGATTACATAGCCGCCGCTTTGTGCCGCCTGCATGGTCTCCTTTGAGACCTTTGCGCCCGGCCAGGGTGCGCCCATCTTCACCCAGTCATCCAGAGTACGCTGATCGGCATCGCTTAACGGGCCCGACGGAGGCATTTTGGGAGAGGACTGATAGTGGATCGCCTGAATGAGTAAGCTCTTGTCCGGAACACCTGGCATCAGCGCAGAACCGCGCCCTCCACCTTTGAGGAGATTCTGAAGTGAATCGAGTCGAAGTCCGCCAGACTCTATCTTCTCCCCATGGCATCCCGAACAGTACTGGAGCAGCAGCGGGCGTACTTTCGATTCAAAAAACTCTGCCTGAACTGCAGTGGGGACTGTTGCAACAGGGGGTGTTGTAGCAGATTTTGATTTATTCTCCTGGGCGGCGACAGTTATAGAGGCAAGCAGCACTACCGAAGCGGCTGCACAGAAAAAAACTGCTGGCGGTTGTTTCAAACTCATCCTTCAGAACTCCTGAATTCAAATCTATACTTACATTATAAGTGATAATTAGACTTTCAGACAGGAATCTACTGCTCTTGTTTCTGTATTATATCTATATATTGAGAATTGTGTTTCAACTTGTTCTGCTCTTTAGAGCAAGATGAGACATACTGCATGAATAAAAACAACCGCCGCACCAGAGTGGTGCAGCGGTTGTTTGCTTGATTGTAATCCTCTATAAACTGGAGAATTAACTGATCTTTCCGATTTTACGTCGGCGAGCCAGATAGGCTGCTCCGATCGGAGCTATACCGATCAGCATTGCCAGTGTACCCGGCTCTGGAACGTCCGGTGAATGCCCGGTAGTCGATTGACCTTCCTGAGCGGATGAGTAGTGGAAAACAACGTTCTTAATATTATTATTCAAAACGAAGTTTGTCGGTGTATTGAGAACATATACCATCGAGCTTTGAGTGAACGGTGTTCCAGTTAGCCCTCCTGAAGTATAGGACGCCTGTGAAGCAGGAACGATGCTGAAATCATCGCCTGCGACACTTCCGCTGCCTGGTCCTGCCAGGTTACCAGATGTATCAAAACGATCTGTAGGAGCAAATATTCCCAGCCCGGTGGAAGAGATCCCGTATTGAGCATCCGTGAAGGAAGCATCTGCTGCGACCATATTGTTTCGGAAAGCCCACTCCTGACCAATTTTACTATCATCCAAGTTGGGTGAGTCATTTACTATAGTAGACCCGGAACCCACACTCGCGGAGTTTGCAGTAAGGACAGGATTGCCTGTTACATCAAAATAAATTCCGGAGAGAGTCTGGCCCTGGTTGGTCACCGGGCTGGCCGCAGTGTTCTGCAATGTGATGGACAGCAAATGATTGATGCTGTCGTAGGTGAAACCAGCCGACGCGTCATAGGTGTAACCACCGACTGTCTGAGACCCCGTGAAAGTTGCCGCATGTGCGGATGCCGTCATTACGGCTGTAAGGGACACAATGGAAAATAAAGATAACTTTCGGTTAATTATCATTATAGATTACTCCTATTTTTTGAACGATTAACGGCATTGATTTGGACTATTACATCTGACCGTTAGATATATATAGGTTTAATCTATATAAAACGTAGTGCAATTACATAAAATCAAGTACACATACAGGTTCAATCAGTAATCTTTACGAGGTTAACCTTGTATGGAAACCGTGCATTAGCTTATCTTTGCCTGGTATCCAGTCCCTTCAGAAAGGCTGCCATATCCGTACGCTGCGATTTCTGTGATAGATAAAAAGGATGCGGCGCTTTCAAACCGCGTGATGGATTAAGTAGCGAGTCTAATCCGATCACCGAGGCATCATGCAGGAACCTGGGTTTTCGCGCCAGATCGAGAAGCAGCGGCAAAGCATTCCCTCGAATCTCACCTCGACCACTTGCATCAACCACAATCATTTTATCGTCGAAGGTGCCGGGTGAATTCTGGACAGGACTAAGCGGCGGTTTGCGTTTTGCCATCACTACCGGACGGTATCCAGGATAGATTGTTTTCATAGGTATGAATATAGCCGGAACAGGCTTACTCTGATCTACATTGTGGCAGCTGGTGCAATGCGAACGAAAGAGTTCTCGCCCACGTGCCTCGGCGGTTCTGTCTGTATGAACTCCGGGAGGTGCTGGGAGACTGTCGAGATAAGCATTCAAATCCAAAAGTTTTTGATTGTCGACTCGCAGCCCCACAGGGCTTTTCTCCTCGCCCGGTTTGCGGCCGCTGCGGGCATGTATATATGGATAACCAGTTACTCCTGTCTCCTTTAAGATTTTCTCGTAACTATCCGCGAGTTTAATGCCGTCGCTTCCAGCCATTATCTGAAGGAATTTGCGTCCTCCTGGAGATACGAGAGTAGTAGGATCGAACAGAATAGTATAGGCAGTATTACTAAAATCGTCTAGCACCGCATTCTGTCCCGAACTTCCATATGGCCCGGCCAAGTCCTGGCGAAACAGGGGCTGAATTATAATTGAGTTTCCGATGCCATCGGGTGTGTCATCGAATGTACCAACAGGGAAATATTTTGGATTACTCAGGTAAGCATCTACCTCTTCCTCGGAAGAATTGGGCTTAAGCCCCTTCGGTGCTCTTCCGATTGTCTTACCTCCGTTGTCGTGCTGCAGAATTGGCCAGAAGACCCGGGAGTTGGCCGCTGTTGCGAGCAATTTGCCTACATTAAGACCGTATGGTGTTAGGCCATCGCGACGACGACCAACTGAACCATTGCCAGGCTTAGAGAATATGGAGTTATCCGTAATGGTATGGCAGAGCGCGCAAGATATTCCTACTTTGTCGCCGTTCTCTATATCAATTGTGCTATCACCATTACTGTCTTTTGCAACGATACCGATAACAGCATTTGCATTTACCAGTTTTAGCGTTGTTTGCGGGTCGTTCAATAGAGGTGCATTTGCTGGAGAAAGATCAGTCTTAAACTCTTTTGAAATATCTGCTTTTAGATCGGCCGGAATAGCCTCTGAATCCATCTGTACACCAGAATCCAGCAGTTGGAGCGGCGTTATTTTCGACTGCATCATTCCCTGGGGCATACGGGCAGCATCTGTCCAAAATCCCTCATCACCGAAAGTTTCAAAACGGAATACATCTCGTCCCGCTTTTGCGTCGCCTCGTTTATGTGAATGGATAGTACCAGAATTTCTTGGTCCATCTGCTTTTATGTTACTAGATGCCGCAAATAAAACAGGAGCGTAACAGGCCGCAATGACAACCCCGATGAATGATGCTCCCAAAAGAATTACAGGGCGGTTCCTTTTTGATGACTGCATAATAAATTTCCTTCCTGGTCACAAAGCTTCACGGCGAATACCCAACTTCTGAGCATTCAAGTGCCCATAAAGTAACTATCGAATCAACGCTCATAACAAACTGCAGATCTTCACTTCATAACACAGGAGAATGGCATTCCTAAGTCAGAAATTAGACAAATGAAAAAGAGAGCACTTACCAAATATGAGACCAATCAAAATGTGATTTGCTATGATAAGCATTAAATGTATCAAAATTGCAGAACTGTAAGAAAGACATCTGTACGCAACTTTATGTTCCCGAAAATTATTCCTCACTAATGAGGTAATAGGCAGTGGGTTTTGAAGAAAACTGAAAATGGAAAGTGAGGGGATGAGATTGATAGGTAGACGATGAAAGTACGAAGGCCAGATGAATTGAATATCATCTGGCCTTTGAACTGATTAATTTACAAGCCGCTGCCGCACCATGTAGCGGAAGATCGCATCCCGCTCATCCTCTGGGAAGGGGCGCACACTCGTGGCTATATGAAGCTTTCGCTGTTTGCACCATAGTACAAACTGCTCGTCGGTAAAATAGTGTACCCACTGGGGTACGGGGAAGTTCTTCTGGTTGTTTTCTTGTGACGCTGTATTTATCATTGTCTTTCCTCTAATTTCGAGAAATCACGACCGTTTAACTACACTGTATTTTACGTAATTCACGTCCAGAAAAATTCCAGCATGAGTTAGAGCAGCCACAAATTCAGCCGTCTGAGGCAACATTGGGGTATCTACAGTTCTGCTATCTCCTGCCCTTACGAGCAATTCGATGAGTGTTGTCTTTTTTACCCTTGGCAGCATCATCTGCACATGGGCGGAACCGAGAAACTCTTTTTGTTCGAAGCATCTCGTTGGAGTTTTCGCGTGGATTGGTAGGATAGCCTTCGCTCTGCATCTCTCCAGCATCCTCGAATACGTGCAGTGCATTGGCACGCACTTTTGGTCAAGGGTCTTTCTGAAGGAGATTCACGATGCCGATATTTTGTTCGAACACCTCCCACCCGGCGTGGCAAGGACAGAGCGATCGAACAGCTTTGGCGCGTACAGAGCTATCATGAGATTGGATGTCGCAAAGTATTTCTATTACATTCAAGTTCGTGCAGTTACTGTGTCTGTTTTTCTTCAAGCCTACCTCCGATCAGAATGAGAATCGCTTTCTATATATTCAAAACACATTAAATTGCTAAAGAGATACTTACCTCGGCGTTGAATTTGCATATTGCTCCCAATTATTGTGTGGTGGCTATCTGGATATATCCGTATGAAATTGGATAGCCTGGCTTCGCAGACAAAGGGTTTCGCTAGTTGTATGGAGAAAATATGATAGATCTCAAAATCAAATTTATCGAGCCTATTGAAGTTATTTCAAGGAACAATCAGCATGACACTGGCAATCTCACAGAACGATGATTCCGCTTCAGGGATGCCTTCCCTGAAGAATGAAAACATCCGGGTGCATCCAGTCCCGCTCAAAGTGGCTTCGAATGAGTCGGTGCGCGGATACGCTACTCTCACGACTAGTTTCATCGATGCCGAAGTTGAGATCGTTACGTGGCCGGCACCAGGCTGGCGCCCAATCGATGAGGGAACTGGAAATCAGGGTGGCACTACAGAAGGCTCATTCGAGATATTCCGGGTTGGCAGCTTGATGTATGCACACAATCACGCTGTTGATGGCCACTATATCACAGGATGGTTCGATGATCCTGCTGTCGCTTCCGAATCGACTGTACCAGAAACCAAGTCACGTATATTCGTGTGCGAGGCAAACTACCATCCCGACGGTGGACAGCTATTCTATTCGAGAGATGGCCTGCCTTTTGTCGCGCTGCTGGCTCTTCCGGGAGACGATGTGCGCCTGGAAGATTTCGTCGCTTTCTATTGTGATGGGAGTATGGGGCTCAACCTGCATTCGGGCGTGTGGCACCAGCCGGTCTATCCACTTGCAGACAGCGCGGTCTTCGACAACCGACAGGGGAGAGTGCATGCCTGTATCTCCTGTGACTTTGTTCTCGAGTTCGGCGCTTATCTATCTGTTCCATTGCGCTGCCCCTGAGGTGATGTCGTTGGCAGAAGAGCCTGCCTGGTCGATACCGTGCATTCCACCGATATTGCTCCTCAAATCTGTTTGTCTGATAAGTTTCTTGCGGCTGCCTCTGTTTGTGGAATGTAGCAGCCAAGTATCAGATTTCAGTTCATGGGCGCTGGGCGGATCGACGCGCGAATGGCATTCGAGTATGTGTATGAAAATATCAAAACCGACGATGTGGTGAATATAGGAATGCACCGTGGTGATAACGATAGCATGGTCGAGGAGAACGCCGCCCTGGCGATGGAGTACATGTGCCGTTCGG
Source organism: Chthonomonadaceae bacterium (assembly GCA_025352825.1). Lineage (GTDB taxonomy): Bacteria > Armatimonadota > Chthonomonadetes > Chthonomonadales > Chthonomonadaceae > JANXSG01. The sequence continues at coordinate 576 of JANXSG010000201.1, read as the reverse complement.
GTAACGATTAATTTGATCGTGGGTTCCAGGCCGTAAACGACCTGTCTGGGAGGCCTGCGGCCAGCCGCCCTCCGGGCGGGGATTCGGACCTTGATAGAAACCCATGCTTGGAGCTTTAGACAGGTGAGAATTGTTGAAATTTATTGACAGAAAGTCAACAATCCGTATAGAATAGTTAAGGTACATCACCACATTAACGAATTTTATGAAAGGATGTGAGATCATGGCACAAACATTGTTAGGTGTTGGTCTATACACCCTCCCAGAAGCTGCTCGGTTGCTTCGTATAAAAACACAAACTGTACGCCGCTGGGCAGATGGTTATATATTCACAAAAGAAGCGGGACGCCAAAATGCCAGCCCAGTATTCTCTCGTGATCTACGAAATCGCTTTGACCGAACCATCATTACTTTTGACGATCTGCTGGAACTATATATGATTAAACTGTTTAGAGGTGAGGGTGTTTCTCTCCAGACTATCCGGGCAGCGGCTGTCAATGCTTCTAAGCTTTTCAATTCCAACCATCCTTTCGCGATCAAGCAGTTTGAAACCGATGGAAAAAATGTATTCGCCAC
>JANXSG010000191.1 GCA_025352825.1 Chthonomonadaceae bacterium | reverse complement strand
TGTTGTGCCGGCAAAATCAGATAACGATGCATCTGCTATGCCAGCGGCGCTGCGAAGCTGCAGTCTAAAATCCGGCGCTTTGTCGCCTGCCTTTAATTCGGGGCCGTCTACACTAATCGGAGACCCTTTGAAATTTACCGTTCTTGATGCCATGTGTTAACTCTCCTTTAGTCAAATAGTTTTGAACCAGTTATTGTCAATTATATTCAATTCTTTCGAGGACACCATCTGCCAAATGAAAAATATGGTCAGCGTTAGTAAGCATGGCTGGGTCATGAGTAACAACCACCACCGCACCTCGATCTCGATATCTGCTCAGCAGTTCGATTACTGTACGGCCATTCACATGATCTAATGCGGCAGTAGGCTCATCAGCAAAAATAACATCCGGCATATTGGCCATCGCGCGGGCCACCACTACGCGTTGTTTCTCACCTCCTGAGAGATGCGCAGGTTTACGCTGAGCTAAGGCCGATATGCCTAACTCAAACATGAGAGTATCTACACGATTCTCTTTGTCTCGATCGTCAGTTCGTGCTGCCAGTATGATATTCTCTCGGGCAGAGAGATAGTTGAGCAGAAATGGCTGCTGGAAGACGAAACCGAAGCGAGTACGGCGAAGAGCAGTTCTTTCCGATTCTGAGAGACTACGCAAAGAACGATCCTGCAGAATGACCTCGCCCTCGGTGGGCTGTTTTAGGCCACTAAGGAGAAATAACAGAGAACTTTTTCCAGAACCAGACGGCCCCATAATCCCGAAAAAGCCTCGAGTGGGAATTTCCAGATTAAGCTCGCGAAGGGCGTGTGTCGTCTGATCTCCATCGAAATAGCTCAGACTTAACTTTTTCGCCTGAAGAACTTTTTCAGAACTATGTTCGGTGCTGTTTGTACTTACCGCTGACATGCTCAGTAGAGCGCCTGTTCGGTCTGGGTGTCGAAGAGATGCGATTTTTTCATATCGAGAACCACTTCTATGCTATCGCCCATTTTGGCAGGAGATGCGCTGTCGATCAGTGAAATGAGTGTGATGTCGCCATTTTTAAGATACATCTCTACATCGCTGCCCAGGGGTTCCACCACATCCACATCCATTTTAATAGTATTTCCGGGAGTGGAAGGCACGAGCGCGATCAACTGTTTATCGTAGATATCTTCCGGGCGAATCCCGAATGTACACTCTTTACCTACATGATCTCGCGCACGATTTGCCTGATCGGCCGGAAGCTCCACCTTGAAACTGCCAGCATCGGCAATGAGCTTGTCTCCGTCCTGTACAATCTTGACCTTGACGAAATTCATCGCAGGTGAACCAATGAATCCTGCGACAAATAGGTTGGTAGGGTGATTGTACAGCGTGAGGGGTTTGTCGCACTGCTGGATGATTCCGTTGCTCATGACGGCAATACGATCACCCATGGTCATTGCTTCCACCTGATCGTGAGTCACATAGACTGTGGTGATTCCCAAGCGGCGATGAAGCTTAATCAGCTCGGCGCGAGTCTGCACACGAAGTTTTGCGTCCAAGTTTGAGAGCGGCTCATCCATAAGGAATACTTTGGGTTCACGCACAATTGCTCTGCCTAGTGCAACGCGCTGCCTCTGCCCTCCGGACAGCTCTTTTGGTTTGCGCTGAAGAAGTGGTTTCAACCCGAGTATCTCAGCTGCTTCCGTCACTCGTCGGCTGATCTCATCGTTTGAAAAAGTTTTCTTTGAGTTGAAGGGCCATACACCACCGGCGGGGGTGCGTTTCAATCTCAAACCAAAACTCATGTTATCGAAGACGGACATATGCGGATAGAGAGCGTAGTTCTGGAAGACCATCGCAATATCTCTATCTTTCGGGGAGACATCGTTAACGAGTCTTTCGCCGATCAGAATATCGCCGCTGGTGGACTCTTCCAGCCCTGCTATCATCCGGAGTGCGGTGGTTTTTCCGCAGCCTGAGGGACCGACGAGTACCATGAATTCTTTATCGAGTATCTCAAGATTTATACTATTTACTGCGGTGACTTTGTTGAAGGACTTCGTGAGGTTTTTGAGGACTACACCAGCCATAGCTTTACGTATCTCCCTGTTCAGGTTACCTGGGATGGCAGAGAAACAACTTTCTGCACCCGGTTTATATCACCCTGATCATTACTTTATGCAGATTATAGTGATTTTATACCAGTCTGTCAAGTAGAATACTATTTCTAAGTGATGTGCGGTAATTCCTGCTAAACCAATTCTTGGCGCCCTCACCCCCTGCCCCCTCTCCCAAAAACAGGAGTGGGGGTGATGAGAGATCTTGTACGCTGCGCCAGATGGATGTAGAGTATCTGCATGTCGCCGGGTCTCAATCCGGGAATGCGCGCTGCTTGACCAAGAGATATTGGGCGGATTCGGCCAAGTTTTTCCCGCGCTTCGTGAGAGAGAGAAGGCAGGATGGTATAATCGACATCATCCGGAATGTCTATCATCTCCATTTTGGTCGACTGCGCGGCCTGAGTCTCCTGACGGGTGATATAGCCCTCATACTTGGCCTGCAATTCTACCTGCTGCGCTACAGGTGTTGAGATCGAACTGTTTTCGGTAAACAGTCCCTGTTCTCTGGCAAACGCTGCCAAGATTTCATGATTCAGTTCCGGCCTGCGCAGAAGCATTCTCAATGAGACTTTACCGTCGGAAATCGGAGCGGTGTTCAACGATGCAAAGTAATGCTTGTCTCTGGAATGGATAAATGTATTCGCAAATCTAGCCGATTCTATCTCAATGGCGGTTCGTTTCTCCGTAAATCGGTTCCATCGCTCATCCGAGACGATTCCTGCTTCTTTACCGATTGGAGTTAACCGGAGATCAGCGTTGTCGTGGCGGAGCAGAAGCCGATACTCTGCGCGGGACGTGAGCATTCTGTAGGGATCACTGACGCCTTTAGTCACCAGATCATCGATCAAGACGCCGATATAGCTGCCCTGTCGTTCGAAGACGATCGACGGCCGTCCCTGCGCCCTGAGTCCTGCATTTATCCCGGCGACAATACCTTGCGCGGCTGCCTCTTCATATCCGCTGGTTCCGTTGATCTGGCCTGCCAGATACAGTCCCCGCAATGTCTTGGTCTCAAGAGTGGCATGGAGCTGATCCGGGAATACCATGTCGTACTCGACCGCGTAGCCAGCTCGGAGCATCTCCACATGGCTCAACCCGGGAAGTGTGCGCAGAAAAGCGATCTGAACTTCCGCTGGCAGGCTGGTGGACATACCCTGAACATAAAGTGAATCGCCGTCCCATGTCTCCTGCTCGAGAAAGACGGGATGCGAATCCTTGTCTGCGAAACGAACAATCTTATCTTCGATACTGGGACAGAATCGCGGGCCAATCCCTTGAATCTGGCCACTGTACATCGCCGAGAGATGCAGGTTTTCACGGATCACACTGTGTGTAGCTTCATTTGTGTGTATCTGCCAGCACGGGAGCAGTGGTCGTCCTGGTGAGAGTGAATCATGCAAAAATGAAAACGGTTGACAATCTTCTGATGGGGATGGTTCCGTATGGTCAAAATCTACGGTCTGGCGATTTATGCGAGGTGTCGTACCGGTCTTGAAACGGCCAATCTTGAAACCGAGTCTATCCAGTGTGCCGGAAAGCCCCTCGCTTCTCGCTTCCCCATGCCGACCGCCAGGAGTCTTGGTCGTCCCGCAGTGCATGAGTCCGTTCAGAAACGTTCCGGTGGTGATCACTACAGATTTGGCAGATATCTCACTGACATCATTCAGCCGTACACCGACCACTTCGGAAGTATGCCCGGCAGTTTCAACAATCAGGTCTTCGACGGATGACTGCAGCAGCGTTAGATTAGGAGTGGATTCCAGAACTGATCGCATAGAGATCGGGTAGAGATTCTTATCGGCATGAGCTCGCAGCGTCTGAACTGCCGGCCCCTTACCCGTGCCTACCATACGAATATGGGTGAGGGTCTTGTCGGTGTTGACACCCATCTCACCACCAAGAGCATCTACTTCCCGCGCCAAATGACCCTTGGCCGGGCCGCCGATGGAGCAGTTGCAAGGCAGGTGCCCGATACGTTCGAAATTAAGCGTGACCAGAGCAGTGCTGCAGCCCATCCGTGCCGAAGCCAGCGCCGCTTCACATCCAGCGTGCCCCGCTCCAACTACTATTACATCGAACTGCTCAGCCATCATTCTCTCCTTGCGATACTGTATTATAGCACAGCCGGAGGTGTCTGAACGATAAGATATTGGGTTCCTCACTTTTGAGATTTGAATAGTCTACCCGAGCGGCGATATACTAATATTGGACTGTCCGTTATTTCGACTGACAGTCCAATAACAGTATATCGAATGTCATTTGCAATTAACTTGGGGAACAAATTTACAAACTCTGATAATTGGATATGTAAAGTATCCTTACAATGAACCTCTTCTTCGGTAATAAATGTCGTAAACCAATGGGTTAAAAAGGAGACGGATACGGATTTTTCAAGGATTTTCTGAATTCCATTGATAAAGAGATGCGGACAATTTTTCCTACTCGAACCCATACCGTTAAGATCTGTGGAACACCCTCTAATAGTGACCAGATATGCATTACCCTTTGGTCTTTGACCAAGTGTTGCCCGCCCAATTGGAAGCAGAGTTACTTCCTCAAGTGATATATTCTCATCAAAACTGTTACTAATATCAATTATTGGAAGCTGGGTTATTAAGCAAATATAAATGGACATTGTTTATCTCTTATTTTACATAAATTATTTTACCATATCTTTGCGTTACACCGGGTTGAAGAGAGTCATCTACATGATATTGTGCTTCGATTTCATCTGTTCCAAGAATATTAAGTCCTACCTTCATGACCCTGCAAGGGCATGGGTATTTGCTTGATTCTTATCAACGCCAATGACTTCAATAGTTACGAGGAAGGGACTATCCTCATCAGTACCTTCGAGCATCACGTTGTATAAAGTCATGATATTGACCTTTAGTAACTAAAATATTAAGACGTAATATTTTTTGTATTTTGCCCATTTAATATTATAGGTAGGCGGCTAATATCGCCTTATTGTCATATCCAGAGGTTAGTAATCCAACAACGGTTCCAACGGTAACGCGTAAGCCCCGGATACAAGGCTTGCCGCCCATGTTGGCAGGATCGAATATAATTCTATCCAGAGTCAACATCTTGTTACTCCTAACTGATATGTATTGGTATATTTAGAAGGAATGCGATTCCCACTAATCACTATTTTAAACCATCCGGGGTTGAACTCGCATATTCACTAGGTGAGACGCCGTGTGAGCGAGAGTGTGACAAAGTTGATACTTAGACGTTTCCAAGCTGATACTGCGTTCTCAAACGGTGAATCAATGGCGCACCAACGGTGAACGAACGGTGGTACACATGTGATTCGCCTAAGTTTCCTCAATCCTTTCAGTCTACCATATATGGATTCACGACGATTGATTACGGTAGATAAGCAGGAAATATTACTGATCATCACGAATGGTTGTTCTAAGTTCCTTTTTTGTCACGTGGAGACTATGTTATGAACCTACAGCAAGAGTTGCTCCGCATTCGCGCTTACATTACAGATTCTGCAACTCGACCATCCAACGAAGCAAATACCTGTTCACGAGTTATTACCCCTCTTCTGATACAGTGTGGATATGAGCATCATGAGTTCGATATCCAGGCTCATGATGGGGCTGGTCGATTTCCTGATTATACGATTTTGCCAGATACGCAATATACATGGTTCCTGGAGGCGAAAACGTGGCAGGATAATCTAGCTGACTCCCACGTTATACAAGCGTTAAATTATGCACATACCAAAGGTAAACGTTGGGTAGTGCTTAGTAACGGGAGAGAATGGCGACTATATGATGATCATATTGTTGGTGTAGAACCAGCCGAAAGACTAATTACTATAGCCAGACTGGAATGTAGTGAAGAACTGGAAGAGATGTTATCAGCGCTGAACAAAGAATCTGTTCAATCTGCTGAAATCGAAAGATTTGCACTTCGCACTCGATTAGCCACGATGCTAAAATTGCAATTGCAGTCCGCAAATAGTGAATTAATTAAATCTATAACCAACTGCATCAGGGGCAAATTAGGTTTGACATCAATTGTTACTTCAGATGTAGTTACTTTTTTCCAAAATTGGCATCATGCATCTGTTACAAGTAGGCAACCTCCCATATCCCCAGTTACGATTCCTCCAGCTTCCACTGAACTTCCTCCTTCGCGTGCAATCTCATCATCCATAAAATTATCCTTGTCCGATCTGAAGGTCAGAGAAAGAGAGATACAGGGATGGAAACCTAAAATCCTTACATTTCCGGATGGAACTTCAAAAAGGATCTCTACTTGGCGAGAATATTCTCAGGGAATTATTGAATGGCTGTTTACGAGAGGCAAAATCCCAAATCTGCCTTTCAGTGGACAGCATAGTGGAGACAGATATCTGATCACTACTTCAATTCCTCAATCAGCGAAAGCCCATGATCGATATAAACAATTCTTTGTTAATGGCATGGAATTATATCTTCACGTAACTCGAAGTGCTACAGACTTTGTTCGTTGCCTCAATGTTCTTTGCGAAGAAGTTTCTGAACCAATAAGTGGATTTGTAGTCACATTTTGAGGTGAAATTAGATTCCGCTGGTTATTCATTAATATTGTGTATTTGGATTTTCTGTTGAGGGATCTATCCTTACCATTTTTCCATCAATTCTAACGATAAGGCAGGTATGAGCTCGGATAGCTTCTTCTCTTGCACGCTGGTAGGCACGCCTCAAAGCTCTCTCAATTCCTGATCTTTCCGAGTCGAGCGATTTCACTTCTATCTGCTCTTTCATCTATTTTCTCCAGATTCGATCCAACTAAGCTGTAATTCTGAATTGTCATAGTGATGCCACTC
>JANXSG010000182.1 GCA_025352825.1 Chthonomonadaceae bacterium | reverse complement strand
GAGGAAATCGCGGTCACCCCTGCTTCATAGGCGCGAGTGGCAGAAATCATATCCACCATCTCAACCACTGGTTCGATATTTGGCAGCTTCACATTCCCGTTTGCGTCGGCATCAGGATGCCCGGGATCGTGCACAACTTTGAAATCGTGTGCCGTATCCGGCCGAATGCCGGTCACTTCTACACCACCCCCGCTGCCATTTTGCTGGCCTCGAGCAAAGGCGAGCTGCTTGGAGAATACGCTGCCCTCCCGTGCGGCAAAGAGCACCTCTTGCCGGCGAAAAGGCTGGCCATCTGCCCCGCGAGTAGTGTTGACGTTGGCAATATTGTTGCTGATTACATCTAAATGCAGCCGCTCTGCAGTAAGTCCAGAGGCGCTGATCTGCATGGAAGATCCGATTGACATGCTACTATCCTCTCAAAAAATAAAGGCTAAACGAACTTTAGACTATGGATCAGCGTCCATTAATTACAGATTTAAGCGCTGCGAAATAGCCGCCTACTGATTGAGATATCGCCTCATACTTTAAAGTATTCACAGCCATGTTGACGTTTTCCGCTTCCATGTCCACATTGTTTCCATCCATACGGGTGGAGGTGGTATTCATGGTAACTACTTGAGGGCGTACACTAGCTACTGATTCACCCGTTGTAATTCCATTTGCATTTTTGCTTCGTGAGAGTGCTGAGGAAAGACGCCCCTCAAAAATCACTTCTTGTCTTTTGTAATTAGCAGTGTTTGCATTGGCAAGATTGTTGGCGCTTGCCTGGTGCCGCATAGCGGCTGCATCTAAAGCGCGTGTTTGGGCAATGAAATTATCACCACCAAAGAGCTTTTCAATCATGGGAGCCTCCCGTCGAGGATGTAGACGAAGTAGGAAAACAGATTAGGAACAGGATGCTCAGTGCGGTTTGAAGTTTCCTGTAGACGGTGTCAATAGTTATTATCGGAGGATACACCTCGGTACTGCAGAGGGATTTCAGAGTATGAGTGAAAATTGATAAACTTGGAATGAAGGCCACCAATCTACCAGCGATATAACCATTGTGAATGATGTACGCATCCGAACCAGGAATTGGCATGATTTGTGAAATAGCAGAATTGGGGTATGCTGTATCAAGTCAAACAAAACTAATGTTAATAGACGGAACTTCGTGCCAAAAATGATGCATTTTCTACAGATGGTTATTTCAGGAGATATTAATGTACTTCAATGCAATATTCTACGGACCAAGATTCGCCGGCAATGCTCTGCTATTCTTACTGATTTTCATAGGTTTTCAAACACATTCTCATGCAACTAATCTCTATGTGACCTCGCTCGAAGGATCCTCCATTGTTAAAGTAGATACCTCTAATCTTCATGTCGTCACTCTCTTTAATACTCCTGCTGGGGCAGACAGTCTGGTATTCGATTCCACTGGCCGAATTATCTACACCGATTTATACAGCGGTGAAGTACGGCGTTACGATCCGAATTTCAACTCCGACAGTTTGCTGGCAGGAGGACTGAATTTACCAGTCGATATGGTTCTGGAACCTGGCGGAAACAGCCTGCTGGTGAGTGAGTTTAATGGCGGAAAAATAGATCGAATTAATCTCAACACACTCAGTTTATCTACGCTGCTATCACCTGGCGGCGAACCCGAAGGACTCGCCTACGACTCCGCTGGCCGCTTATTTGCCAATCTTGGAAATAGGAATGGTGGATCAGGCGCAAAATACATCGCCCAAATAGACCCCACCACCGGTGCGATACTCTTTCAGTCTGCAGGCCTCGATAGTGCTGATGGCCTCACCTATGATCCTTTCACGGGAAAACTGTACGCTACGTCTCTCTATGGCGGGTTCATCTATTCTCTGGATCCCAATAACCTGGCACAGGTCTCCACATTTGGGAATTTTTCATTTCCTGATGGAATAACAACCGACAGCAAAGGCCATCTTTACATCGCTTCGCGAGGAGATTCTCACATATACGACTATAATCTGATCACGAAAACACAGTCTCAGAATGCCTATATCTACGGCCTTGATGATCTGGCTCCTGCCTCTGGCTCAGGTTCCAACTCTACTCCAGAACCTTGTACATTTGCCCTTTTTAGTATCCTGTGCCTGGGTGGATTAAGTTTAATAAAACGGCGCAGACTACTTTAGAATCCTCCTTTGTCTTCACCATAAACATTTTAAACGATGTTGAATCTGCCTAATACAAAACCGAATATGACGAGTATTCGGTAATTTCCATTGATGCTTAGAGCAGATACATCATGACACCTTATTCCCTCCTGACTCCATCGACAAATAAATTAGGAATGATATGATGTAATTGCAAAAGTCTCAAAGTAGTAAAATAATCGTTCACGCCCTCACCCCCTGTCCCCCTCTCCCGAAGCTTCGGGAGAGGGGGTGACTATGGCATCGGTTTTTCAAAAGTATATGAGTTTTTGATTTTAATATAAGTATAAATCCCACGAAATGGGAGACTGGAAACCAACGATTTAAAGTTACCCCCTCTACTGTTTTTGGGAGAGGAGCAGGGGGTGAGGGCTGAAATGTGCGTGTATATCCGACGTTTGCAATTACCTCATGTGTATAATTCAGAGGAAGATTTGTAAGATCCAGATTACGAGGCGAAAATCCTGCGGTGGAAGACGTACCATTCGAAGGTTAGGACTATCAGGGCGAGGAGGGCGATCCAGGGGATGAGGTCACAGTTATTTGCTACCCGATGACCGGGAGAAAGAGCGTAGGGTGTAGGGGCAAGAGAGTGGGGCGTAATGTCGGATTCGCTGGCGCTGGCCAGGTTTGCAGCGAAGTTATAGCTGAAGTTAGGTGCTGATGCTGTATAGATTCCAGCGAGGCTGGTCTCGTCGAAGATGGCTTTGCCCTGTTCCCCTATGCTGGCTTCTCGTTTGGAGCCGTCGGGACGGGTGATGGTGAGTTTCTTTATACCGGGCGGTACTGTTATGGTGATGGGGCTGGATGCTGCGATCTGGGAGAGTTCGCTGTCGCTATCGCCGGTACCGAGCCATCGGATGCTGTTCGATATGAGGATGGGGAAGGCGACTCGGAGTGGGAAGAGCGATTCGGTGATGGAGAAGCCGATGAATTCGGAGCGCATGCCGGACTTCTCGCCAGCTGCGACGAGGGAGCCTGATTCGCCGACGGCGAGTTCGCGTGCCCAGCGGGCGGTGGATGCTTTGAGGGCGGTGGCGAATCTATCGGTGCCGAAGTCGACATATTTCAGGACGGGGGTGTCTTTCTCCCAGTCGGCGACGGAGCTGTTGGTGACACTGCCTTGTGTGGTGACGGGCGACTGATCGCTGGTGCAGTGGATGAAGAGGTAGTTTCCGGGGGGCAGGTGGGCGGGTGCGACCTCATGGAAGACGACGACATCGAAGCCTTTGGATGCGGAGAACTGAGCGGTCTTGCTGAGATCGACACTAGGGTCTGATTTGAGTGCGTTTTCGAGGAATAGGTTTTCTTTGCCGGCGAGCAGGACGCGGAGGGTTTTGCGCGGTTTGAAGATGAGCCAGGCGTTGTTGTCGGCGGCTAGCTGGTCGGAGATATCGAGATGGATGTGCATTTTTACTGGCGCGGCTGGTTCGGGGATATCGTACGGCTGGGTGTCCTCTCCGTTCGGAGGGAGCGACAGTTCGTGCGCATCCACCAGATTATCGTCGGCGTAGATCTCCTGGTTGAATTTGCGGGGCTGATCCGAGTAGTTATGGGTGACCACGATAAGCTGGACGGTTCGTTCGGAGCCGAGGTTCCTGCGGAAATCGACGGCGGTTATGCCTACGTTATCGTGGGCGGTTCCTACGGGGTGCAGGGTATAGGGGGTAGGTGATAGGGGGTAGGGTGTGGAGGAGGGGGTAGGGTTCAGGGTGTTGGGTGTAGGGGAGAGGGGGGAGGGAGCAGGGTTGGTTTCGAAGGCGCCGTCTGAGTAGAGTTCGATCTGGCCGAGTGCGCTGCCTGCACGGGAAGCGACGAGATCGGAGGCGAGGGTGATGGACTCTTTGATATTGGTGGCGGTATCGTGGAGTGCGAGGCCGCTGATGGCGCGACGGAGTTCACTGCGGTCTGCGGTGAAGCCTGTGGCTGTTTTGGGCCGAGAGTAGGCGGAGAGCACCATCATCATATCACCGGGATGGAGACTGCTGACTGTTTCGAGTGCCATCTGTTTGGCTTTTTCGAGGCGGTTCGGGCTTACATCGGTGGCGCCCATAGAGGCGGATGTATCTAAGATGAGGACGATATGGCGTCCGCCGATACTGTATGTGCGTAAGAATGGGCTGGCGAGCGCGAATATGATAAGAGCGGCGGTGATAAGCTGGAGGAAGAGAAGGATATTTTTGCGCAGCTTCTGTAAGGGTGCGTTGGCCTGTACATCGCGGATGACCTGCCGCCAGAGGTAGGTGGAGGAGACGATGACATCCTTGCGCCTCAGCTTGAGGATATACATGAGCACGATAAGCCCGCCGATTGGGAACGCCCAGAGGAGATTCAGCGGACTGGTAAAATGCATGAACCCTCTCCGTTATCTATTGCCGATAGTATATGTCTGCTGTTCACCAGATTTAGGTGAGATAGAGTTTCGTTCCAGTTCACTCATACGCAGATCCACTCTCTGAAGCGCCGTGTCGAAGCTGATATCGAACTGGGTGGTGGTATCACGCAGGGATCGAATTTCATTTTTCATCGCTTCTAGTTCTGAACGAAGATTTTGATCTATTCCAGTTCCCATACGCATCTGCATTTCAGTCAGTTTTCGCTTGTGCTCAGCCCAAACCGCAAATATCGGAAGACTAAAGATTAGGCAAACAGCTACCAGCCCGATGAATTCACCAAACATGGCAATAGCTCCTTCACGCTGAATTGGTTATACTAAACTATTCTCCACAAGGTGTAAAACTTCCTGCAGATTAACGCCGCAGGTATACAATGCTTTGCCTATTATCACACCGTCGACGTTCGGTGATGATGATTCGAGCTTGAGCAGTAGTGCAATATCCTCTAAAGTGGCGACACCTCCAGAAGCTGTTACTGCAACTACTGGAACTGCAGCAGCAACTTCGGCCAGGGAAGCAATGTTCACTCCTTGCAGCATCCCGTCTCGTGCAATATCAGTATAAATGAAGCGGGCTGCTCCGATGTCCGCCATGCGGCGGACAAAATCTTCGGTTCGCTCACCGGACTGTTCCTGCCATCCATGTATGGCTACTATCCCATACTTGGCATCGACTCCTACCGCAATATGATCTCGATACTTCGCAAACAGCATCTCAGCCAGCGCTGAATCTTTTGCTGCGGCAGTCCCAATCACAACTCTAGCAACACCAATCTCAAGCATCTCAGCCACACTGGATTCATCACGAATTCCCCCACCAAACTGTACAGGAAGTCCTGTTGTGGAAATAATATCTCGCACAGCCTGTCGATTTAAGAGATCAGGGCAGCCAGTCCGCGCACCATCCAGATCGACGAGATGAAGCCATCGCGCTCCCTGCTCCTTCCACCGAAGCGCCATAGCCACAGGATCATCGCTGTAAGTTGTTATCTCATCAAAACGACCCTGTACTAAACGAACGCACTTTCCACCTTTTAAATCTATTGCGGGATAAATATCCATACTTTTCCTGTCAACGGCTTCCTAATATTATTAATTATGCTCATAAAGTGTGAATGTACGATCAAGCCATATCACGTAAAACACAGTTCCTTCTTTATATCCTACCATAGGAGCCATATCATAGAATCTAAATGCCAGAAAGTGTTCAACATCCTCTGTGAGGTGTGTTGGAATCTTTCCCTTGATTAAAGAACGAGCAATCTTTTCGTACCCTACTTTGTGGCGATTCAGCTGCCTGATATCGCCCCACGTCCTCTGACTGAGTTTATGCAAAGTATCTGCAAAAGCAGCTTTTTCCTGCTGCTGGCATAAACTCAAACAGTAATCTTTGTCAAGGAATCGGAGAGAGAATACTGGATATTCTAAATTGTCCGATTTACTCTCAGATGGTTGTGGGCGTATATGCTTGCCCAGAGTAGGTTGTACACCCTTAAACTTCTTCATCGTCAATAATTAGCATTTTAAAGTAGTCTTGAATTATTTTTGGTGAGATAACAGCGCTCTGTGGCGTATTCTTCCATGGATCTTCATCATGTGTCATTTCACGAAGTTTCCAGGCTGAAAATTGACCATAAACTTGATATACCTCATCCAATACTTCTTGTTCATTTGTTGAAAAATTGAGAACTTCTTCGGTATCTTGAAGATGTAATGGGTTATCACCATAAGTCTTATATTTGCGATAGACTTCTGGGACAACGGGGCCATGTGCCCATGCTTCAATATTCTCATTAAACAATTGTGTATTGTGCAGCGCCAGATGTACTCCTTGCGCGTAATAGAGTAACTTTTGGAGTTTGAGATTAGAGATAAATTCTCCCTCTTGCGTATCGCTCAAAGATAGAAAATATATTGCTACGTCATTTGCTCTTCGCATTGTACTCATCTCCTAGTGAACTTCTGTACAATTAACACCTTAGATTTGTCCATTTACTCAAGTGATTTTCTGTAATGCGGAAGTTTTTTTGCTGTGATTCCTTTTTTATATTTAACGTGTATAGAATTGCAAAAGTCTGATTAAACCTTTTTTGCCTGACCCCCTAAGAGGGCGGGTCAAAAGTCTCTTTCGGACTGTAAATGGGCTAAAAGTCGCTATTTTTCAATGGCAGATCAGCGTCAAAAAAATCTTCGTCGCTTGTATGGGCATTGTAGAGCGTTTTTTTTCAATCGAAAATTTCAGAAAGACTTTTGACCCGCCCTC
>JANXSG010000183.1 GCA_025352825.1 Chthonomonadaceae bacterium | reverse complement strand
GGTGCCTCTGTACCAGGGTTTGCTGGCGCTACAGCATATCCTCCGAGCGGAGTCTGTTCTCCGCGAGCTGCAAATAACTCTATCGCTTTCTCTACCGGGATCCACACTACGCCAGCATTTTTATCTCTCCACGCATAACTCGTGAGAGCTTTCTCTTCTCCTGCTCTGAATTTCTGCATATCCTCAATTGGATTACCTTGGACAATAGGCTCCGGAGGTCGACGGCGAGATTCAACAGGAGGAAAGGTAGAAGCAGTAGGCTCTGGTTCTTTCGGAACAAGAATTCCGTACATAATGAATGCGACTACTGAAGAGCTGCCGAGAAATGCAAAGAGAGCCAGAATCCAGGGCAGGACTTTCCTGTATGCTACATCAGTCTCTTCAAAACCTAGTGCGGTGAGCGGGTCGATGATTGGATTTTCTTGTTTACGCATGTCCCAGACTCTCCTCAACCAGTACTGCATAAGCTGGCAGAACGGGAGCGCTCTTCAGCCGCGTTGTAAAGGTCACTAGCCAGATACCGCCAATTCCGAGGAAGGATCCTGCATAGGCTAGCAGCACTGGTATAGAAAATACATTGTGTGCCTTACTGTAGGATGGAATGATAATCCAGGCAATGTCTACCATGCGCATGATGATGATCCATATCGCCAGAGAGGACAGCCTCCATCCTGGTGATTTTTTCGTTTTACCGGACAGCAGGCAAAGGAACGGAAAGAAAAACTGGCCGCAGATAAGGAAGGTGCCTACTATCAGCCAGGCACCTTGATTTCGTTCCAGGTAGAATGTGATCTCTTCACGTATATTACCTGACCAGATAATAAGAAACTGTGACAGTGAAGTATATGCCCAGAACATCACCATTGTGAGAATCAGGTTACCAAGATCTCGCCAGAGTGTGAAGTCTAACTTCATATCTATTACGGATCGGTAGGGCTCATGCTTGTGCCAGCGGGTCATTAATAGCGTAGTGAAAGCGGTCGCAAGCAGCACAGATCCAGTAATGAACCAGGCGCCGTATATGGTAGAGTACCAGTTCGCCTCTAACGACATCACCCAGTCGGTAAATGCGAAACTGCAGGTTAAAAAATAAAATACCAACCCTGCACATCCCAGACTGGTTCGATATGCTGCTATCTGAGGGCTTCCGGATGCATCGAGATCGAGAGACCACTTATGAATAAGATGAGACCCTAACGCCCACATGGCAAAATAGATACCCGTCCTCAGCCCCACTCCCCCGGTATTCATAAACCCGCTTCGATATTTCAGAGCTTCTGTGCTGCTTACGAGGTCTGCATTTGCCCACGGATAGAGGTGACTTGATCCCATGAGGATAGGTATAAAAAGTATCGCCATCAGTATCAGATTAACACTGCTGCCGCCAGCTTCAAAAATGCGAATAACTGGAATTCCAAAACGGCCACGGATTGCATGATGCAGGAATGTCATTCCCAGGCAGCCAAGCGTCAGACACACCCAAAATATGTATCCATAGAGATAGGCGTGGAAAAACTGATCGCTATTCCCCATTGCCATTACCGCGCCGAGGATAACACCGATAACTGCGATTACTCCGCCCATTCGCTGCAGCTTATTTATGGAGTTTTCTAAAGATGGCTCACTGTTCATTCGCCTGCTGCTCCGCTTCCTTTAATATCACTCTCGGACTTTTCAGGTTTATCTAAATCTGGAACTATTTCTGCCGGTATGTCTGATATGCGTGCATTCTGACTCAACTGCAGAGCTCGAATATATGAGATAATAGCCCAGCGATCCGCAGGTTCAACTCGAGAAGCATAGGAAAACATCACTCCGAATCCATTCGTCATAACATCGAAGTAGTGACCGTCTGGCAGGCGGCGAATTTTATCCAGATGGTAGTTAGCTGGTTTCCGACGCAGATTAAAACCACGCTGAGCAATCATACCCTTACCATCACCGAGCCGCCCATGGCATGGTGAACAGTAGATATTGAATCTCTCTTGTCCTCGCTTCACCATTTTGAGTCTGTCGTCATCAAACCGCTCCATAGCTTCTGCGGGAATAGTATTTACGAGTACTCCATTTTCAAATCCCGTATAGAATGGGTTGTCTGTTTTCAGATCGCCATTCTTATCATTACCATATGGGTTTCGAGCCACGGTATGGGGTGGTAATGGGCGGGAAGCCTGATGGTTTAAAAACAGGTCGTTAGAGCCAAGCGGAAGCACTTTGGACTGCCTCCACATATCGAGGTGACATCCTGTCAGTGTCAGCACTGCTGCGGCTGCACCTGCCATCGCCACTATTTTACGAATGGTCTCCATGGATTCTCTTCTCTGTCTTGGGAAATCATTGCTGCGGTTCATCAGTCTTCCACTTCCGACACGCTCAATGCGTCTAGTGTGCTCAAAAATGCAGCAGTTCTTTTGGAATCAAATTTTGCATCTGCAGCTTCAATGCAGAGAAAAAAACGGTCGTTTGAAGCGCGCTCAAAACGTTTCGCATTAAATATTGGATGGTGCGGGCGCGGCAGCCCATTGAGCGCGAACATTCCCACCACAGCAGCGCCAGCGGCAGCGAGAATGGTACATTCATAAGCTACGGGAATAAATTGCACCCAGCTTAGCAGTGGGCGGCCCCCAACATTCAGTGGATATTCGATAACACTAACCCACCACTCCATACCAAATCCACCTACCAATCCTGCGACACCAGCAAGAAATATTATCCAGGGCAGTAGTGTATCTTTGATATCAAGGCCGATAATCTCAGCGAGCCCATGCACCGGAAGGGGCGTGTAAGCCTCGACGCGGTTATAGCCTTCCGCTTTTGTTTTTTTAGCAGCATTTAGAATCTGGGATTCACTTTTAAATTCTGCTACCATACCATAAATTGTCGATGCCATAACTGCTGACCCTCACCCACTCAAGATACACTTATTTTCTTGCTGGGAGTTTTTAACCCCCAGCACACATGGCATTCTATTTCTCTGCTAGCACGGGAACTTTAGCCTGTTCGAGAGGCTGTTCATTATCACCATCGTGCGCATGATGGCCGCGTTCACGGTGCAGCAAATCTTTTACTTCAAAGATATTGATAATTGGCAGGAACCTGGTGAACAGGAATATCAGGAATGTAAATAGACCAATTGTTCCGAGGAACATTGCCCAGTCCCAGAAGGAAGGTGTGTAGTATCCCCAGGAAGACGGGAGGAAGTCTCGTGTGAGACTTACAGGGATAATCACATAACGTTCCAGCCACATTCCGATACTAACCACGAGTGATGAAGCCCATAGCCACTTTACATTCGCACGGACTTTAGGGAACCACAGTATTTGAGGCGCAAGCCCATTACAGAATATCAGTCCCCAGTAAGCTACACGATATGGGCCGCACCAGCGATTGTAGACAATGGCCATTTCATACTTGTTTCCACTATACAACCCTATAAAATTTTCCATGATATAGCCGTAGAACACGATCAGACCGGTGGTAAGCATAATCTTAGCCATCCAATCTATGTGTTTCATGGTAATCAGGTCTTTCAGGTTGTACCATGCCCTGATAGGAATCATCAGGATAAGTACCATAGCAAATCCTGCGTACACAGCACCTGCGACAAAGTAAGGCGGGAAGATAGTAGTGTGCCAGCCCGGAATCTGGGAAACAGCAAAGTCGAAGGATACAATCGTGTGTACAGAGAGAACCAGCGGTGCCGAAAGGCCAGCCAATATAAGATAGGATATCTCATATCGATACCAGTGTTTTGCCGACCCTCGCCAGCCGAGCGCAGCTATTCCCAGAATAAATCGCACAACTTTATTACTAGTTCTATCACGGAGCAGCGCTAAATCCGGTACCAGGCCAACAAACCAGAACATAGCGGATACGGTCATATAGGTCGAGACTGCGAATACATCCCACAATAGCGGGCTTCTGAATTGCGGCCATGCTCCCAGAATGTTGGGATACGGAAACAGCCAATAGGCCACCCACGGCCGGCCAGTGTGGAGAAGAGGATAGAGACCAGCGCACATAACTGCGAACAAGGTCATGGCTTCTGCAAATCGGTTGATCGAGTTTCTCCACTGCTGCCGTGCCAGTAGAAGAATAGCTGAAATTAGGGTTCCCGCATGACCAATACCGATCCACCACACAAAGTTGATGATATCTGCTCCCCAAGCAGATGGGATATTGATTCCCCAGACACCCACTCCTTTGTATAGCAGCCATCCTACCGATGCCATTAATACATTCAGAAGCACAAAACCTATAAAGAAGGCGACAAACCAAGGAATGCCATGTTTCTTTTGATTAAGAACCATCGAGCCGATCTGCTCGGTGACAATCTCGTAGTTTTTCTCTCCTTCAACAAAATGCTGACTGGGAGATGCTATCTGTAGCAGCGCTTTTTTTTCTTCTTGTGACAATTCGGTTTCCACACTAGTACTCCATTTCCAGCATTAGGATTTGGTCGTTGGTTAAACTAATTCCGGGTTCGGATTTCGTATTTTAGCTAGATATGTAAGTCTCGGTCTTGTGCCGAGGTCTCCCAGCAAGCTGTAGTCGTGCGGTTCGCCTTTGAGCTTGGTAACTTTCGATTCCGGATCTGCAATATTTCCAAACACGATCGTCTGAGTCGGGCAGGCCTGCTGACATGCTGTCACTATCTCGCCGTCTCGTATCTGGCGGTTCTCTTTTTTAGAAGTGATGCGCGCGGCATTTATTCTCTGCACACAGAAGGAGCATTTCTCCATGACCCCTCTGCCGCGAACCGTTACATTAGGATTAGCAATCAGTTTCATGGAAGGATTATCGTAGTTGCCTGGAGCATTGTCCGGCTGGCCCGCCGTGTATTTGTAGAAATTGAAACGACGTACTTTATAAGGGCAGTTGTTGGAACAGTATTTGGTTCCGACGCAGCGGTTGTATACCATCTGGTTCAGACCCTCGTGGCTGTGTACTGTTGCCGCTACCGGACACACTGGTTCACAGGGCGCCTGCTCGCAGTGCATACACATTACAGCTTGGAAAAAGGTGCCTTCTGGCCGGTTCACATTCGGACCTTTATAGTAGGAGTCGATGCGTATCCAGTGCATATCGCGCCCGCGTTTCACTTGATCTTTGCCGACTACAGGAATGTTGTTCTCCGCCTGACATGCCTGCACGCAGGCATTACAGCCAATGCAAGTAGTGAGATCGATAGACATTCCCCACGCGTAGCCGTCGTACTTAAAATCTTTGCCGTCGTAAAGAGATATGGGAGCTTCATGGCCTAGTTTACCGCCTGCCCCAAAATCTCCAGGCTCACCATGTCCTGCGGTCTGTGTGGGATCGTTAGTAGACCCAACCACATCTTCTTCCTCTTTTGGGAACTCAGGGCTTTTCTGGAACTCCGAAACATCGCGCATCCGAATGATATCTCGTCCTTCCATCGTATGGTGGAACTGCGTGGTCGCTAGTATAGACGTTCTATCCGTGATTCCTACTTCTAATCCAGAGGCCGACCAGGATGCATCGGACGTGCGCAGTAAGTTCGCGTTAAACCCTACTCCAGTTCCTACCTTACCAGCTTTAGTACGGCCGAAACCCAGGTGAACGGTTACTGCGTTATCCGCATGGTCTGGCACAATCCATATCGGACCTTCGAGTGAACGGCCTTTCAGCTTGAGGACAACCACTCGTTCATTGGCGGAATTGTAATCGTGCTCGTCGAAGTGGGAATCGTTCGTTGCCAGGCTCAGCCCGCCATCAGGCTTGCTGATATCGCTGGCTTTACAAATGCCTAGATCGACTGCCGTTTTAGGGCTGATGTAGATCGCGTTATCCCAGCTCAACCGGGTAATTGGCTTAGGCAGCTCCATCATCCAACCGTTATTTGAGTTTCTGCCATCGTGGATGGTTACATCGGGTCGGAAGTTTATCTCGACTTGTGCTGGCACCGAAAATGGGACTGAAGCCAGTGCGGGAAGCAGATCTGCACGAAGTGATACAAGCTTAGCAGGGAGGGCAGTACCAGCCATCACACCTTCGTTGAGTGTTTTCTCCCAGAAATTTTCAAATCCAGTACCGGGCTTTTCTGCCTTCCAGGACTCGTGAATCCTGTCAAAGTCGCTCCCTGGCTCTGAAATCATCATAGCCAGCATATCATGAAATGATTTGCCCTCATAGAGAGGCTGTATTAGTGGCTGTATAACAGAAACGGTGCCGTCATAAGCACGCGCATCGCTCCAAGTTTCCA
The DNA here is from genome assembly GCA_025352825.1 of Chthonomonadaceae bacterium. Lineage (GTDB taxonomy): Bacteria > Armatimonadota > Chthonomonadetes > Chthonomonadales > Chthonomonadaceae > JANXSG01. The sequence goes on along the minus strand of JANXSG010000183.1, from coordinate 24,484 downwards.
GAAAATGGGTGCCGGGCACATGCCAGTTGGTGAGTGCGGAAGTCTCGTCCTGGTACAGGCTAAGGTGAATACTGAAGGGAACTTGCTTTAAAGCAATCGCAAACGGTACATCTGCCAGTGTATAGTAGACAGGGTTTCCGCCAAGGATTACAAGCGCCTCTACCTGCCCTGACTTCATCTCATCTACTAGCGTTTTAAAAGCAGGAAGCTGCTCAGTTGGGTCTACTTCTACAGGAGCAGTATAGGTGATTGTCTGTCCAGCATTCCCGAGTGATGCATTGATCGCGTGTACCAGGGCATGCACTGATGCTGGAAGATGATCTCCAGAAATCACCACACTCTTTCCAGAGGCTGATTTGAGATCCTTGGCGACAGCTTTCACCCATTTATCTGGAACTGCGGAAGTGAGAGGTGTAGATCCTGCATTCAATCCGAGTTCCGATGCGAGAGCGCGGGCGAACAACTCGACTTCTGACGCCTTTACAGGAAGGTGATGATCTGCAGTAACGGAAGTGATGGTAGGAGTACTCTCGATGGAATACAGCCTATTCATGCCGGCTGATCCCTTCCGAACACGTCTTCGGTCAGCAAAATCTCTGGCGTATCGAACACTTGCCGGGAGATTCATCAAGAAATCTGAATCGAGAGATACAATAACGTCCGCTTTGTCGAAATGATGAATGGTATTCACCACTTCACTGAATGCCATTTTGGATCCTGCAATGGCGTTATCACGGTTTACAGATTCGTACTGTATCCATTTCGCAGCAGGATACTGCTTCATGAGCTGCGCAAGCTGCTTTGCGAGCGTCGGAGAGGTTACTGTTTCCGTCAGTATGCGCATTCCAGTGCCGCCGTGAGGCTTCTGCTTGAGAAGTACAGCCTGAAGCTCCTCCAGAAAGCTTCCAGCTCCATCCCAGTTGGATGGATCGCCCATGTGGGTAACATTCACGGACCGGTCGGGATCGTATAGATCTAGAATGGATGCCTGGGCCATCGCACTGATGGCGCCCAGACTTGCCGGGTGCTGAGGATTGCCTTCCAGCTTAGTTGGGCGGCCTTCGTGGCTTTCTGCAAGAAGACCCATGGCATATCCTCCCAGGGTGAAAGCAGTTGCGTAAGTAAGAGGGATACCAAGCACTAACTCTTCTGGCATATTGACGTAGGGAACGATCTTGTCTTTGGGCAGAAAACGACATCCCGACAGACCCGCGAGAGCCAGGGAAGCTCCCATCAGTGTGAGGAACTGACGGCGGTCGACTTCCTGCCGAAGCGGACGGGATTGCTGCGGGAACTCATCTTCAAGATACTGCTTGAACTGTTCCGTCTCGGCAAGTTCTTCTATACTCCGCCAGAACTCTTTGCCTTTGGCACTATCCAGCCGTTTTTTAATCGCCGCACTATTTATAGATTCGCTGCGTCCATTATCCATGTGATCAAAACCTAACTATTCGTGTGGTTAATTTCATTTATCGATGACAGATTGAACAGTCTGCAAGCTGTTTTGTCTTGACTCCGTAGTGCTCTACAAGCTTTTCGCCTTCTTTCACTTCTTCCTGTGAGGGCGCATAGTCATCGAAGCCGTCAGCAAGACTCTGCTCGCGAGGCGACAGCTTGGTTCCAGCCTGATATTTCCAATAGAGATCAAAGACTTGTTCACGTGGCGATATACCGCTTTTCTTAGCCTCGGACGACTGATAGATGTTCTTTTCGGGGTTTCGGTGGCAGTCAAGGCACCATCGCATCTGGAAGGGGTTGCCTTTGTAGGTAAGCATCATCTTCTGAACGGGGCCGTGGCATCGGTTACAGTTTATGCCTCGGTTGACATGAATACTGTGGTTAAAATACACAAATTCAGGAACCTTATTTATCTGGTTCCAGACAACCGGTGTGTTGTTCTTGTAGCTCGCGCGCACGGGCATCAGCAGGGGGCTGTTCGTCCATATCTGAGAGTGGCAGGACATACATGTCTGAGTAGGCGGGACACCTGCACTTGCGGATTTCTCTACGGAAGTATGGCAATATCGGCAGTCGATACCCAGTTCTGTAATATGATGCTCGTGACTGAAGGGAACCGGCTGATCCAGGGCGACACCAACATTTGTGTTAGCCGGGGAGCGGGTTATTCCAGACATTCCTAAAATCAAACCTACAGGCGCGATAAAGACACCTACAAGGCTGACTAGCGCTATCGTGTTACTTCTGCGATGAAAAATCTGTGCCATGGGATGGTCCTACGGATGCTCGTATGGGTTGTATGAGCTGAAAATCAAATGATTGTGTTGTTTTTCACGAAGTTGGTTATCTGCACTGCCCTTATTACACACTTGCTATAGTTTCGGTTGTAACAGGTGAAAACAAGAATCTTTACCAGTCGATTTATTGATGTAAATGTGGAACAAAGACATCATTATCATCGAAGGCTTTGTGGCTCTGTACTGCTCATTTTGCACGGGGGCACTGCAGCGCCGATAAACAACTCGGAGATCAATTTTATTTAATGGAACTAATTAAATAGTGAAAACAGTATAGCATAAGCCTCGTATTTTTATCAACAGTATTTTTATCAGTGGGAAATAGCGACTGTGAGCAAGTGAAATTTCGGGATGGATATTAAAATACTGATACAACTATTACGAATTAGCAGTTCAAAAGATCACATCTCTGATTGCTTACACGCATCTTTATTCAATATTGAGCGGCTTTTCATTCGCTGCTCTGGAAATCAGTGATGCTGAAGATGCCTCGATTCTTTTCAAGGGACGACCTCTCACTTCTGGCCCGAAACTTCGATCCACTGCTAACATAAGGAATAGAAGCGCCAGGTAGAGCATGGAATAGTGGAACAGGGAACTGGCTCTAGGCCGATCTATCTGGCGATAGAGCTGCAGGCAGCGAATCAGCAGGGCGGCATTCAGCAGGATAGCTGCCACAAAGTAGATGTATCCCACCGCATTCTGTATCATCGGGATAACCGAGACCACTGCAGTGAGTATCGCGTACAGCCCGATCTGCACAACCGTTATTCGTTCTCCACGTACTACTGGTAGCATGGGCACGCCAGCTTCGGCATAATCGTCCTTCAAGAGCAGCGCCAATGCCCAGAAATGCACGGGAGTCCAGACAAATATAATAGCAAATAGCCACCAGGCCAATGGGCTGAGATTCCCGGTAACCGCGGCCCAGCCCACCAGTGGAGGGAACGAGCCTGCTGCTCCACCAATCACAATGTTGTGGAGAGTCCTGCGTTTCAGCATGAGCGTGTATATGATGACGTAGAAAACCAAACCTGCGAGTGCAAGCATAGCAGAGAGAAGGTTTGCAGCCCCCCAGAGTATAGCGAAGGAGCCAAGCTCCATCAGGAATGCGAAAATCAGAGCATTACGAGACGATATCTTTCGTGTCACGGTGGGACGCTGCGTAGTTCTTTTCATAAGGCCGTCGATATCACGATCTATCACCATATTCGTGGCATTGGCGGCTCCGGCAGCCATATATCCCCCAATGGCAACCGCGATGAATAAGAAAGGAGTGACATGGTGGTTCGCATCGGCCGCAATAAACATAGCCGCAAGTGTGGTGAACAGCAGGAGGCTGATAACTCTCGGCTTGGTCAGAATCATATAGTCTCGCCAGCCCGCCGGTCCGAGCGCGGCATGAATGGCATCCTCTTCGACCTTTGAGCTTCCAGGTGAGAGTTCTACCTGCGCCACACTCTCTGAAACAGCAGCGCCTGTCAATAGAACCAGACTTACCCACAAAAGATAGGCTATATACAGATGTACCAGTTGTAGTGGTATAGGCGCGTGCAGAAGCGCGTTGACAGCGCCTAGCAGTATCTCCGTTGCGAAAAGCCCCGCTATCCATCTGGCGAACCGCTTCACATCTTCCGATGGGCGCAGGTGGATCATAAGGCCGCTGATCAGCACCACGTACAGCCCTACAGACATGGCAATCAGCGGATGCAGTATTCTAAGCCGCAGTAGTATGTGGGCAGTAGGTGAAAAATCCTGAGCGAGGGTGGCATTGGGAAACAGAGTATCACCCAGAGCTGTGATTGCTCCGCTGGCCGCTAATATCAGCGTTCCCGCCAGGCCAAGAGCTAATCCCCAGCCGATTGCCCCCTGTTTCGCCAGTCTCGGTCGCCTGCTCAAGCCCTCCTGCTCCCCTGCCCACCAGGCGATGAGCGTGATGGAGGCTAGAAGGAGGAGGGTATTCATCAGGTGGAGCGCCATCATGCCGGCACGTGCCATAGATTGATTATGACCGACTAGATTGAATTTGACAAGCACCATGCCAAGAAGAGCTTCTGTCACAGTGAAAAGGATGGCAAGAGAGGCGCCCATTCGGACTGGATGTTTTTTCGGGAAAGCTACAAAAGCCCAGCCTATGAGGAAGAGAACAAGCGGCCCATCGATACCAGTAGAGGCTCGGTGGGCGAACTCTATGGCTGTTTTAACTTTAACAAACGATGGGATGACCTGACCATTGCAGAGCGGCCAGCTTGGCCCACAGCCGTCTCCAGAGATAGTGGCGCGTACAAATGCGCCCCAGATCATTACCGCCACATTGTAGACGAGCACGACCCATGCATACTTAGCAAATCGGGCTCGGGATATTGAATTCGTCAGTCGGGACTTAAACATAAGGGATACAGCCTCCACAGCACTGTGCTCTTAATTATACCTGCAAAAGATGAGGAAGAGACAGTGAAGCGACGAAATTGCGGATATCACTATTGTTGGTAAATGTCATTACGCTTTGAAGGGGTTTTTCATAATCTTATGCAGGGAAATCCCATTGCGAAGAGAATAGTTTACGAAATATTTCTGGAGTGAACTTAATATGAGTGCTGTGCCCCATTTCTGTCTATTTATTGATGGAATTAGTGGTGAAGGTGTCGGTAAGAAAAGTGCACAAATATCCTGCCCGGCTACTGTTGAAGCAGTGCCCACTGTGGCGCAGGCTGGTGAGGAAGACGTCAATCGCGCAGTAAAAGCTGCTGTGCGCTTTCGATATAGGAGCAGTGTCATACACTTCGTGCAGCAACTGCAAATCGGTCATCCAGTGGATTAACGAAGGAACGCACCGCAGGTGTCAGACGTTCAGGCTGGCTATCTCACCATGTAAATATATGTGTATCGAGAAGAATATTCATTCTTGGCCTGTCCAAAACTCATCTGGTAAGGGAGCATCGAAATCTTCGCTCGTCCAGATGGCTCCTTTATGAAGTCCCGCAATGCGTAACTGGTGGACAACAGGAACAACAAGCACTAATCAAACCAGAGGTTTTTCTCCATCCGATAGAATTACTTCTGCTCCTGTCAAGGCTAGAGAGATCAGTTATGATAGAGGGGTTTGAGTGGTTGCGACATCAATTATTGTAGTCATGATTAGCTCCTCTATTTTATATTACCATAAACAGTTTCTCAGGAAGTAATATATCTGCGTTTTAATATGAATGATCTTGTTTGCTATCTTCGGAATTTCTGCGCGTTCCCTCAGTTGTATACATGATGTTCTTTATTTTGGATTGCGTTCCTGACAATCGAACTATGAAGGTATTTAGCGTATTGAAATCGAATAAACTATCAAACCAATATGGAGTTAGCAAAGTTATGAGTGCGTTTACCCAATTTAATCTGCTTATAGATGGTAAGAGTTGTGAAGGCCGTGGTGGCAAGAGAATAACAATAATAAATCCGGCGACAGGAGTGGAGGCTGCCAGTGTCGCACAGGGCGGCGCGGAAGATGTTGACAGCGCGGTAAAAGCTGCACAGCAATCATTTGATGCAGGTAGCTGGCGCAAAGCCACGCCTACGGCACGTGGAGTTGTATTAAGAAAGATTGCGGCGCTTGTACGAGCAAATGCCGAAGAGCTTGCGCTTCTGGAGACTCAGCAGACAGGCAAACCCATCACCGACTCCCGTGGCGAGGTCGGAGCATGCGCGGCTTTCTTCGACTACTACGCTGGGGTGATTCCTACGTTCGGTGGCGAGACCGTCCCAGTATCCTCAAACGGAACTGCGCTCACATTCCGTGAACCCGTAGGCGTCTGCGCACAGATCATTCCCTGGAATTTCCCCATCGTAATCACTAGCTGGAAAGCCGCGCCCGCGCTGGCGATGGGCAACTCCATCGTGGTTAAACCAGCCCCGGCCACTCCGCTAACCGCGATAAGGCTGGCTGAGATAGCGCTGGAAGCTGGTCTTCCTCCAGGAGTTTTCAACGTCGTTCCCGGTGGCGATGATACGGGAGCCGCACTCTCAAATCACCCTGGAGTACGAAAGATCTCCTTCACAGGTTCAACTGCGGTGGGCAAAGAGGTGATGCGTGCCGCTGCCAGTAATATCAAAAGAGTTTCGCTTGAACTGGGCGGAAAATCGGCGAGCATGGTCTTCGCAGATGCCGATCTCGAAAAGGTGGCTGCAGGAGTTTCCTGTGTCTTCGATAATGCCGGGCAGGACTGCTGTGCGCGCAGCCGTATGCTCATTGAGAGGCCGATATACCAGCAGTTCATTGAGAAGTTCGTGGAGAACACGCGCAAACTCAAAATGGGAGATGTGATGGACCCGTCCACTCAGTTTGGTTCCCTCATCTCGAAAGAGCACCGTGCCAGAGTAGACGGCTACGTGAAGAAGGGTATCGAACAGGGCGCGAAGCTTGTTCTCGGTGGCAAAGCCGCAACTGGTGGTGTGTTCGATGCAGGCGCATTTTACGAACCTACCGTCTTTGCCGATACTACTCCCGATATGACGATAGTCCGAGAAGAGATATTCGGTCCTGTAGTTTGTATGATGCCGTTCGATACAGAGGATGAGGCTATTCGACTTGCTAATGATTCGGCATATGGTTTATCCGGGTCGCTTTGGACAAGAGATATTGCACGCGTTTTGAGAGTGGTTCGGGCTGTACAAACCGGCGTTATATCCGTGAATTGTCACAGCAGTGTTCACAAAGAACTGCCCTTCGGCGGTTTCAAAGAGAGTGGAATGGGTAAAGAACTCGGCATTGCTGCCCTCGAACACTACAGTGAACTAAAGAGTATTTTCATCTCGGCTGATTAAAGCCCTCACCCCTACCCCTCTCCCAAAAACAGGAGAGGGGAGCTTTAAATTTTCGGTCTGCTCATTCCCATCGAATTGAAATGAGCATGGAGTACGATCCAACTTAGTGTTGTATTAAAAACTTATGCCAAAATCACCCCTCTCCTGTTTTTGGGAGAGGGGCAGGGGGTGAGGGCTTTTTAATCGTCGTACCGATTCAACGTTAACCCATTTAGGAGTACATATGAGCCATATTCCGATCCAGGGAATGCTGACACGCGAAGCGCTGGAAAGCGCAGTTCGGAAAAGTGAAATTGAGACGGTTCTTACTGTCTTTCCAGATATGTATGGCCGTCTGGTAGGTAAGAGAGTAAATGGGGCCTACTTCCTGGATGAAGTGATGGATCACGGGATGCACGCATGTGACTATCTGCTGGCCTGCGACATGGAGATGAACCCTGTTCCAGGATACAAATTCACAAGTTGGGAGAGTGGCTACGGGGATTTCCACTGTATTCCAGATATCTCAACGCTGCGGATGGCCGCATGGCTTCCTAAAACAGCGCTGGTGTTTTGTGATCTTTACAAAGCCTCAGATCAAAGCATAGTCGATGTCTCACCGAGGAGTATGCTCAGAAAGCAAATTGAACGCGCAAGAGATGCAGGCTTCACCGTTTTTGGGGGTTCGGAGATAGAACTGTATCTCTTTGATGAGAGCTACGAATCGGCAAGGAATAAACACTATCATAAGCTCCAGCCTTCCAGCGTTTTCTCAGAAGACTACCATATATTCCAGACCACGAAAGAAGAAGAACTTGTCGGAGCGATCCGAAGAGGGCTGGATGGCAGCGGAATTCCCGTAGAGTCGACGAAAGGTGAATGGGGCGCCGGGCAGCAGGAGATAAATATCAGATACAGCGATGCCCTTTCTCAGGCTGATAGAAATGTACTCTACAAACATGCAGCCAAAGAGATCGCCTATTCCCAGGGCAAAGCGGTAACCTTCATGGCTAAATGGGACGAAACTCAAGCCGGTTCCAGTATGCATGTCCATCTAAGCCTGCGCGATTTGGATGGTAAGACCAGCAGTTTTCAAGGTGACAAACCACTCGGGCCAGTAGTCGGTTCGGACACATTCCGATGGTTTTTAGGTGGCTGGATAAAGCATTCGCGAGAGCTGGCGGCCTGTTATGCACCGTATATCTCCTCGTACAAACGCTATCAGGCGGGTTCGTTCGCTCCAACTTCCGTGGCCTGGAGTCACGATAACCGGACTGCTGGGTTCAGGATAGTCGGCATTGGGCCATCCCTGCGAATTGAGTGCCGTATACCAGGCGCCGATGCTAACCCTTACATTTTGTATGCGGCTGCGATAGCCTCCGGGCTGGATGGCATCGAGAACAAGACGGAGCCGCCGCCTGTATTCGATGGAGATATCTATCAGGCTGCCAGCTTGACACGCGTCCCGGGTTCTTTGAGAGAAGCTATCGTAGAGTTTGAGAGAAGTGATTTGGCGCGAAAAGCGTTCGGCATGGACGTAGTAGAGCACTATCTTCACTTCTTGAAAACAGAACAGCGTAAGTTCGACGAAGTCATCACCGATTGGGAAAAGGCGCGATACTTTGAGAGGGCATAATACGCATAATTGTTTAACTAACCCCCCGGCCCCCTTCCCTGCACTCGCAAACGAAAAAGCAGTTTGCGTTAGGGAAGGGGGAGATTCAACATCAAGCATTTGCCCCTCTCCCAACGAGGAACGAGTGTCCGGGAGAGGGGTTGGGGTGAGGTTAAAGATTCCCTCTTCCCTCCGAGGCAGGGGGGTTAGCCAAAAAAGTACTGACCAGAATCGTTCGCGAGGTTCCACAAACGGACTTTTTGTGTTCTTGACATGCTTCTGCTATTCGAATAAGTTTGCTTATGCCCAACAGCAGCCTGTTCGCGCGAAACATGGAATAGTCGCCTCTTCGAGTACACCAGCCTCAAAGGCAGGTGTAGAGATCCTCAAAAAAGGTGGTAATGCGGTGGATGCTGCCTGCGGTGTCGCGCTGGCATTAGCAGTAACTCATCCCGCGGCAGGTAATCTTGGGGGCGGAGGCTTCATGGTTATCCGCATGGCGGATGGACGATCAACCGCAATAGATTATCGGGAGACGGCTCCAGCTCGTGCCGCTAGAACTATGTATCTGGATAAGGCGGGGAAAGTTATTCCCAATTTGTCATTGGTAGGACATCGTGCGGTAGGAGTGCCTGGGACTGTCGCTGGTCTGGAACTCGCGCAGAAGCGATATGGCAAATTGAAGTGGCACGATATAGTGGAACCGGCTCGCCGTCTTGCTGAGAGTGGCTTTATAGTTACGCACGGTATGGCTAATAGTCTCCGTCGGGAGAAATCGCTGTCGCAGTTTCCTGAGAGCAGGCGCATATTCCAGAAGAACGGATATTACTACAAAGAAGGCGAAATTTTCAAACAGCCGGACTTAGCATCGACCCTCAAAAGGATTCAGGTACAAGGCCCGCGCGAGTTCTACGAAGGACAGACCGCGAAGCTGCTGGTTCGAGAGATGGCTGACCATGGCGGTTTGATCACCATGCGTGATCTGCAGAACTACCGCCCTGTCGAGCGAAAACCACTTCGAGGAGTCTATCGGGGATATGAAGTGATAACGATGCCTCCGCCAAGTTCGGGTGGTATCGTGCTTTTGGAAATGCTCAATATTCTCGAACACTACAATCTGACTGAGTCTGGTTACAACTCTTCACGAACGAATCATCTGCTCATCGAAGCGATGCGACTTGCGTTTGCTGACCGCTCAGAGTATATGGGCGATCCCGATTTTGTAAAGATTCCGACTCAAGGTTTAATCGATAAAATATATGCTCATGGACTGTCAAAAAAGATCAACCTTCAGCAGGCCGCTCCCGTTGGCACGATAAAACATGGAAATCTTCTCGTGCCTGAGTCATACCAGACGACTCACTTTTCGATAGTTGATGGTGCCGGTAACGCTGTCTCCAATACCTACACTCTTAATACCGGCTTTGGCAGCGGTGTGACGGTGAAGGGGGCAGGATTACTGCTCAATAATGAGATGGATGATTTCACGTCCAAACCCGGCGTTCCAAATGTCTTCGGGCTTATTCAGGGCGAGAAAAACGCGATTGCTCCTCGCAAACGTCCGCTATCTTCGATGACGCCCACTATTATCGTGAAGAACAACAAACTTTTTCTGGTCATCGGCAGTCCGGGCGGACCGACCATTATCAACACGGTTTTGCAGGTGATACTTAACATAATCGATCATAGAATGAATTTAGCTCAGGCCATCGCGGCTCCGCGTCTGCACCACCAGTGGCTGCCGGATAGAATCAACGCAGAGTCCTACGCTCTTCCGAAAGATGTTATGAATGCTCTTAAAAGTATGGGGCATGCATTCTCTGCCGATTCAGGGATACCGGGTGTATATTGGGGAGACGCCGAAGGAGTCGAGATCGAGATGGGCAGTGGTGGTCGCCTGGGAGCGTCCGATCCGCGCTCTCCCGATGCAGGAACTATCGGTTACTGACGGTAAATTAAATTTTTGTCCACGAAATTACACGAAAAAATACAAGGCATAGTTAAGCATAATATCGAGCTATACGTTCTTGATAAATCTAAATATTTAATTACATCCTTTTTCGTGTTATTTCGTGTATTTCGTGGACAAAATGCAAATGAATCTGACATGGGAAACAAGGTTATCTACAACGAGATAATTCGAAAAAAATAAATGGAGATTAATATGAGACTAAAAGATAACGTGGCGTTGATTACGGGCGCTGCTTCTGGGATTGGAAGGGAGACCGCACTGCTATTTGCGCGAGAAGGCGCTTCCATAGTGATAGTTGATATGAACGACGCCGCCGGCGAAAAGGTTGTAGGAGAGGTTGAATCGGCCGGCGGTAAGGCCATCTATGTACACGCAGATGTCTCCAAGGGGGCAGATGCGGAAAATATGGTGAAAAAGGCCGAAGAGAGTTTCGGGAAGCTGGACATTCTTTTTAACAACGCCGGCATTTCCCATATTGACGATGATAACGCAGTCACCACAGAAGAAGCCGTCTGGGATCTAACTTTTGCTATCAACGTTCGAGGCGTGTTCCTGGGATGTAAATACGGTATACCAGCTCTGCGGAGGGCAGGCGGCGGTTCCATTATAAATACTGCGTCATTTGTTGCTGTCGTGGGCGCTGCTACTCCTCAGCTTGCATACACCAGCAGTAAGGGAGCTGTACTTTCCATGAGCAAAGAGCTTGCGGCTATCCATGCTCGCGAAAATATTCGGGTGAATGCTCTGTGCCCTGGCCCGTTGCGCACTGAGCTGCTCATGAAATATCTGAACACGGAAGAGAGACGCCAGAGAAGGCTCGTCCACATTCCGATGGGCAGATTTGGCGAAGCGGTTGAGATCGCGAACGCGGCGCTGTTTCTTGCATCCAGCGAATCCTCCTTCGTTACAGGCTCGACATTCCTGGTCGATGGCGGTATAACCTGCGCCTACACCACGCCGGAATAGGAGTTATCAGTTGGCTCAATATGGAGTATTCATTGGCGCGGCAGTGCTGCTAATCGTCACTATAACTGCAATTATGCTGGCGAAGAAAGCAAGCAGCGGCACTGCATCCTATCGAGAGGAAGACCATGAGAGCTTTCTTGGGAGCAAACGCGACTGATGGATAACCTTCCCGAGCCGACACACCACGCCTCAGATAAAGAGGTTCTTCATCAGTTTGGATACGCCCAGCAGCTCCTGCGGGATATGGGCGGCTTCTCCAATTTCGCCATCTCGTTTTCGATAATCTCTATCCTCACAGGTGCTGTTACTCTTTATGGTACAGGCCTGAATGCCGGGGGGCCGGTGGTAATGGGGATTGGCTGGCCGATAGTCACCTTCTTCGTTCTCTTCGTTGCCGCTTCCATGGCGGAGCTCGCTTCCGCCATTCCCACTTCAGGTGCGCTCTATCATTGGGCATCATTATTAGGCGGACCGAACTGGGGTTGGATCACCGCATGGCTAAATCTCATCGGACTGATAGCCGCCATTGCAGGTATCGATTACGGATGCGCTCAGTTTATGGCTCCACTCTTGGGTATGCCGGACATTCCTAGAAGCCACATGATAGTGTTCGGATTTCTGCTTCTATCCCACGGAATCCTAAACCATATCGGCATACGCTCCGTAGCTCGTCTAAACGACTTCAGCGCCGTCTACCACATGCTTGGTGTAGCAGTGGTTGTAGTGGCGCTTGCATTTTTCGCACCTCGTCAGCCGATCAGTTTCCTATTCACGAAAACCTATACCACACTTGTAAACAAACCTTATTGGTTCGCATTCATGAGCGGCCTGCTTCAGGCCCAGTGGACCTATACGGGTTTCGACGCCTCAGCACACACGATTGAAGAGACTAAAGATGCACGGGTTAAAGCGCCGTGGGGTGTATTTCTCTCCGTGGCAGTATCCGGGGTTTTCGGATATGTGATGCTGATGTTCATCACGCTTGCCATCAAGGATCTGGCTGGTGCAGCCGCAGCCTCCAACCCTATACAGTACATTTGCGAAAACGCGCTGGGCGCCAGATTTGGCAGTATAGTTGTCTGGACGATGACGATTGCGATGTGGTTCTGCGGTCTGGCATGTGTCACGTCCACCTCCCGAATGATTTTTGCGTTCTCCCGAGATAATGGAATGCCATTCTCACCGATCTGGGCGAAGATAAGTAAGAAGTATCGTACTCCTGCCGCTGCGGTCTGGCTTTCAGTAGTTCTCACTTTTCTGCTGCCATGCCTCATATTCGGTCTGCTCGCAGTTCATAAGTCATCGCTCACATTCACAGCACTCTATCCAGCCGTCACCGGAATAAGCACCATTGGCCTCTATCTCTCGTATGGTATCCCTATTCTTTTAAAAGTCCGCGCACGAACAAGAGGCTCCTGGACAAGCCGGTATGACGGGCCGTGGAATTTAGGTAACTGGAGTGCGACTGTAAACACGATCTCGTTGATCTGGATCGCGTTTATAACGGTACTATTTGTTCTTCCGCCGAATGATCTTACTGGTTATATCTTCGCTGGATCACTGGCTGCCTTGCTGGTTCTATTCCTGGTCAGTGTGCGAGGTAAGTTCAGAGGTCCGTTAGGCCGAACTTCCTCCGATGCAGACCTGGCTCGTTTGGAAGCAGAATTAGATTAGGAAGCTCTCACCCCCGGCCCCTCTCCCAAAAACAGGAGAGGGGTGACTGTAACGTGAGTCTTTCTGTATTTATCAGGTTCACCCTCAATCGAGTAGGCGGGGCTGCTCACCCCGCCTCTCACCCCGCCTCTCACACCACCGTACATGCGGGTCTGCATACGGCGGTTCATCATGCTTTACGCTTCGCTAGATAGCGATCTAACTCTACGTGGGTTGTCTCCTCGGTCTGTGCCGGATAGTCTCTCAGCCCGCCCTGCGTACCTTTGGGCTTCACCCTATTCTCGGCAAAGTCGGCTTCGTCAAAAAGCGACAAAGTTTTCTGCTGTGAGACTTTCTCGAACGCGCCAATTCTCAACCTCTGCTTGATGTTCTGCCCTTCCCTATGGCTTCCTTTTTCGAAGAGGTTGCTAAGCCACTATACGATCCGTCCATCATAGATACTATGGCGTCTGCTGACTTCTGAAAGCTCAGCCGTTTCTCACGAAGCGGGTTGCAGGCAAAAGCCTGCGTACTCTCAGATCTCCTGGGATAAGCACTCGTTCTGTCGCGCCGCACCTGCTCGATTTACGATCAGCCGGTCTTGGGAACCACGGGTTTCACTGTGGAGAGGCAGCCCACCCACCGCCGATCGCCTTATATCGAGTTTCTGTTCGTCAGGCCGTCACTGTGGCTCCGGCTTCCTTCAGACCCTTCCTCACGGAAACGCCCTTGCCTTCGCTTAACGGTTAGGGTTCCCTCCCCCGCAGAGGACTTTCACCTCCGAGAACGGGCACATGCCCAGCGTACTCCCCAGCCCTTCTCCCTTCATCACTCGTTCCTCGTTAGGGAGAAGGGAGAGAGAATACTCATTGTCTCTTAGCAATCAAAACATCAACTGCAAAGGGCAATTCAATACTGTTTCGCTCCTCTCTCGCTCCGAGGCACGAGGGAATCAGAGAGAGAGGTCGGGAGTGAGGGTAGAATACTTCAATAAACCGAAGACCTTATATCTAAGTCACCCCACTCCTGTTTTTGGGAGAGGGGCCGGGGGTGAGGGCATATTATTTTGTAAAAGAAAATACTGTTTACAAAATTAGAATTTTAGGGTATAGTATTTTCCATTATGGGAAGAACAACTATTACACCGTTGCCAACTTTGCAACGGCGACTCACTTCAGTCGGTGAAAACCTGAAACTTGCCAGACTGCGACGCAGGCTATCGGCAACGCAGATCGCGGAGCGTGCAGGTATTTCACGGCCTACGCTCCGGGCGATTGAACGCGGGGATCCATCTGTATCATTCGGAGCATACGCAAGTGTTCTCTTCTGTCTGAGTTTGGAGGCGGACTTGGAGGTACTCGGTCGAGACGACGAGCTTGGGCGAAACCTCCAGGACGCAGGGCTCATTACAAAACGCCGCTCTCCGCGCCGCCAACCCGATATCACAAAAGTGCAATCGGCACCTAAAATGATTGAGGATGTATAAATTATTTTGGAAGTATATTGAATATGAATATAAAATTCCAAACGAATACTATCACACTGTTTTAATTTTTGATGACCATTCTGGAACGACTCGAAATAAGTACTCGTCAATAGATTTAGGTAAATATCTACGCCCCAACGAACATCGCTTTTCTTCACAGAATTATTTATGATAGGAAGATTTTATGGATACGCTAGATGTAGAAACAAAACAGTGCAAAAACTGTGGGATATTAAATTCGATTGACCGGGCTCTCTGCACGAACTGCCAGACTCCTCTCACGGCCTATGCAGGGCAGCTTCGAGGGCAGGAGTTCGACACAGAACATCTAAAGCAGAAAATTAAGAAACTCGATCAGCATCCTTTCGCCGTGAAATTCATGGTGGGCCAGAACATTTTTTTTGCGATTTTCTGGCCTCTCGCATCCGCAATATCGGGATTTTTCTCACGAGCCAAAGTGAATTCTGAATCAACAAACTATATCGGTGCGGCATTCAGCGCGGTAGGTTCCTTTATGAATGCGATAGTTATGGTTCCCATAGCGCTCCTGCTAATCTGGATTGCCTGGGGGGGGTGGTATCAACGCCCATGGGCATGGGGAGCAAATATGGGAGTGGTCATCGTATTTGGATTGTCGTGCCTGATCCACTTTCACTTCATTAATGTCCTCTGGCTGGGTATACTTGCGGTATCTGTCTCGCTGTGGGTCTCTCAAGATACGCGTACTTGGTTTGGTCAAAGCTAATTAGATATCTGTTCTTAATGTGAAAATAATATGGAACAATCAAATATGATAATCTTCGGCTAATCCAGCAAGGAAGGCTCGAAGCAACGTAAGGAGTTCGTTCATGGCAGCAGCAACCTTAGACATGACGCGCAAAGAAGCGCTTGTCGCGGATCTAGCCCGCGAAGTCAACCATCCCCCCAATAGAGTTCCCGAGGCGCCCAGTGATCCTGGACTGGCTAAACTCAAACAGCTTGGTACACAGATTTGGCTCGATACAGGCAATCTGGAAGAGGCCAGCCGGCTGTGGCGCAGAGAGATGTCCGCCCTCACTACCAACAATACATTGGCAAACCAGGTGGTTCAGACCGGTATTTTCGACGATATTATCCCTGCCACTGCGAAGAAAATACGCGATATTGAACCCGGTATCTCTGCGGAAGACCTCATTATGGATGTGGCTTTCGTAGTCAACTGCCATATCGCTCTCCGGCTGGTGAAGGCGTTCGATGTATTAGTGAGCGTGGAGCTTCATCCGGCCATCGGTCACGATATCGAAAAGACACTGCGATATGCTCAGAGATACATTGCTATCAACCCGGATAAGTTCATCGTCAAAATCCCGATGACTCCCGAAGGCTTCTGCTCCGTTGCAAAAGCTCGTGCCGAAGGCATTCCAATCAACTACACGCTTGGATTCTCAGCACGGCAGAACTATCTGGCTGCGCTGCTCTCCAAACCCACCTACTGTAACGTCTTTTTAGGAAGGCTCAACGCGGTAGTTGCGGACAACAATCTCGGTGATGGCAAGTTTGTAGGGGAAAAAGTCACACTGGCTTCTCAGTATCATGTGCGTGAACTTCGCCAGGCACACCACGATATCCCTACGCACCAGATCGCGGCATCCCTGCGAAATGCAGATCAGATGGTGGCTCTGGCAGGAGGTGATATTTTCACTATTCCCCCAAAAGCAGTAGAAGAGTTCTACGGCCAGCATCGAAAAGTTGCCGATCTTGAATCGAAGCTGGGCGAGAACTATAAAGTCAATTTTAATGAAGGCGTCGATCATAAAGCAATAGAACTGCTCTGGACTGTCGACGACAAATTCAAAAAATTTGCTGCAGATCTGGCAAGCAGGGGAGGCACGAACCTGACAGGTGATGATCTTCGCATGGCCGATAAAGATCATGGAACCCACCTCTTCACGGGCTTCACCGATGCAGAACAACACGAGATCAAAAAACATGGCAAAATCCCTGAAACAGTTCGCTGGGCAGGACGAGCGCCGCTGGACGATTTAATGACTGAATCTGCACTGCAGTCTTTCATCACCGATCAGGCTGCATTGGATGATCGCATCAAAAAACTGGCTGGGATCGCCTGACCGGAATGATATAAGTAAAAAATCGACCCAGTCACCATGACTGGGTCGATTTTTTTTATTGAAACCTAAGATTTCTTGATCCGTATTTAAATTGATGCGTCACAAAAAATGTCGCTATGCGTAATAAATTGATAGTTCAATGAGTACAACCCTCCAAACGAGGCTCCTTTAACTAC
Source organism: Chthonomonadaceae bacterium (assembly GCA_025352825.1). GTDB lineage: Bacteria > Armatimonadota > Chthonomonadetes > Chthonomonadales > Chthonomonadaceae > JANXSG01. Next base: position 7,462 of record JANXSG010000183.1, on the reverse strand, counting down.
GAGATATAACAATATTTCACCAGAATTCCCCCTTGAAAATTGGCTCATTATCCTATGTGCAGCAATAAGACGACTATTGCTTTAACAGTTTGGGCAGTGACGAATTAATGTGAGCCAGGAAGCTTACACTTTGAGATAGGCTTGCGAAACCCGCAAAGCTTCTCCGATGTACGGTCACACCCACCTCTTGTGCGTTCCGAGTAGAGAGCGTGAGTAACTGACCCTCCCATGGGCCGTCTGAAAAACGGCCCATTTTTTTAACTCTTCTTATACTCTGCAGTTACTATGGATGAGAAACCGCCGCGGACATTAAAATCTCCCGTCACAACCATTGATCGAGGTGAACAAGCCTTTACAAGATCATCTAAAATGCGATTAATAACTGCCTCGTAAAATATTCCCTGATTTCGAAAAGTGAAATAGTAGAGTTTCAAGCCCTTCAGTTCCAGGCATTTCGCATCTGCAATGTAGTCTATAGTGATCGATGCGAAATCCGGCTGGCCAGTTTTCGGGCAGACCGATGTAAACTCAGGGCAGACATGTACGATACTGTAGTCGCGCTCCGGTCTGGGATTATCGAAAACCTCCAGTAGTGAGATTTGCTGCTCTAGGCTAAACTCTTTGGTGAAATCCATAATGCTCCTTACAGCTCTGCTTAATTTGGTGGTGGATCCTTGACTTTATTATACTCTCTATACAATGAAGGGCAAACATGTTCACTTCACTCAACTCAAAATAGCTTTTTTTACCTAACCTGATGCCCCCCTTCCCTGATACCCTCGTACCTCGGAGGGAAGGGGGAATCAATAGTTACAATTCTTCTCCTACCCTAACACAAACTGTTTTATCGTTTGTGTGTGCAGGGAAGGGGGGCCGGGGGGTTAGGAAAAACGAAGTGTAGTTGTGCCTGAGCAGGCAGTATCCTGCGGTTGTAGAGTATAATGATTACTCTGGAATATACACTCATGCAAGGAGAGTGCTTAAATGTCAATCATTACCTATGAATCATCCAATAGTGCAGTACTGCCTGATTCGCTGGGCCGTTTCGGTGAGTTCGGCGGAAGATTTGTGCCGGAAACGATTATACCCGCCCTGGATGAACTGGCTGCGGAATATGAGAAAGCGAAACTCGATCCTAAATTCCAGCCGGAACTCGATCTGCACCTCAAAGACTTTGTGGGAAGAGCTACCCCTCTCTACTTTGCAGAGCGACTCTCAAAAAAGTACAACTCAAAAATATATCTCAAACGTGAAGATCTGTGCCATACAGGCGCGCACAAAATTAACAATACTCTCGGACAGATAATGCTCGCACTGAGAATGGGCAAGCCACGTATCATCGCTGAAACGGGAGCAGGTCAGCATGGTGTGGCAACCGCTACTGTATGTTCACGATTCGGCCTGAAGTGCGAAGTCTATATGGGTGAGGAAGATATTGTCCGTCAGTCACTCAATGTAGCACGAATGCGGCTGCTCGGAGCTAAAGTTAACCCGGTCTCCAGCGGTACCAAAACACTGAAGGATGCCACGAACGAGGCAATGCGAGACTGGGTTACAAACGTTCGGGATACCCACTACATTATTGGCTCGGTTGTCGGTCCGCACCCCTATCCTATGTTGGTTCGAGATTTTCAGTCTGTTATCGGTAAAGAGACTCGTATTCAGTCGATAGAAAAAGAGGGACGCCTGCCAGACTACATTATTGCGTGCGTAGGCGGTGGTTCGAATGCGATGGGTATTTTCTATCCATTCATCGAAGATAAAGATGTTCAATTGATTGGAGTGGAAGCGGCTGGAGAGGGGCTGGAGAGTGGAAGGCACTGCGCACCGCTCACTGCCGGCAGACCCGGTGTGCTTCATGGTTCCGCGAGTTACCTCCTGCAGGATATGGATGGGCAGGTAGCTCCTTCCCATTCGATATCAGCTGGTCTGGACTATCCCGGCGTGGGACCGGAACATTCCTACCTAAAAGATGCTCTTCGAGCGAAATATGTTGCCGTCTCAGACAGCGAAGCGCTTGAGGGTTTGGAACTGCTCGCACACCAGGAAGGTATTATTTGCGCGCTGGAAACTGCCCATGCCATCGCTCAATTGGAGAAAATGAAGAACGATCTCAAACCAGATACTTTCACAGTTATAAATCTATCCGGCCGCGGCGATAAAGATATGGATACTGTAGTACGATCTCTGGAGTTGGGATAAGATCAAAATATTTGGATGTCGCCAGAACTTTTAAGGAGAGATAGTGAGTCGCCTTTCACCTGCATTTGCACAACTAAAAGTACGTAATGAGTGCGCGCTGATCTGCTATATTACCGCTGGCGACCCTACTGCTGATCTAACTGTTGAGATCATCAAAGCCATTGTGGATGGCGGCGCGGATGCGATAGAAATTGGAATTCCTTTCAGCGATCCGATGGCGGATGGGCCGAGCATTCAGGCTTCCACGCAGAGATCATTGGACAAGGGTATGACAACCGTCAAGACACTCGCTGCGATTAGTGAAGCACGTAAACGCTGCCCGAATATACCTATAGTTCCTATGACATACTACAATCCTGTGCTCTGTTATGGACTCGAAAAGTTTGCGCGGGATGCTGCTGCTGCAGGTGTCGACGGGGCAATTGTAACTGACCTCACTCCGGAAGAGGCGAACCCCTGGGCTGAGACTGCGAAAAAGAATGGTATCGATACAGTATTTCTGCTGGCGCCTACCAGTACATCCGAACGGATTGAAATTATATCGAAACTTTCCAGTGGGTTCATCTACTGCGTATCAAGGACAGGTGTCACGGGAGCCAAGCAAGATATCCCAGCCGAGTTGAAAAATGTAGTAATGACGATTAAATCACACACGGATACTCCTATTTGTGTAGGGTTTGGGATATCTACTCCTGATCACGTCCGCCAAATTTCGCAATTTGCCGATGGAGCAGTGGTTGGCAGCGCGTTAGTCGATTTCATACATAATAATCGAGACAGCCCCGACTTATTATCAAAAGTTAAGAATGTTGTAGCCTCGTTAAAAGAAGCGACTAGGTTGAATTAATGGGTTTTTTGCCTCATAGCCCTGCACTAAAGTAAAGGTCTGGAATTGCAAAGCCCATCTCCGTTCGCTTAGGCTCTCTGCATGGGCTGAGTTTCTATCTGATTCCCCGCTCGCAGAGCGGTTGGCCGCAGGTCTTCCAGACGGGTACTTCAGTTCCCGGCAATATACGTGAAATATTTTAGATTAATTTCAGAATGTCTAATCCCGGCAATTTAGAAAGGGTCTGCTGTTGACGCCACGTGAACTAGCTGCAAAAATCGATCATACCCTGCTTAAGCCGGAGGCAGATGAGCGAGCCGTCGTAAAGCTGTGTGCCGAAGCTGCTATTCATGGCTTCGCCACCGTGTGCGTGCATCCTTGCTGGGTCTCTCTGGCTGCAGCTGAGTTAAAAGGCAGCGGAGTGCTAGTGGGAACCGTAGTTGGTTTTCCATTCGGTGCTCAGACCACCTTCTCCAAAGGATTTGAAGCGAAAGAAGCCATTCTCAGGGGTGCGCTGGAGCTGGACATGGTGATCAACGTGGGGATGGTGAAATCTGGAAGCCAGCTTTTTTGGGATATTGTGCTGCAGGATATGAAAGCTGTGGTAGCTGAAGCCAGCGCCGGCGGAGCAGGTGTGAAAGTGATTTTAGAGTGCTGCTATCTCACGGAGGAAGAAAAACGAACGTCTGCGGAGATTGTTGTGGAGGCGGGTGCTCAGTATGTCAAGACTTCCACAGGGTTCGGTCCAAGTGGCGCGACTGTCGAGGATGTACACACTCTTTCTGAAGTTGTCGGTGGCCGATGCAAGGTAAAGGCTGCAGGCGGTATTCGGGATTTGAATACAACCCTAGCAATGCTGGAGGCAGGCGCAAGCCGTATTGGCACAAGCGCAGGAATCTCCATCCTCGAAGAAGCTGCCCAAATGGGTGCGTGAATGAAGGGTTAAAAATGGCAAGTGACCGCAAACTTTCACCAAAAGAAAGAGTAAAAGTGGGTGTCATCGGAGCAGGATGGTTTGCTTCGAGACGGCATATGCCTGATCTGCAGTCCAATCCATTTGCGGAATTGACCTGTTTCTGCCGACGAGATTCTGCTGCGCGCGAAACCCTTTCGAATAAATTCAGTATTCCCTGGGAACAGACCTACGAAGACTGGCAGGCCATGCTGGATGAGGAGGATATAGATGCTGTCCTCATCGCAACCCCAAATGCTCTCCATTTCGAACAGGCCAAAGCGGCTCTGGAACGCGGCCTTCATGTTCTGATCGAAAAACCTATGACTGTTCTCAGCGAACACGCTGAGGAGCTGGTTGAACTTGCAAACAGCAGTAATCTTCAGCTCGGAGTCGCTCTTAATCCTCCTTTCTGGGCGCACTGCCACAAAGTGCGCCGTGCGCTGCAGTTACCGGAAATGGGAGACTTAGAGAGTGCATCTATATATTGGACTGGCTCGGCGGAATACGTATTCGGGCGTACTCCGGCTCCGGAGGTACTGACTGGAGTAGTTCAGCCTACCATGTATCGCAGTGACCCAGTTCTGAATGGAGGCGGATATTGCATCGATGGCGGCTCTCATATAATTTCTGAACTCTTATGGCTGACCGGTTTGAAAGCCAAAAGAGTATCGGCACTGATGGATACTTCACCCACCGATATGCGCGCGCTGCTCAGCATCGAACTCGAAAATGGAGCCATGGCTTCCCTCAATTTCATGGGAGATAGCCAGTTTCCAACTAGAAGAGTGAGGAGCATATTTGGAACTTCCAAAGGCCAGGTCACCATTATAAGTCACGAGTTTGAAACCAGCATAATGGTTCATGGACAGGAACATCAGAAGTTCAAAGAGGCAGATTTAGTTCCAGTCCCTGGCCCGGCTAGAAATTTCGTCGATGCTATTCTCGGCAAAGCGAATCTATTCTCTTCGGGAGAGCATGGGGCGCACGTAGTGGAAGTAGTCGAAGCGGCCTATGCTTCGGCAGAATCTGGCCGAGTTGTTGAGCTATAAATGTTTACCAGAATTAAATTGTTCGTAAGGAATTCGTGATGGATGACCAGCTCGACCCCCTTCAAAAAGTAGATCTCGCTATGCTTCGTGCGGAGTATCAGAAGCGTTACCAGGCGATGATCTCTTACATCAAAGAGAGAGTTGGGAATGGGGTGGAGTATCGCAATGCGGTAGCGAGGATTATCGTCTCCGACACCGGGGCATACTGTGAACTGAACGATCTACCCGAAAACTTTTACGGAACTCTGGGTGATGAGGTGGAACAGCGGTTCCTGACTCAGAAACAGGCGCTGGAACTACTCAATCGTGTGTACACAGCAATTCCATCAGTCGATGCAGAAAACACCAGGAGTTTTTCTATATTTGCACTCTATTCTCGCCGAGGTATTGTGGATCGAAAAAACTGCTATGTCTACGAATTCAACCGCGAGCAGCCACACCAGCCGGCTGAAATTGGCGCATTTCTTCCAAAAACACTTCCTCTGTTTTTCAAAATCAACCTTGATTCAGATTTCGCTCTGAATACTATCGAGGTGAAACGAGGAATTATTTTTTGCCTTACCACCGCCGGTGATCGCCACATCATGATCCGAATTCCCTTCAAGGGCGAGTTAGTGACCGATCTCGGTAACCTCCCAACATCGAATACTATCCACTAAAGCCCTCACCCCCGGCCCCTCTCCCAAAAATAGGAGAGGGGTGACTAAACGTAAGATTTCCAATAACCTGAAGCGTTTGGGAGGTTTACCGGTTCTTGCTCACACAACGGGAAAGAGTAAACCAATGATATTTAGCTCCCCTCTCCTGTTTTTGGGAGAGGGGCAGGGGGGTGAGGGCAAATGCGTTTCAATCAGAGGAACGGAAGAGTTTGCGCCAGCCGATTCGCGTGCGATCTGCAGTCGATACATGTTCGACCTGATCCGGCTGCGAGGATAGCAGGGTACTGACACTTTCACCGCTCGGAACAGAAGATGTGGAGATCGAAAGAGGGTTGTGAAGAGAAAACGGCAGCACTGATGGAATATATTCCGGGGCTTGCAGCATATCTCGCACAGCTATTATGAACACAGTGATATTATCTCGTCCCCCGCGTGAATTAGCCAGTTCGATAAGCTGGCGACAGGCTTCTGAAGGTGCATGATTAGCCGCGATTACGGCTATCTCATCGGCCTCTACATGGCCGGTAAGCCCGTCTGAGCAGAGAATCCATACATCCCCGATACAGACATCCTCTACAAACAGATCAGGCATCACGCTGGGCATCGCGCCAATGGAACGGGTGATTACATTTCGAAAAGGGGACGTCTCCGCATCTGCACGGCTCATCATTCCCGCTTCGACCTGCTCTTCTACCCACGAATGATCTCTGGATACCTGACGAATAGCACCGTCTCGATGGAGATAGGCGCGGCTGTCACCCACTTGAGCAATAACTACCCGGTCTTCCTGAAAGATAACTGCTGTCAGAGTAGTCCCCATGCCGTTTCGTTCGGGGATCATCTGGGCAAGGGAGTGAACGCGGCTGTTCGTATCCGAGATCGCCTCCCTCAGCGCCGTTTCCACTTCGCTGGAAGGGTGGTTATAGTAATCGTTCACGAGCCGTTTCAGCATCATCTCGCTGGCTATCTGGCCTGCAAGTGCACCTCCGATACCATCCGCGACTGCAAACAGACTTCCTCTCTCCGCGAGAACAGCCAGAGATTCCGGCTCGTAAAAATCGAACTTGTCCTCATTGTTTTCGCGAACCTGGCCCATGTCGGTTTTGGCGGCGTATTTCAGAATTGGCACGCTAGAGGGTGTCCTTGGGGCATACTCTCGCCAGCCTTGAACCAACGCGGCCTTATCCAGGCGGGCTGTAGAATCATCCTCATCAATTGCGGCCTCGAAGCCGTTGAGGTTTGCCATGCTCAGACCTCTCCCTCAGTCCAGAATCCCGCCGGCTCTTCTGGTGCGGCGGCACTTTCTTCCGATTCTGCAGGGGCAATGATCTCCATTTTATAGCGTGTCTGCCCCATCTGGACTTCGTCGCCAGCTATCAGGAGCTGTCGTTCATGGGCTTCCAATTTTATTCCATTTATATTGGTACCGTTGGAACTGCCTAAATCTGTGAGATAGATACCGGTTTCATCAGTTGTAATCTCCGCATGTCGCCCGGAAATGAATGAGTCCTGTGGCAGCGCGATGATATTATCTGATTTTCTTCCTATGGTGACGGTTCCGAGCGGTATCGGAATATCAGCAGCAGAACCCTCCACTTTTACGAGCTTTCCGACCAGCGGACCTAAATCCGCGTCATGCTCTGTAGCTGGCTCTGGAACTTCTGTGGGCACCGGAGGAATTTCTGGAACTGCGCTCCCGATGATCGTTCGCTCAGGCGCTGATATCGCTATGGTTTTATCGGCTGCACCTACAGGTAGAGATTCATTTCCT
>JANXSG010000093.1 GCA_025352825.1 Chthonomonadaceae bacterium | reverse complement strand
GAAGTCATGCAAAAACAGCATGAGAGTTCTAAAAAAAGCGATGAACGATAGGCTTTAAATTATAACACTCCCTCACTGCAACCCCTCTCCAAAACATTGGAGCGGGGTTGTTTCCATTATCTGAACTCGGATTTGTCGGATTATTGAATTGGCTATGATTTCTAGATCGGAAATTATAGCCAATTCAATAGTTTAGCGCTCCGAGTTTTTGCATTTAAGCAATGATAATGAACCCTCTGATCGACATTCAATATTATTCCTCTCGCTGGGTTTGCAGAGGCGATAAAATTTATGAGTAGAAATAGGGAGAAGGCGTTCAATATAATGTAGACATATATATACTAAATTGATAGGGGAGGTAAATGATGCAGACTGAGGAGTACCCGATGGTGACTTCGGCGCCGAGCCTCGCTGAGAGGCTCGGCGAGGAGATGGCAGCGTGGGATGCAGTGCTGAAGTCTGCATTCCGAATGCCGCCATATAATCCGGATACGCTGCTCTCGACGCGTGGAGCTGATCTGTATGAAACGATGATGAGCGATGCCATGGTGCGCGCTGCGATCAATACAAAACGCTTTGCACTGCTGGCCAAGCCGTGGCAAGTATTACCGGCATCGGCGGAACTGGAGGCGGGTGAGGTTCGAGATTTTGTGGAGGCGGCACTGCGAGGCATGCACGATTCGCATGGGATTTCGAGGGACTTTCGGCAGGTTCTCTTCCAGATGATGTCCGCATTTTACCGGGGGTATTCGGTGGCGGAGATGGTGTGGAGGCTGGAAGAGCGGGGCGCGTATGCAGGTAGATACATGCTGGCAGCGATTAAGGCGAAACCGCCGAAACAGACCGGATTCGAGGTGGACGACTTTCTGAATGTGGAGGCGGTGACGAGTTGGACTCCCATGACGGGTCTGGTGACGATACCGCGTGAGAAATGTGTGGTGTATGTGTATAACCCGCACGATGAACTTCCTTATGGCGATTCCGATTTGAGAGCTGTGTATAAACACTGGTGGTCGAAAGATTCGCTGTGTAAGTTTTGGAACTTGCAGATGCAGAAGTTCGGAATGCCTATGGTATATGCTCAGGTTCCCAACACGGCAAACGATGCATTTGCGAACAAGATGCTGGATACGCTGCATTCGATTCAGCAGGATTCGAGTGCAGTGTTTCCCAGGGATGTGGTTCCGCAGCTTCTGCAGGCGAATATGGGGACATCGGGTGCGTTTGAGGATGCAGTGGACTGGCATAATCAGCAGATCGCACAGGGCATTCTGCTGCAGACTCTCACGAGCGGTGAGGGGAGGCGTGTGGGAAGCCTGGCGCTGGGGCAGGTTCATTTTAACGTGCTGCTCTATGTGCTGGAGAGCGCCCGGGCGGATATCGAGGCGGTGGTGAACACCCAGATTATTAAGCGGTTGGTGGACTACAACTATTCGGATGCGGAAGAGCGCAGGCTGTACCCACGGTTTTCGCTGGGGAACCTGAATGAGAAGAATCTTCTGCAACTGGCTCAGGCTTATGATGTACTGCTGAAGCATGGTGTGGTGGATAAGAGTGATGAGGGGCTGCGGGAGGTGTTCGATCTGCCACCATTGGGGGAGTGATGCCCTCATCCCCCATGACGGGCACTGAAGTACCCGCCTGGGAGACCTTCGGCCAACCGCCCTGCGGGCAGGGATGCCGTTAAATCATGAATATTTAGCCCATGCAGGGAGCCTAAGCGACCGGAGATGGGCTTCGCAATTCTAGACCGGTACTTTAGTGCCGTGTAACCGGCATTTCTGATTAGGCAACTGGCCGGGCGAGTGGCTCCCAGTGGAGGAGGCGGCGCGCTTTGGACATGTTCATACAGGTCTGTTCGTAGTCGCCGCTAATGGTGAAGGCTTCGAAACCTGCGCCTTTGAATTCCAGGGCGGCGAGCAGGGCTCTGGCGAGATCGGGCGCGGTGGTGGCGATGGTTGGCGTACCGAGTTTGGTTTCGGCAAGCCATCTCTCCTCGGATTGGGGCAGGCATAGACGCAAGGCGTTGATGGTCATCCCCCAGGTTCGGGAGGCAGCGCGGCAAGACTCTTCGCCCATGCGCTTGGTGAGACCGTAGAGGTGTGAGCAGTCTGGCGCGATGTCTTCATCGTGGAAATGACGATGGAAGAGATCACCTTCGTAGACCGACATGCTGCTGGTGTAGACAGCGTGCGAAATACCTGCGAGGTGTGCGGCTCGAAGAGCGAGGTAGACGCCTTTGACATTCACATCGAAGCTGGAGTTGTGCCCTTCATCGGTGTCCCAGTTCAGGATTCCCATCGCCATATAGAGGAGTGCGTCCATGCCTTCTGCGGCTTTGAGGAGCGCGGCAGGGTCGTTGATTGAGCCTTGATGATAGTCGTAGACAGGATTGGTGGGCAGGGCCAGATCGAAGACACGGAGAGTATGTTTTTCGGCGAGAAATGGGAGTACCAGTCCAGCTACATAGCCAGATCCTCCAATGACGAGTACGCGCATGGTTTAGTTCCTTTAGTGTGCGGGATGATTTGATTCGGGGGATCCCAGATATCAGTTTGATTTTACCAGAAAATAAGGTGGGAGGTACAGATATGTACTGGGAGTTTTCGGAAGACGGTGAATGGGTGGAACGGGAGTGCCTACTGTTCGAGACCGGCTCTTATCCGGACAAAGGCGTGGAGATCAGCTCAGACGATCTACGTGCAATCGCACATAACTCGGATCGAAATATCCCGATGAAGATAGAGCATCTGAGCGAGTCTCCATTTGACAGGGCGCTCGGGGTGGTGACTCAGCTTCGGGTGGTGGGCGAGCAGCTCTGGGGCACACTGCGGCAGCCTGTGGAGGCATGGAGGATGGCACAGCGCGCCGGGGCGCGGGCTCTCTCGGTAGCGCTGGATGTGGCAGGGCGCAAGGTGGTGGAGACTTCTTTTGTGTGCCGTCCCCGTGTGGCGAGTGCACAGGTATTTAGTGATACGGATGTCGTACACTTTTCGGTAGATGTGAGTTTTTCCATTCTGGAGAAAGAGAGGGAGTCGATGGGCAGTGTGCGACAGTTTGCAGAGGGGCTGATGGCCTATCTGCGTGGAGTGACAGATAGGGAACCGGCCGATATTGAGAGCAGTGAGACTACTCTCTTTGCTGAGGAGATGCGGAAGGAGCGGGATTCGCTGCGCGCCGAGCGGGCACGGCAGCAGGTGTGGGACTGGAAACGGCGCGGCTGGCTGCGCGGTTCGCAGAGGGCGGAGGAGCTTGCGCAGACTCTTCTGAGTGGTGGAGAAGCGAATGTGGTGAAGTTCGGCGAGGAAGAGAGTTCGTTCGGGGCGCTGTTTGCGGAGTTTGTTAAAGAGAACGGCCCTGTGATGCTGCTGGGCGAGATGGTTCCCGCTGATCGAAGCAGCGGGCGCGGCGCGGCTGGAGAACGGCTCAGTGCGATGGCTCAGGAGCGTTCCAGACGGGAGGGGATCGGGTTTATGCAGGCATTTTCAGAGGTGGCAACGAGCAATCCTGACCTGGCGAGGGAGTGCCGGGAGTGATGATTGCCCCGGGTTAAAACCCGGGTCTAGAATTGCAAAGCCCATCTCCGGTCGCTTAGGCTCCCTGCATGGGCTAAATATTTATCTTTTTAGTCCATGAAGACGGACTGGAATAGTTTTTAACTCCAAAGCACATTTCAAACCTATTATCCAATTGATTTTGAGAACCGGATATTTATTTGGAGTAATCAAAGTGTTTTTATAGAGCGATTGCAAGTTAGCCTATGCAGAGAGCGTCTAGCGACCGGAGATGGGCTTTGCAATTCCAGAGCGGTACTTTAGTGCCGCGTCTATCGAATACGAAAGGAAGAAGAGATGGCGAAACAGACTCCTCTGCTGATCAAGTCGTTTGTGGCGGATAGTGGAGTGACTAGTGCGAATGTGTGCGTAGTGATGTCGGGGACGAATGCCGGCAATGTCGCGCTGCCGGGCGGAGCGCTTGCTACGAAGTTTGCTGGGGTGGCAGTAGAGGGTATCCCTGCGAACACCACTACCAGCGAGATCGGGGTGCAGGTTGCAGGTATCGCCCAGGTGCAGACGGATGGCTCTGCGGTGATCACGGCGGGCGACTATCTGGCGATAGCGAACGTGAGCGGCCAGGTAAAAACGGTGGTTCCCGCAACAGGAACGAATGCACGAGAACTAATCGGAATTGCGCTCGCCTCGGTGACCAATACCGCAGGACTGCTGGTGGATGTGCTGATGCAGCCGATGGTCTATATCGGGGCGTGAACCGTATCACACTCAAAACATTGTGCGGTTAATTGTGGTGTTAAAGGAGAATTGCTATGCCTGCGCTTTCGCAGATTCACATCGATCAGGCTCTGACGAACCTTTCGGTTCTCTATCGAAATGCGTCGTATGTCGCCGATCAGGCGTTTCCCATTCTGCCGGTGAATAAGCGTTCCAACCGGTATTTTGTCTATCGCAAGGAGGATTTTCTGAGTGCTTCCGCCACCAGCGCTAGTGGTGTTCCTGCCTCGCTTCGGCGCCCTGGAACAGAGGCGGCGGAGATCGACTATGGCCTCTCTACCTCGAACTACTATGCAGAGGAGTACGCTTATCGTGGTTTCGTGGCAGATGCAGAAGTAGCTGTAGCCGACAATCCGCTTCAGCCGGATATGGATCAGACCATTCAGCTCACGGAGAGGCTGATGCTCGACAATGAGATTGCGGTCGCCAATATGGTTGGCAAGCGCGCAAACTATCCGGGGAGCAACAAGAACGTTCTCACCACGGGCGCATCCGGCACAAGCTGGGCGCAGTACGCTTCTGTCAACTCGCTGCCATTCAACGACATTAAGAATGCAAAGCTGGCAGTGATTAAGGGTATCGCGCGGGAGCCGAATACGATGCTGCTTTCGGTAGATGCGGCTCGTACGCTGGCGGACCACCCGAATGTGAAAGATCTGGTGAAATATACCCACCAGGATGCGCTCACTATTTCTGGCCTGCCCAAGGTGATGCGCGGGCTGAACGTGGTGGAAGGAGCCGTGCAGAAGAACACCGCAGCAGAGGGCGCAGCCTACGCCGGAGGCAATCTCTGGCAGGCAGACGATGGCACTGCAATGGCGCTCATCTTCTACCGCGCGGAGACGCCAACTCTTCGCGCTGTCAGTTTCGGTTACACCTTTGAAGCACCGGACGACGCCACGGGAGCACGTGGACTTTCGGTGCGGCGATGGCGCGAGGAGAAACGGAAAGGCAGCATGATCGAGGCGGCTTTCCTGCGCGATTGGAGGCTAATCGCGATTGATGGCGGCGGCCTGGCGCTGGGCGGCTATCTGCTCAGTTCGGTGACGGTGTAGGATTGTTTTAACCTCACCCCCTGCCCCCTCTCCTTATGATTCCCTCGCAAGCTCGGAGGAGAGGGGGTGATTTAAATTCGAGAATATCAGCTCATCCCCCCGTCCCCCTTCCCCCAAAACAGGGGATTGGGGGTGACTTAAGTGGGAATCTCAGCCCATGCAGGGAGCTTGTAGCAACCGGAGATGGGCTTTATAATTCCAGTCCCGGGTTTTAAGGGGTTGTGAAAGTAATCCAATTTCACACATAACCTCACCCCCGTCCCCCTCTCCCAGGCTGCTCGTTCCTCACAAGGGAGAGGGGGTGACTCAATCGGGAATTTGCGCCCTCATTTCCTCTCCCACGCTGTGGGAGAGGGGATATTCCTGAGTGCGAACTCCCCTTCTCCTGTTTTTGGGAGAAGGGGTTGGGGGATGAGGGCGTGTTTGTGGTCAGCAATTTTAATCAGGTTAATCAGGTGATATCAACATGTCCGGCAGATCTCTATTTATTGATATGAACTCATTTTTTGCGAGTGTGGAGCAGCAGGAGAATCCATCGCTGCGGGGGCGGCCGATGATTGTGTCGCCGCTGATCACGGAAAGTACCTGCGCCATTGCGTGCTCTTACGAGGCGAAGGCGCTCGGTATTAAGACGGGTACGGGGGTGAAGACCGCCAAACGAATCTGCCCCGATATTGCCGTGGTAGAGGCGCGCCCGCACCTGTATAAGGAGTACCACCACCGTATCATGGAGGTGCTGAACGACCTCTTTGTGGAGGTGAAGCCGCTCTCGGTGGACGAGATGGCGTGCGGCGTCGGGCGGCTGCACGCCTCTCCCGAGGGAGAGATTCAGATCGCGAAGAAGCTGAAGGCCAGAATTCGGGAGCATGTAGGATCGACCATGCGCTGCTCTATCGGGATTGCACCGAATGTATTTCTTGCGAAAGTGGCCTCCGAGATGCAGAAGCCGGATGGCCTTACCACGCTCGACTCCACCAATATGCCAGAGGCGCTGTTTAAGCTGCATCTGATGGATCTTCCGGGGATTGCCACCAATATGTACGCCCGCCTGGAGAAGCATAAAATCACTACCGTGCAGGCGCTCTGGGAGGCTTCCCGGGCCGATCTGAGGCGTGCCTGGGGCGGTGTGGTGGGCGAGCGGTGGTGGTTCATGCTGCGCGGCAGTAAGATTGCGGACTATGGAGCGTATCTGCCAGAGGTGGCAAAAACGGTAGGGCATTCACATGTGCTGCCGCCAGATTATCGAACGGAGGCTGGTACCAGAGAGATCCTGCTGCGGCTGTTTTCGAAGTGCATGAAGCGTCTGCGGAGTTATGAACAGGCCGCGGGGGAGGTGCAGATCGATGTTCGCTACCGGCACGATAAGAACTTCACGACTTATGCGGGGAAACAGCGCAGCGCGCGTCACCTGCATTCCAATGACGACATGAATTGGCTTAAGATTGTGCGGCCGATGCTGGATGCAATGCCGCCGGCACGGCCTGGTTATCGTTCCATACAGGCGAATATTACGTTTGCGGATCTCATTAAATGCCAGGATATGAACTTGAGTCTGTTCGAGGACACCGTCGGGAAAATTCGGCTTAGCAGTACCGTGGATGCTTTGAACGAGAAGCACGGGTATGTGGTGGATGTGGCGAGTGTCTACTGGCTGCACGAGCAGGCTCCGGATCGTATTCCTTTTGGCCCGATTCGGTAGAAATCCCTGCACTAAAGTACAGGTCTGGAATTGCAAAGCCCATCTCCGGTCGGTTAGGCTCCCTGCATGGGCTTGATATGCTCGCATTGATTCACCCCCTCTCCCTTGCGAGTTATTGAGCAGTATGGGAGAGGGGGCATGGGGGAAGGTAGAATTCTCTCCCCTCTCCTTGAGAAGGAGAGGGGTTGGGGTGAGGTACGAAGGAGCCAGATATGGACTATGCAGCAGTGTTAGTCTTGAGCCCAATTTCGGGGAGTTGGGAGCTGATGAGCAGTGGGGGAAAGGTGATCGTGTTCGATACGGCTCAGGTGGCGTGGGAGTGGCTGCCGCTGCTGGGGCAGGGCAGACTTTGCAGGGAGGATGAAGCGAGAAAACAGGTCAGTTTTCTGGAGATGTCCCGCGAACTGCCGAACTGCGCCAGGGTGATATCACCCTATGTGCCGGGAGAAGGGCAGCCGTGGAAACAGCATCAGATATGGTCGGAGTGGTGGGGTGGCGGATAGAGGAGGCAGATTGTAATGGCTGGAGTTGCATATAGCTACGATGTAAATACGCTGGTGGGAGGAGTACGATTCTACTCAGGCGATACTGATCCCACCGGGCTGAACAAAACAGGTGGCGATAGAACCCGAACGGATAGCGAGATACTGTTTTTGCTGGTGCAAAACAGTAACGATATTCGGGCGGCGGGGGCAGAGCTGCTGGAGGCGAGAGCGGCAGAGTATTCGCAGGATGCGGCAAAGAGTGCGCAGGGGCAGCTTCGGCAGGACTTTACGGTGCGGAGCAGCAGGTGTCTGGAGGCGGCAAAGGCGCTGCGCGCCGGAGTATCATCGCCACTGGCACAATCGGCATTGACGGCTCCATTTTCGAATACGGCGCTGGATGGCACGCCTGGAAGTATGGATGCATGGTAGGAGGAGCGGGCAGATGGTGAACTGGTGGAGTGTGGTGAGGGGTATTCCGGATCTGCTGGATTCGGTTGCGAGGCTGAAGAGTGACGTTGAAAGCTGCCTCAAACAGCCGGGTATAAAGGCGGCGTGGGAGCGATTTCAAAAAGAGCCAGCTCTGAGAGAAGCATGGCCAAGAATCTCGACAGAGTGGCGCAATGTGGAAGAGGCGATCAACCGGATTAAGAAGTAAAGGAAATGTGAATGAGGATAGATTATGATGCGATGAGCAGGCGGGTAGGCGAACAAGAGGAGGAAAACGAGATAGTTGAGAGCAGATGCTACACCGTTCGCGGGCCGAAGAGAGTGCTCAATGCGTTTGAGAAGATGGTGCGCCGTGTGGAGTGGCTGAGCGAGCGTGGGCTGACACGTGTGATTACTGTTTTTGCCGACGGAAGAAGTGGCGGGAGGCTTAGGGTGCGGGCGCTCGCCCAATGGACGGAGGAGGAACCGATAGTTGAGGAAGGGGCACCGCTTCCGACTTTGGAAGATGAGGATATGATCTGTTCGCACTATGTGGTGGATATTGGATGAAGATTTAAAGGAGTAAAAATATGGGAGCAGTGTATGTGCCAAGTCAATTGGTGGATATTAGCGGATTGAAATCGGCTTTGAATGCAAGATATGTGGGTGGTTCGGTGCTGCAGAAACCGATCGTTGCCTCGCTGGGGCACTGCTATTTCAATCGGCAGAATGTGACACTCTCGAATGGTGCCGACACCTCCGGAACCTACCGAAAGAAGCATATCGTCACCACGAACGCCTGCGACATTCAGTGTGTTTTCGGTAATCAGACAGGTGATGTGGCAGCTCCCGATACGGTGGTCTATACTGCTGCCATTGAGTATCCCTCCGGAACAGTCTACCCTCTCACGTTTCAGGGGGCAACCAGTGCGACAATTGTTCCAGGTGGGATTGCAATTTCCGATCCGGTAGGAATAGATATAGCGGCGGGGCAGGATTTCTGGACACGGACATGCCCTCAAGTAGCGGCCGGCAAAAAGTGGCCGACCGGGCCAGCCATTACAACCGCAGTATCAGGAGAAGGATATACTGCCAACGTGGACTATACCAGAGTGACCACTGGGGTAACCTCTGTAACAGCATACTGTTCCTGTCCGATGGCGATACTCGGTACGACTAATCCACGCTCTGTACCTCTCATTGCCCTGCTTGGTGACAGCATAATGACTGGGGAAGGGGAGACGGGAGGAGTTATCTATGATCGTGGATGGGCAGAGCGTGCGCTAAATTATCAGTTTGGATATATGCGTATTGCGAGAGGTGCGGAGTCAGCTCAGACGTTTGCAGCCGTAGGTAATCGCCCAATGAGAATGCGGCTTGTAAACGGCTGCACACACGCCATCTGTGAATACGGAGTAAACGACTTCTATGCCGGCCGGACACTGGTGCAGATGCAAACAGACCTCACCTCGATCTGGAATACGCTTATACTGCGCGGGATGAAGGTGTATCAGAGCACCATCACCCCACGAACCACGTCTTCGGACAACTGGGCAACGACTGCCAACCAGACTGTGACAGCTAACGAGAGTGTGCGGGTAGCCTTGAACAACTGGATTCGCTCAAATCCATCTCCCCTCACAAACTATTTTGAAACGGCAGATGTCTGTGAGACAACGCGCGATTCAGGAAAATGGAAGAACGATGGGGCGACAGCCTTTTTGAACACAATTGATGGCATTCATCCAAGCACTGCCATGCATATTCTGATGGCGGCAGCTGTGAATACAGGGATGTTTACTGTGTAAGGTGATAGGGTGTAGGTGATAGGGTGTAAGGTAAAAGCAATGCGATCTTACGACTTTACAACACCCTATCACCCTAATATGGAGGAAATGTAACATGGCTTATTCACGTTTCAAAACGGCTGCCTTTGGGGTGGCAAATGGCGGATTGGCAACGGCGGGCTATCAGCTATTCAATTCGGACGGGAGTGTGAATGGCAGCAGGATAACTGCTGGTGTGCTGGAAAGAGGCGTTGCGAGCGGAGTGTATGGGGCTTCGGTTTCGTTTCCGGATGGCTTTCTAGGAGAAATTCGATGGGACACGGGTGGCGGCTCTCCTCTATTTGCGGTGGAAGAGATAAATCCGTCGCCATTTGAAAAGGGTTTGATCGACTTGACACAGTCTGTAGCAACTTCCAACTCAGCTCAGACTACTGGTGACTGCCTGAACGCCGCCCGCGCCCAAGGTTTCGGAAAATGGACTATTTCGGGAACAACTCTCACTCTGTACGCGGCGGATGGTACCACGGCGGTGCGTACGTTCACACTTGATAACTCGACTTCACCCACCATAAGGAGTTAGAGATGGCTGCGTTAATACGTCTGGGGTTGGGATTATCTGGAAGGCTTGTGATCCAAGGGTATGGGCTGCCGACTTTCACAAATTCGCTTGTTCTGGCTGATGAGGCCATAAATAGCGATAGCGCACTCGAGAGCGGGCTAATCGAAGTGTTCCCGACTGGCAGTATTCATGAAGCGGTTGCATCTGTGAGAAATGATGGAGTAGTTGTGCAAGGTGCGGCTTCTGTGCTCGAAGATGTTGCCGGTCAAACAGGAGGAGAAGGCTAATGCCAGATGGATTTGTAACGATTAGACAAGGCGAAAAACGTCCGATTTATGGCCAGGAGACGTTGAGTTCAGGGACGATGACGATTGCATCTTCACCCACCCCTGCAGCCACACTATATAATTCGATGGGAGCGGGAGTCGGCGGGTTTGTAGGGCTGCCAGCCACGGGTTACGATTCGGGTGCTCAGGCCACGCCGAGAGTATGGCTTGTTCTGGATACCTCGTCGCTTGCACCCGGGTTCTATACACTTGTGTTCAATTTTACCGCGACTGCCTCCGACTCGACAACCCGAATCTACGAACCTTCTGTCGAGGTTCAGGTTCTTGGCGTACAAGCTTGATACTCGCCTAATTCCCGCCCATTTCCTAAGCTGGCGATGGCAGAACCAAAATGAAACTTTCGATGCGTGATCCTCCAGTCATTGCATTGTCAAATCCTCACCCCCATTCCCACTCCCAAAGCTTCGAGAGAGGGGGTCCGGAGGTGAGGGCAGAATCTTGTAAATTCAACTTAATCTGAAAATATTCGCAATATTGTAAGCGTTCAATGCTTCCTTGTTATGTGTAAGTTATGCGCAGATTCTGAAATTCTGGAAATACGCAGTCATCTGCATTGATATAGGTTGCACTGTAGAATGATAGGTACATGAACGTTTGGATGACCTTTCCCTATCTCAGTATGGTATAATTGAACGTTCTTACTGACCGTGTTGATATAGAAGAGGAAGTTCCTGATGAAAGTTGGAATTATCGGTTTGCCGCAAACTGGAAAGACCAGTCTCTATAACGCCCTCACCCGCTCCTCTGTAGAACTGAATAAATTTGGTGATACGGAAGTTCATATGGGGGTTATTCCTGTGCCGGATCCTCGCTTCGATCACGCGGTTGCGATGTGCTCCCCCAAGAAAATCTCCCCGGCAACTATCGAACTGACCGAAGGTGGAGCACGAATAGAACGTGGCGAACGGAAAGGTCAGGGAGATAAATTTGGATCAGATTTTTTCGCTAATGTGCGCAGTGTGGATGCCCTGCTTCTGGTGATCCGTGCATTTGAAGATCCACTTGTTCCAGCGCCTGAAGGCGGGGTGAATGCTCTTCGTGAGGCAGAAAAGATTCTGGAAGAGCTACTGCTGGCAGACCTCACCGTGATTGAAGGCCGCCTTGAAAAACTGGAAAAGGCACGTTCACAAAAGCGGCAGACAACCGCCGAGGCTGTAGAACATCAGATTCTGGATAAGATCAAAGCACACCTCGAAAATCTTCAGCCAGTCCGTACTCTTGATCTCACGGACGAGGAGTTGAAAGCCGTCAGAAGTTATGCATTTGTATCCGGTAAATCCTTGATACTCGCTGCAAATATTGGCGAGAACGAAGTTGGCAGTGAGGATACATCCGCGCTAAAGACGCTTGGCGCATTTGCAGCTGAACAAAATATACCATTGATATCATTCTGTGCAAAGCTAGAGATGGAAGTTGCACAGATGGAGCCTCAGGAGGAGCGAGAGTTTTTGGAAGCGATGGGTATTCAAGAAGCGGCTCGAGATAGATTGATTCGCGCTGCGTACGCCGCTCTCGGGCTTATCAGTTTCTTCACGGTTGGGGAAGACGAAGTGCGCGCCTGGACTATTACTCTGGGAACGAACGCCGTAGGTGCTGCAGAAAAAATTCATAGTGACCTTGCACGCGGATTCATTCGCGCTGAGTTGATCTCGTTTGACGATTTTCGGGTTGCAGGCGGGTGCTGGGACGAAGCAAAATCTGCCGGCAAGATGCGTCTGGAAGGAAAAGAGTATATCGTGAAGGACGGAGATATCCTTCACGTACGTTTCAAGGTGTAGTGACATTATAATAGTCTAAAGAACTACACATTCCTAAAGTTCCATATCGACTTTGCGTTGTATAAGGAAAAAAGTTACGACGGTTCAAAATCGCAGATATCACCTAAATATCGTTATCTGAATCGCCTGTCTTGTTCAAGATTTCGCCTGCCAAATACTGCTGTAGATCTTGAAGTTCCAAAATATGCTGTCTGTCTTTTGGACGATTAGCAGCACGTTTCATTGCGAGTAAATCTTCTAAACAGGCAACTTTAACTTTCATTCCAAAAATGAGCATTTCATCTGCTCTGCTCAACAACCCTTCAAAACTATCAACTCCTGCAGGTTCTGCCAGAAGGTCCAAGTCACCAAAATCAGTAGATAGGGTAAGATTGATGACATTCTTAAATGTTCGTACATCTAATATAAATGGCAGATTTTCAGGTGCATTTCGCAGGTGTGCGTGGCAATTTTTGAGGATAGTTACGAGAGAAGATAGGTTGTCAGCACTTCGATCATAGGAAATATCCACATCAAATGTAATATTCGCAGCGCCTTGTGCGATCATGGCAAGTCCACCTATAAGTACGAATCGAACTTTACCTTCAACTAAACTTGTGATTACGGATCGAAAGTCTATAGTCTCTTCCTGCACTTCTAACCTCCTTGAATACTATCAGAGCGCTTTGGAGGCGTTCGATTCGCTCCGTGGGAGTTCGGCTAAGGTTTGAACGGAACATCGATAGATCATATCCATTTGCTCCCTGTTCCCCAATAGCAGAAATTGCGCCACTAGGAAACTTCTGAAGGTCTTCTGTTGAGGCTTGATTTTCAGTGGGTATAACTTTCATACTATTGCCTTTCTAAATAAATTATAACATATCCTGAACAAGCATTAATTCAGCAGCTTCACAAGTATCAATACTTGAGCGTCCAGCCGTCATAGGTACCGCTTTCGAAGTCAGCAAAGACGGTGTCACCGGAGGCAAGCACAGAGTTCGCTTGGCCGCGTACTATTGCTGGAGCAAGCGCCAGACCGGTTGTAGTAAGTAAGAAATCGCGACGGTTCAAAATGGCAGTAGTCTCCTATTTATCGCTGTCTGTGTCGCCTGTCTCGTTCGGTTTTTCGCCGGTCAAGAACTGCTGCAGATCTTGAAGTTCCAAAATATGCTGCCTGTCTTTTGGACGATTAGCAGCACGTTTCATTGCAAGTATATCTTCCAAACAGGCAACTTTAACTTTCATTCCATAAATCTGCATTTCATCCGCTCTGCTCCACAACCCTTCAAAACTATCCACTCCTGCAGGTTCTGCAAGAAGATCCAAGTCACCAAAATCAGTAGATAGGGTAAGGTTAATGACATTCTTAAATGTTCGTACATCTAGAATAAATGGCAGATTTTCAGGTGCATTTCGCATGCGCGCGTTACAATTCTTTAGGAGGGTAGAATTTCGCGTCTGTCGGCCATTGAAACCAATGCTCGTTAAGGTTCATCGAAGAGATCAAATGGGAGTGTTTGTTTCCGTTCCGGCGTCTTCAAAGTGCTTCCAATCTAGGCGCAGAATTTCATAGTGCAGGTCTGTTCTTTTTTTGGGTCGCGCTTTCGGGTGTATCCCCTGCGTGAACCATTCTTCCAACCCACTCCACGACTGATATTTGTGGTTACACCTCTCTGAGGAAATCACTTTCAACGTGTCTGGACGTTCCCTGATTCCTTGCTTGAATTCTGTATAAGCACTGTTGCTGTTGCCCAAATCTCTGTTCAAGTAAACAATGAATGTGTCCTCTGCACGGGCTTGAAGAGAAATACGCTTGACGCAATCTACCCATTTGCCAATTTCTTCCTCGAGCCCTCCTTGCTCCCAAAAGTAGGAAAAATAAAAAACGAGTGTTCCTCCGTCTTTGAGCGGGCAATCTACTTGCTCAATCCAGTGCGGATTTTTGATGTCAGGGTAGCTTCCTCGAAAATTTTCTCCAAAGAGATCATTTTGGTTTTTCTTTCCGTCGAAATTCAAGGCGATATCAGTCATAAAAGAGTGGATGTCACACCCCAGATAATCAAGCTCAAGCCGTTTATTGTCAGGTAAACTTTGCTGGAAATCCGCGAGAGCCATACATGCGGTCATTGGACCGCAGCCGACATCAATCATCAAAACATTCGAGGGCTTTTGATATATGTACGGCTTGAAAAATGTCTCATACTCGCGCTCAATCACCTTTTTGTTTCCGTCCAAGTGCATAGGCATATAGGTATAACTGTATAATAACGCAAGCGCCTGGGTTTCGCAAGGAGTTCGTGCGTAGCCCAGTATTTTCATGCGGATATAATGATCAAACGACGAAAATTCGGTTCTGCTTTGCTGGTAGGCGAC
>JANXSG010000021.1 GCA_025352825.1 Chthonomonadaceae bacterium | reverse complement strand
TTTTTGGAATTTGAAGGACAGGCAAACCCGACGCAGAATTTGCATTCCACACAGGCTGGGCGATTATTATAGGGCACACTATTGATCAGCAGCGGGACAGGATGCGTACACCACCCTAGCTTTTCTGCCCCACGATCCAATGCTTTGCCTGAGAGAGTCTTAGGAACACGAGGCATGGGATATTTCGCTTCCCTCTTGCCCCAATGCGTGTTTCCTTCATCCGAACCGCATACACCCATTTCCTGCTCAGCCCGATGGTAATAGGGCTCCATGTCTTCGTAGCTGACCGGCCAGTCCGCCAGCGAACTCCCCTCGGGAACGCCATAGGTAGTAGCCATCTTGAAATCCTGTGGCATGAAACGCCAAGCCTGCGCACCGTACACTCGCGTGCCGCCACCCACAGTCGCAGCATTATTATGATATCCACCTTCGTGCGGGGCTATTATTTGCTCGCTGCCATCACTGCTGAGAAATGATCTGGGGTTCCCAGAGGTATCTGGGCCGGCGTTGTGCCCGTACTGTGAAAGGCGCTGGTTTCTCAGATTATCTCGTGATACTTCATCGAAACTGAGATTTCTACCTCGCTCCAGAAGGAGCACCTGAAGTCCCGCCTCGGCAAGCACACATGCTGCCACACCACCACCAGCCCCCGAACCAACAATTACTGCATCGAAAGATTTCATGTATTCGACATACTCCTAAATACTTAGCAAACGTTATAGTTTCGATTTGACTTTCTTTACGACGTACAATAATCCGATTACCAGCATTTCTTGCCTAACTCCCCAACCCCCTTCCCTGCCCGCAATGCAAATCATCGTATCAAGAAAGCATGATTTATACGGCATTGCTAAGGAAGGGGGAGGCAGAATAAGCGACTTTGAATCTTCCCATTCCCTCCGAGGTACGAGGAAATCAGGGAAGGGGGTCGGGGGGTTAGGTCGAAAAACCAATCATTCTCCAGGAAATCTCATCTGTGTTTCCACCGTTTCCTGGGTCGCTGTAATAACCTTCTGCCGTATGCCTGACCAGAACGCTGAAAAAATCGGTTGGTTCCACATTCCATACTGCTTTTACTTCGCCGCGTTCTATCTTAGCCAGAAGATCATCCTGATTCTGGGACGTTAGATCCACGAAATCGGAATTATGAATCACTTTAGCCTCCAGGTTAAGAGATAACAAACCTGAGTTGTACAGTTCTAACTTGGATTTTTCATCAGATTGTAATAGCCGCAAAATAAAATCTATACCACCTGCATCCTTCGCTCCAGGGTAGTCATCCTGAGGAATTATCCGATTCATTGCAGCAGCAAGCACAGCAAGTTGAAGTTCATTAAAGTTGGTTGTTTCAGTCATAACAGTTCACCCTGAGTAGTTTCGTTTGTGGCAGGCATCTACATATATCCCGCTAAGCCAAGGAGTTCGAGCGTCTCCTCATCGGCGTTCTTGAGCAGAGATTTTGTAAGTCCATTCGTAGGTTTCGTTCCGTAGATAGACTCTTTCTGCCAGCTCGGCCCGTAGCCAAATAGAAGCAGCCTCCGATCCGACGTTCCTGGAAGTGTCGGTTTCGCGCGGTGCCAGAGACTTCCATGCGTGAGCACACAACTCCCGGCAGAGAGCTGGAATTCAATTTGATTCGGATAATCTTCAAAAGTGTTAGAGTCTAGATCGCGATCCATCCAGAGGTGCGAGCCTGGCAGTATGCATAGCGGGCCATTGCGTTCGGTAATATCATCCAGGTATAACAGGCAGTCGATCGTAACCGGCCTGCTAAAGAGAGGCGGTATGGGATCCGGGATAAGGCGCTGATGGAAGTGCCACTCTGTTTCCTGATTTGGGCTGGCTGCACGGCATATTCGCGCTGTCATCCCCCTCATAGCGATACATGGTCCCATCAATGCACGACATACTGAAACTGTAGGCTGGAAATCAATAAACTCAAGAAATACAGGATGCTTATCCATGAGATGGCGAATGAAGGTACCTCCAAATGCTCTTCCACCGCCATTTTCAAGATCATTCTCTACTATAAGGGTCTCTTCAAGAGCATTTCTTAATCGTAGAATTTCGTCCTCCGGGGTCAGATTCTCTCGCACCAGGTATCCATCCCGAGCAAACTGTTCGATCTCATCCTCGGAAGCTAGTACTTCGACAACTCTTGCTGGAAAGCCTCGATGTCCATCTCGAATCCGATAGTTTATCGTGTGTCTGCCGGGAATAGCGAATTCATTATAAAATATACTCATAATTAACTCTAAGAATCGAGAGGAAACATTTTAGCGATATACATAAATTTCAATGGCGAGGATGGAATTTCCTGCTAAAATTTTAACCGGTACGGCTTGAATAATATAACGGTATATTTACCTGATATATCAATATGTATATCATACACACTGCATTTTTTACGTGTAATTGTGCGATAGAACGTATATGGCATGAATCTTGCAACCACTAAACATGAATGGAATATTGTTTATTCGCAATTCGATCTTATTATATTGGAAAGGGCACTGAAATGAAAATTATGAATGTGGGAAGAAATCTAACGCTAGGAGCGTCTGCACTTCTTAGCTTAGGTGGTTCAATATCTGTTCTAGCACAGACAGTAACACCAACTGTTTTTACGAGCCCAAGCGGAGTAGTCAATGGGGGAACGATTGGTTTCGCGTATGCCGGAGACAAATTTGTAGGTTCAATTCAGGGTGATGGTACTGGAATTCTTTATCAGACCAATCTAAACGGCGGGAGTGTTTCTGTCTTCGCTCCTGGCATAAATGTAGCCAGCGGTACTTCTTCCAGCGAACATTTCGTCTCTAGTTCCCTTGGGCTTGGCGGATTTCCCAACCGAGATATCTATGTAGCCGCTGGTTCTGGTGGGATTCTTCACATAAATCATGCAGGGACTGCCTCAGACATGTTTGTGTCCGGACTTGCGAGTTCTGTTCGCGGCATACTATTTGATTCCGTGGGAACATTCAATCACGATATGCTGGTCACCACTGCGGGCGGGCAGATCTATCGTGTAAACAGCGCAGGCACTGCTTCACTTCTGGCTTCTATTGGAGCCGATACAGAAGGACTGGATGTGGCTCCTATTGGCGCGAACTTCGGCGTCTACGATGGTCAGTTGATTGTGGCTTCAGAAGGCACCGGACTGCTTCATGCGATCGATAATTTGGGAAATGTCAGTACGCTAAATCCCAACAGCCCAATCAGTGGTGGTATCGAAGAACTAAGTTTTGTTCCTCTAAATCTTGGCTCCAGCGGTAATCCTGTAGAAGGCTTTTACGGAGCCAACTATACCCCAAATGTTATCAAGGCTGGTGCAGATCAGTTTCTTGGAGGAACTTTTGATTACCGGGGAGATGTGATCGTTACTGGTGAATCTGATCATCAGATTAAACGAGTACACTGGAATGGCTCTATATTCGATGTTACTGGAGTAGGGTTCTTCCCCAATCAGCCTGAAGATGGTATCTTTGTGACCGCTGATATTATCAGAGGCGGCGGAACGCCGGAACCTGGCACTATGGCAATGCTGGGCAGCATCGTGGTTACTGGCGGACTTCTAATTCGCCGACGCAAAAAATAGAATAGGTTCGATCCGATATTTCATTAGCGTTCTCACTTCTCCTTGAAGTGAGAACGCTATTAGTTTGACGCTCGGATATTTTTCACCTAAGTTAAGAATTCATAAGTAGATAACAACATCAGACCCCGGCCATATGACCGGGGTCTGATTTATGCTTACGAACTATAGTCACGTGAAACGGTTTGTGTGGACTCTGCAGTTAATATCCTGTGTGTTTTAGTAACATCGAGATCAGATATCGACCTGGAAGTCTCCCTGGTGCTCCATGGCGGTGTTTGAAGCCGAAATCCATGATGCCCAATGTGGGAGCATATCCTTAGAAAGGAGGTGATCCAGCCGCACCTTCCGATACGGCTACCTTGTTACGACTTCGTCCCCCT
>JANXSG010000274.1 GCA_025352825.1 Chthonomonadaceae bacterium | reverse complement strand
CTCAATGAGGATGTTCTGGTGAAGTATAAAATGGAACCGCCATTCGAGTTCCCAAAACCCCGGCTGCTGCTATCGGTGGTTTGGGAAGGTGGCAGAGTGGTGCACTATGGCAGCATGCGACTGCTGTGGGACGACTGCTGGGCAGGAAATCAGCCAGTTCAGGAGCGAGGAGTCAATTTGGAAGTCCATCCGGATGACGGCACCAAGGAGTGGAATGATCTATTTGAGCGAGCTCTCCTCAATCCAATTCGAGATCAACGATAGTAAAATTATAAATCGCCCTTCTCGTAAAATAATCTTTGCAGTGAGAAGGGCATTTTTAAACAGCTAATCGTCGCCTTTTTTATCCTTTTTCGTAGCGGTTGTCGAAGCGCTATCCTTCTTTTCGTCGGATTTACTACATCCTGTCAAGATTGAGGAAAACACCATCATGCTCAGGATAAATACACACATGATTCTAATTTTTTGCATAGATTTAACCTTCTAGTAGAAGACCCCGATAAAATTTATCGGGGTCAGTTTTATCTAGAACTGAATATTATAAGCTTCAGCAAAGGCTGATCTAATTAATCAGTCCAGGAACAGGTATCGCCCACTTTGGAGCTGGTAGTACATGCAGGAATATTGGCATCCATCCATGCGCCAATATCTCCGCATCGAATTGGGGATTTAATCGGCACTGCATCTGCCTGGTCGTTAGTAACTATGCTATCAGGATCAGCGCAGTAGTAAGAGACTGCATTGGTATCTCGTGGCCGTCCAAATCGATCGTTGAAAGCATCGCCGCCACCCATAAATCCACCACGAAGCGCAACTACTTTCGCATGTCCGTCTGTAAATACCATTGGGAACTTGCCACCACTGTGTCGCAGCGCTGTATTGCTGGAGATATTACCTGCATCATCCATCATGAACGAGATTGCGATCGTCATTCTTGGCGTATCATAGGTATCACCAAATGCGAAGCACTGTGCAGGCGCGGTGATAGAAGCGATAGACACACCAGGAAGAAGACTGCGTGTATCGGAAGAGCCCGGAGCGATAGGTACACGGAATTGACCTTGCAGCAGTCCGCCACCACGACGCTGAATTGGCCCCCAGTTGTAGCCATATCCGGTGTACTTGGTGATACCGAGAGACTGCTCCCATATGTTATAACTGTCTGCACTGCCAGATGTACGATCTGGGCAGTAAAAAAGAGGAATACTTTTTACATATGGAACCAGACCATTCCACCACTCACGTCGGCATCCACTCTGATCGGCAACAGTACAAGGAAGTTTACTAGTTCCACCCCAGAGTGAAGGGGTCATCTCGTCGTAATCCTGAGTATACATGGCATAAGCAAGCCCAATCTGCTTGACATTACTTACGCACGTGATTGCGCGTGCTTTCTCTCTCGCCTGTGCAAATACTGGGAACAGGATAGCCGCAAGAATAGCGATGATGGCGATAACTACCAGCAATTCGATGAGTGTAAAGCCGCTTTTGATTCGAGCCTGCATGTTTCCTCCTATGGACCCTCAACGGTCCGCTATGCATATTTAAGATTGAAGTTACAGCTCTTCATCCACTTCGATTTCTCTTAAATTCGAAGGAATACAGCTTAACAACTAACTACATACTTCCTACTGGTTTTTGCCAGAGTGAAGTGTGCGAGTCAAATCATAGTTACCCTAATAAATATTAAGGTTGTGTTAAGATTTAGTTAATTTTATGTTAAGATTATGAATTGAGTTGCGAGTGCGATTTTATAAATCTTGCAATTTCACTATTTCAGATTTACCAGTTTCTGCTTGGCAAGGGTTACTGAGTTTCCAGAATTGATAATTTGCTGGTATACCTGCTTAGCATCCTCTTTGTTTCCGATGTCTTTAAGCGAATCGGCGAAGCGAAACATGGTTGCGATCTCCCCCGGGTGTTCATCCAGTCGATCCATAGCCATCTCGATATCTCTTAGATTCTTGCTCAGGCGCACATGCTGCCTATTCACTTCATCCGCTTTTTTTATGTTTCCGGACATTCTGTACGCTCTGGATAGGGAATAGAGACTGCCGGCATACATCGGCCCGAGGGCAGCACTTCGTTCGAGAAAAGGTATCGCTTCGGATGGCTTCCCATCACGCAGATAACTCTCACCCAGAAAATAAGGGGGTAAAAATCGTTCCTGCGGGTCGAGTTTTGAGGAATGAGAATCGACATCCTTGATTTGATTCTGAAGAGATGCGATTTCGGAAGGCTCCAATGGATCGTAGAGTCGAGCTGCACTTATGTATAGCTCAGCACGCAGTCTCTGCACAGGAGATATATCAGTGCTGGACTTATTACGGAGTATCGGTTCACATAGCTCTCTCATCTCCGAATAACGCTGTAGTGGTATGAGCAGACGTACCAGCGATAACCTTGCTTCCGCATCTCCATCCAGAGCAATCGATTTACGATAGTATTTTTCGGCTTCCGGAAGACGCCGCGTCGCAGCCATTACATCTCCTAGAGCCTGCCAAGCTGCGGCCGAATCAGGTGCAAGCTTTGTGGCTTTTTCAGCCGATGTTCTCGCTTTAGATATCTGACCCAGCTTAAGCAGATGAGCCGAAATCTGAGCTTGTGCTGCTGCATTATCAGGATATATTTTTAAAAAACTCTCCATTTTTTCAATGGCCAAGTTTTGATCATCCATAGACTTCGAGAGTTCAATCCAGTAAAGCTCAGTTGTGGGAGACAGATCGACAGTGTGCTGCAGTAGTTTCTGAGATTCTTCTCTAGCGCCATCGTTCCGGAGTAGAATTCCTAGCCTTGCCAGCGCTTCGGGGTCATCAGGATGCTCTTTGGTATAAATCTCAAGTTCAGCACGTGGTGCGGTCTTCAGCCAGTGATGAAACCTTGCTTGCTTCCATTGTAACCCTCCCCACACCAAACTAGTGATAATGAGGATAGCAGCCAATATCACTGGTCGCTTCATCATCGACTTTTACCCTCTTCTATTGTTAGTACTCTGTCAATGGGAGTGTTCTCAAAAGTCTGTAAAGCTCCACCCGGCCAATGTACCGTGAGTTGCTGGATAACAGTCTCCTCACCAAGTCCGAAATGTACCCGTGGATCACTGCTGGAGAGATACGAGCCATCCGCATGGCAGTACCGGGTAATTTGTTGCTTGCTCGTTTTGAGTGTTACCTCTGCTCCGTAAGCATCCCTGTTTCCTTTGTGCGCGATGAGGCGAACACTTAACCAGTGTCCGGTATTCGGGGTCTCGTTATGCAAAAGGATAGGCGTTCCTGAGCTGTCGACTACTAGAGCATCCACACGTCCATCGTTATCATAGTCTCCTACGGCGAGTCCGCGTCCCTCGATGGGGGTGTCTAAATCGTGTTCCGCAGCGCGTATAAATCTCTTGCCATTCATATTCTTCATAAATATGGATGGCTGTTTGAAGGCGTATCCCTGGCCAGTATCGGCAATATTATCTGAGATATGGCCATTCGTTATCATGATATCCAGCCAGCCATCGTTATCCGCATCGAACCATTTCGTTCCAAATGAGACAAACGGAGTTAGCACGTTGGTGAGACCAAGTTGAGAAGAGTTATCTGTGAAGAATCTGCTGCTTTCGTTACGATATACCGGTTTAAGTTCTGTGGCAAATGTCATCACCGCCAGATCGAGCAGCCCGTCATTATCGTAGTCTCCCCAGTCCTGCCCCATACCCGCCTGCGGCTGACCCACATTTGAGTATGCAATTCCAACTTTATCCCCAATATTTGTAAATTTATTGCCCGTATTCAGAAACAGCTCACCAGGAATTTCATCGTTAGCCAAAGTGAGGCTCTGCCTGCCCGAGTGGTCGAAATCTGCAAACGCGACTCCTAGAGTCTTCCCAAGCGATT
>JANXSG010000173.1 GCA_025352825.1 Chthonomonadaceae bacterium | reverse complement strand
GAGGGATTCAGGGAGAGAAGCCGGGAGTGAGGGTACACCTGAACATGCTTAATCTTCAATTTCCTTTGACAAACGGTTCCCGCAATGGTATAATAACTGTTGCTCATGTGTGGTTGAAAAAACATGAACTATTTTCTTTGTTTGCCTGATGTCGCTCACCGGTGGAATAAATAATAAGGCGAGATCGTTTTTAATGTCCTGGCAGCCAAATTTGAACGCGCCACCGATGCGCCGAGGCCAAAGTATTTGTTCGAAAACTTATCCGACAAACTGCAAGGTGTTTTTAGCAAGCTGCGCGGCAAAAGCCGGCTGAGCGAATCAGACATTAACGAGGCAATGCGTGAAGTAAGACTGGCGCTTCTGGAAGCGGATGTCAACTTCAAGATAGTAAAAGATTTTACGGAGAGAGTCAAAGAACGCGCCATTGGCGTTGAAGTACTGGAAAGCCTGAACGCTGCTCAGCAGGTAGTAAAAGTTGTAAATGATGAGCTAGTAGAGCTGTTGGGCGGTGAGCAGTCGCAGATTAATATCTCGCAGACGCCACCAACTATCCTGATGCTCTGTGGACTTCAAGGCGCTGGCAAGACAACCCTCTGTGGAAAGCTCGCAAAATGGTATAAAAAACAAGGGCGAAATCCGCTTTTAGTAGCTTGCGATATTTATCGCCCTGCGGCTGTCAAACAGCTGCACGTGCTTGGTGAACAAGTTCAAGTACCTGTATTCAGCCTTCCAGCTGAAGATAAAATGTCGCCGCCATCTATTGCTCGCAGTGCAATTGAGCAGGCTCGCAAAGACGGTAACGATATTGTAATACTAGATACGGCTGGCCGCCTACATATCGATGATGATTTGATGGACGAGCTCGGACAGATGAAGGCCTGGGTCAAACCGAACGAGATTTTGCTGGTTGTAGACGCGATGATTGGCCAGGATGCCGTCAACTTCGCACAGGAGTTCCATAGCCGGCTCGGTATTACCGGCCTTGTCATGACGAAGATGGATGGCGACACACGCGGCGGCGCTGCCCTCTCCATACGAGCGATTACCAGCGTCCCCATCAAATTTCTTGGAACTGGTGAAAAACTCGACGCTCTTGAGCCCTTTTATCCAGATCGCCTCGCCTCTCGCATACTGGGAATGGGCGATATTCTCAGCCTGATAGAGAAGGCTCAGGAGGCGGTGGATGAGAAGTCGGCGGAAGTCATGGAGAAGAAACTCCGTGAAAGCCGTTTCGACTTGAACGATTTTCTCGAGCAGATGCAGCAGATGAAACGGCTCGGGCCAATCGAAAATCTGCTCAAAATGCTCCCCGGTGTCAATTCGAAGATGCTCGATGAAGTAGTCATCGATCCTAAGCTTATGCCGCGTAAAGAGGCGATCGTGCGTTCGATGACGATGGCGGAACGCCGAGATCCTGCGCTGCTCAACGCCAGTCGAAGAAAACGGGTCGCAACCGGCTGTGGACAGACTGTACAGGAAGTGAACCAGTTCCTGAATGAGTTCGAACAGATGCGTAAAACGATAAAAATGATGATGGGAAACAGTCCGGGCGGCAAACAAGGAATTGGTGGAGCACGTCAGGGCAGCATGGTTGGCGGGGGAGGTATTCCTGGCAAACGTGGCGGGCCGAAGATGCCAAAAGGCGGGAAAAGCGGAGCTAAATTTCCACGATTTCCGTTTAACCGATAAATTCATAATATTATTTCTATATTTGTGAAATATTTTGTAATTTCGTGAAGTTTCTCGGGAACACATTAAGAAATTGCATCGTCTAAGAGGCGTTACCGTCAGATTTGTCGGCCGCCTCACCAATTCAATTTGTGTTTTCCGGGGCACAAAAGATCTTGAAAGGTGGGAAGAGATTGTCTGTTAAAATTCGTTTAAAGCGTATGGGAAGTAAGAAGCATCCGTTCTACCGAGTCGTTGTTGCAAACAGCACCGAATCGCGTGATGGTCGATTTATCGAAACCATCGGTACCTATGATCCATGCCAGGAGCCCCCGATCGTCAACATCGACGCCGATAAAGCTCTTCAATGGCTGGGACACGGTGCAATACCCACGGATACAACCCGAGCGCTATTGAAAAAACAGGGAATACTCGATCGCTTGGCGGCGGCAAAGTTAGCGCTACGCTCGTCTAAATAGACGGGTACACCACACAATGCGTCCGAAGCACAAGGAGTCCCCAATTGCAACACCTAATTGAGTATTTGGTTAAAGCCCTCGTTGATGAACCCGACCAGGTCAATATTACGGAAGTAGCTCAGGAAGAGGCCACTACATACGAAGTCCGAGTAGCGCCTTCTGATCTGGGCAAGGTGATTGGCAAACAGGGGCGCATTGCAAATGCACTGCGTACAGTAGCCAAAGCTGCCGCAATGAAGAATAAACGTAAAGTTTACGTCGAAATTATTGCGTAGGTCATCCTTAATTCTGTAACTGTAATAATACAAGTAACGAAACGCAGAGTGTATATTCAGCGTATAAGAAGAACATGCCTCACGAAGACTGGAATCTCACTATCGGCGAAATTGTCGCTCCTTTCGGAATCGCCGGCGAAGCAAAAGTTCGATTAGAAACGGACTTTCCCGAGAGATTTCTCAGTCTTCGTCGAGTCTGTCTGGTATTATCTACAGGCGAACGCCGTTTGTTGGATATTGAAGGCTGTCGCATGCACAAAGGACAAGCTCTACTTAGGCTACGTGGTATCAAATTAATCGAACATGTCGACGAGTTGAGAAATTCTCTGGTGATGATAAGGCAGCAAGATGCTGTCCGCCTTCCACCCGGAGAATATTTCCATCATGAACTCATTGGATGCGAGGTAGTCACTTCTGAAGGAAAGCTGCTCGGGCCACTCACCTCAATTATGCGTACTCTTGCCAACGATGTTTATGTTGTGGGTTCCGGCAAAGAGGAGATACTGCTTCCTGCCATTAAAGATGTAATCCGAGAGATCGACATCCAAAAACGGCGCATCGAAGTCACTCCCACTCCTGGTCTATTACCGGAAGATATTAGTGAACTTTCAATTAGTGAATCCGCTATGTCCGGGAGTTGAAAACCACCTGCATAAAAAACAGGAATCTTTCAGACGTGATGCATTATCATTTCATCGGTAGGAATTTAGAACAATAGTCAGCCCATGCATAGAGACTAAGCGAACGGAGATGGGCTTTGGATATAAAGACCGGTACTTTAGTGCCGCGTCTTCGACAGTTGATTCAGTGCCGCGTAATGTGAGCGATGATACTGCTGCTCTCCTACAATATTAATTTGAGTGGATCGGCAGGCATATGCGTTTAGACATCGTCACTCTATTTCCCGAAATGGTGACATCGGCTCTCGATCACAGCATCGTTAAGCGTGCCAAAGATTCGGGGCTCATAACCATAAACGTTGTGAATCTGCGCGATTTCGCTCTGGATAAACATAAAACCACCGATGATATGCCATACGGCGGAGGTGGTGGTATGGTGATGAAAATTGAGCCTGTCGCCCTCGCTCTTGAATCCTTATCAACCGGCGCAGGAATTGTTGCGGATCCAAGAATAGTACTCACAGACCCGCGTGGGCCGAAATTTGATCAGGAAATAGCGCGTAAATGGGCACAAGAAGATCATATTATCATTCTCTGCGGGCACTATGAAGGTGTCGACAATAGAATTCGAGAGCAGCTCATTACAGATGAAATATCTATTGGTGACTACATTCTGACTGGCGGGGAACTTCCTGCGCTAGTGATCGCGGATGGGCTTACGCGTCTGCAGCCAGGAGCACTTGGTGATCAGGCTGCAACTCAAAAGGATACCTTCTCAGAAAACCTTCTGGAGTATCCGCACTACACGCGGCCAAGAAATTTTCGGGAATGGTCTATTCCAGACATACTTTTAAGCGGTCATCATGCTATAATAGAGGGCTGGCGGCGATGGCACCAGCTTCAGACAACACGAGAACGACGGCCAGATCTATTTACAAAACATATTTTAACCAATGCAGATATCAAACTGCTTAACCTGGAGGAGCCTGAAGCCCCCCCAGATTTTTTGACGAAGTTGAATT
The DNA here is from genome assembly GCA_025352825.1 of Chthonomonadaceae bacterium. GTDB lineage: Bacteria > Armatimonadota > Chthonomonadetes > Chthonomonadales > Chthonomonadaceae > JANXSG01. The sequence goes on along the minus strand of JANXSG010000173.1, from coordinate 5,222 downwards.
CGAGCCGTTCTGCCGATGAACCAGAACTTAAATAGATAATCGGCGAAGATAACACAGAAGATTAAGAGGACACCGATGGCACTGGGACGACAAACGATACTAGATATTGAGCGCGCAGAAATTGTACGTTCGCGCGAAATCTGGGCGAATAATGAAAATCGCCGGCGCGAACAGGATGCTAAAGAAAAAAAGCGTCCTGATTTTGAGAGGGTCACCGTTGAAGAACGAGCTTCACTCCCAAAATTTCGCTCTGGGGATACCATCAAAGTATTTGCCAAAGTTGTTGAAGGCGACAAAGAGCGAATTCAGGTGTTTGAAGGTGTCGTCATTGCTCAGAATCATGAGAGTGCACGAGCCTGCTTCACAGTGAGAAAAATCTCTCATATGGTAGGAGTTGAGCGTGTGTTTCTTTTGCACTCTCCTCGTATCGAAAAAATTGAAGTAGTACGATACGGCAAAGTTCGCCGCTCTAAACTTTACTATCTCCGTGGTAAAATCGGTAAAGCGACACGTATTAAAGAAGATCGTAACGCAACAAGATAGAACTTGCGAAGCAGGCGACTTATTTGTCCTGGCCAAAAATGCCAGTGCGGGTTAGTTGTCTGCTCACCATAATTTGAGGCCTTCCCCGCATGAATCCTTCTACAGATAGTGGCGCAACCGAGTTTTTGGCAAACCTCAGCATTGGATCCGTTGTAACCTTCGCACTGGTTCTTACTATTCTGCGAATAATACTCCTTCGGTTTGGCGGTAAAGTGGTACCTGTCACCGATAGCCCAGACACAAACTCATTTTTCCGTGGTCTTGCAGAAATCCTCGAATCCCTTATCATCGCTGGAATTCTAGTGTTTCTTATCATTCGCCCTTTCTTCGTACAGGCATTTTTCATTCCATCTGAATCGATGGAGGTTACTCTGCTGGGACACGATGAAGGTACCAATCCCTACACTGGGGAAACGCATACAGATACAGTGCATGATCATATTTTTGTAAACAAGATGATCTACCGGATCACAGAGCCCAAGTTCAGGGATATTATCGTATTTCGCGCGCCTATAGAGGCCGACATGGAAGATAAAAACAAAGGCATTCCTCAAAAGGAAAATGTGCTTATTAAGCGGCTCATGGGGCTTCCAGGCGATACCATCGAAGTGCGTGATGGCAAACTCTACCGAAATAATCAAGTCTTGAGCGAACCCTACATTAAAGAGCCTATCTCTGAAATACAGCCTTCCAATGCGATTTTCGGTGTTGGGCAGCCTTTAAAACTCAAACCTGGCCAGCTCTTTGTGATGGGAGATAACAGAAACGACAGTAACGACAGCCGATTCTGGGGGACCTTAGAGCGGAGCAGAGTAATTGGCAAGGCAAGCTGCATTTTCTGGCCGCCTAAACGCATTAGAATTCTCCACTAACCTCCACATTCCGATGTTGCAATAGGTAAAATAATTCGACTCGGATGTAACCTATTTATAGTACGTACGCGTACTATCTATAAAGCATCTATTAGATGAAGTGATTCTATGAAAACATCTGGCAAAAGCCGAACTAAAATACTCATATGCGCAAAGGATCTGTTCTACTTGCACGGCTACCAGGGTGCAAGTGTCGATGATATTATTCGAATGACTGGCGTCGCGAAGAGTAATTTCTACTATCACTTTGAGAGTAAAGAACAGCTGGCTGTGGCTGTATTGGAATTGCGGATTGAGGATTTGAACTCGGTAATTGTGGATACTTTCGAAAACACTGAACGTTCACCATCCGACAGGTTGGTCCGATTTCTATCAGCCATACGCGAGTCTCATGATGAGTTAGGAGTTGTTGCGGGCTGTCCTTTTGGAAATTTTGCCGCATCACTTCCGATTTCGATAGAAAATTCACAGTGTGAAAGATTCCGGGCTATCCTGAGCAGCCTCTTTAACAGACTGGAATCAGTATCTTACGACTGTTTCAAAGAAGGAATTGAACGAGGCTATTTCAAACAGGATTTGACTGCTTCTGAAATGGCGAGCCTACTGGTAACCACTCTGGAAGGGCTCTTCATACTGGCAAAAGCACATCAAGACCCAAAGCTAGTACAGCGTGGGTTGGAAATATTTTTAAAAATTGTAATCTTAAAGTAATATAATTCTGAAACGAAGTGGCTTCTTGTTACGTCATATAAACGTGATCAAATTCTGAAACACTCTTTTATTTTAATAGTTCAAGGAATTGGGAACTATTTTCTTATGGCTGACGTTTCTAGTGTATAGTTAAAAAAACTAGTATCTAAACATAAATTAGGACGAACCGTACCAACCTAATAATGGTTTAAGAGTTTGATTGAAGGAATAGTTCACACGGTACGTCACGAAGTTGGTTTTTTTGGGTATCTGTATTTTGAGGATATTTGCAAGAGGGGGATTCAGATGCAAAATATTTTAAACACGACAAATGATGCGAATGTAACTTCTCGCAGCAGCCAAAAGGAATTTGATAACCTGGTAGGTAAAACTCAGCGCCAGGCGTACAATATGGCCTATAGGTTGACTGGAAATAGGGATGATGCGGAAGATCTTACTCAGGAAGCTTACTTGCGGGCATTTCGGTCATTCGGTACTTACAATCGAACACTGCCGTTTGAAGGATGGTTTTTCAGAATCCTTTCAAACCTTTTTATCGACCTGCTGCGGCGAAGGCCAAAAGTTAAACCTTTGTCGCTGGATCATCCGATGGGGGATGAGGAGAGTGAGCATAATCTGCTCTTGCAAGTGGCAGACGAACATTCCGACCCAGCAGAGACTTTAATGGAGTCTGTGATGGATGAGCGGCTTCAGACTGCTCTTAATGCCTTACCAGAGACATTCCGAAATGCTGTGCTGCTTTGTGATGTAGAAGGTAAATCTTATGAAGAGATAGCATCAGTAATGCACTCTTCGATAGGAACTGTGCGATCGCGAATTCATCGAGGGAGAGCGCTGCTTCGTCGTCACATGGAGAACTGCGATAACTCTGTATTTCGCATCGGCCGTAAGCAGAGGCAGAGTCCAGGTACTTTGCAAACCAACCTGGTATAGTTATAACACCCTTCTTCAATATTGAAGAAGGGTGTTTGCCCGCTGAAAATCGTACTGAAAAACTCAGCCTTTAGAAAGACGTAGGCTTAACTTCCAGTTTTATCTATGGTGTGTGATATCTGCTTCCGACTACATCCCAGTTGACGACACTCCACCAGGCGGCCAGATAGTCCGGACGCTTATTCTGATATTTCAGATAGTAAGCATGCTCCCATACATCCACACCCAATAGCACTGTCTTACCTTCGCTTATCGGTGTATCCTGATTGGCGGTACTCACAACCGAAAGCTTGCTAGTATTATCTGTAATGAGCCATGCCCACCCACTGCCAAATCGCTTCGTTCCAGCTTCGTTTACTGCTTTTTTAAGTCCATCAAAGTCACCAAAAGCTGTATTAATTGCGGTTGCCAGCGCTCCGGTGGGCACTTTGCTGCCTCCCGGTTTCATTATCTCCCAGAAAAGGGTATGATTGGCATGTCCGCCGCCATTATTGCGTACAGCGGGGCGAATAGCCTCGGGGATTGCATTTAGATCGGCGAGCAGGTCCTCAATAGATTTTGCTTGAAGATCGGGGTGATCCTTTAGGGCAGCATTCAGGTTGTTCACATACGCCTGATGATGCTTATCATGGTGGATCTGCATGGTCAGAGTATCGATGGTAGGCTCAAGCGCTGCATATTCATAGGGCAGCGCAGGTAGAGTGAAATCTGGCATTTAGAGTTCTCCTTCCGGGGATTTTCCATACCGGGATATTTCCCGGCCATAATAATAGTTTACCGCATAGCGCTTCAATCTGTTTCACTCCTGCTTACTTCTTGAGGTTTTTTTTGCTTAAGCCATCACAAATATTATATTTATCCCTACATTCTTGTCCCATTGATAAGATAAAAAAGAATAGTAAAGCAAGATATTATGGCCTGTTATTCGGGCTGCCACTGCTTTCGGAATCACCACTAACTCTCGAATACCTCACAAATATGATCTTGCCTGGCTTTATATTACTCGGTGTAAAAGCATCCCTTGAGCCAATTTTATTAGCAGATAAAGATATCGGAAATCATTTAAAATATTTCCCTGCGGTGATGCTCATTACTATTCCAGAGGCTGAAATAAACATAACTGAATTCGACTCAACTGCAGAAACAATTCAAGAAGAAACAGAAATCTTAAATTGGGAAATCATAAGTGATATCGATTTACTTCAGCAAAGTGTGCCCCAAACTCACTGGCTTAAGCTGCAAAATCAAACTAAAATCGAACCTCGCGAAGATAGTATTCTAAAGGCACTTCTGCGTGCAGTCGCCTACTCCAGCGCCTATCCTGAGCGAATAACAGATACCCTCTCATCCGACACGGCAGAAATGCTTTATGAGCTTGCAGCGTCGCGGAGAACTCCGTATGCACTTCGCTTGCGGCGTTCGGCAAAGGCATTCGAGAACGGAGATTATCCCGGGGCGATGCATCATCTGCTTGAAGGGATTCTCAAGCAATTGCGACTTTCTGGAACACTTCAATCAGCGTTGTTATCTCTGCCCGGCGAAAATCTAGATAAGCTTCAGTGCAGAGAATTAATCTATTTAGCAAGAGCTGGAACGTTGGAAATGAAGCTGCTGGCTGGAGCGAGGCTGAGTATGGAGAGTCATAATGTAGAAGTTTTAAGTACACTTGCCCAGCTGAAGAATGATCCTCACCCCTGGGTACGTGCCGCCGCAAATATTATTAAATAGACAACATTGTAAAGAGGTAATTGCACTGACTTTTGTAATTACCTCATAAAATTGTTTGTTGAGTGGTAAGCGTACAATAATATACACCTTATTTTTTATGCGATATATTGGGTAGAGTGGGATGTGGGATTGATTTGCGGGTATTTATGAATTTGTGGGTTTTAACGGTATGCTGCATCTAGCCTTGACAGTATCGGCCCATGGGAGCAGAAGTTCCAGAGCTTGTGGGTTCTTACAGTTAATATTTGGGAGCTGTTCGAAAAGGTAGGTCAGATAAGTGAACGGATTCAGGCCGTTCTCCTTGGCGGTCTCCACGATACTGTAGATGATGGCACTCGAACGTGCGCCCCGAGGAGTATTCGCAAACAGCCAGTTCTTTCGGCCGATCACAAACGGCTTAATCGAGCGCTCTGAACGGTTGTTATCCAGCTCCAG
>JANXSG010000193.1 GCA_025352825.1 Chthonomonadaceae bacterium | reverse complement strand
AACCAAATAAATCGGTATGGAATAGTAAGAGCTGTTTCCCCAGCCGAATCGATCAGAATAATATGCCCTTTGTTGATACCGGCATGAGCAGCTTTCCTATGAAGTATGAACTCAATCGTTGCACTTGTCTTTGAATTGCTTCGTATATGTACTTCCACCAATGCAGAATCACTGCCTGCTCGTAAACGCGGAAGAAATCTGACATGAGCATGAGGTGACAGTGTTAGATTGACCGATACAGGCTGAGTTGTTGGCTCAGTTGGAAACTGAACTTCGGGTGGCATTGCAATGAAATCACCTTCGACATACCCTACAATATTAAGGGAAGGCTTATTATCGCGGGCATTAGAATGAAATATGATAGTACCAAATATGGGGCCAGGAGATGCGTATTTTGATAGAGAAACATCAAATTTGGCTATTTTGGCGTCCATTGTTGCTTCGATATGACTAGCCATGAAGGAGCTGACGAAACCCTTTTTGGTGCAGGCAAGTTTGAATAAGACTCAACGGTAACGAGAACTGGTGGAGTGTTCTGATATACTAAAATATGTCCAATATCAATAACCGTTGGAAATACACTTATTGCATATCTTACTTTTGCTTCAATGAAAATTTGCCCCAGCATCTCGTTACTATTTTGATTGTTGACGACTCTTAAAGTTTCATGAGTGTCACCTTCTGGCGGATGAGGAAGGTAATCAAAATCAATCCTGATGACTTTTGGATTATGTGGTACCAGCCTTGCACTGGCTTTAATACAGCCACAGGTTGTGATTAGTCGAATGTCTGTAAGCTTTGCAACTGAACTTTGAACATATATGACTGAAGAGATATGTATAGATTTCCCGATAACTGCAGGTGAAAATGTCCAAGTTTTAATGTTATTTATTGGAACTGCACTGGCATTAACATTCGGCCACCAGCAATTAAAGATATCCATCATTATGAACATTGTTATTGTATATATATGATTCTTTGACGTAATCATTTGGCCTACGCCTGTCGCTTATGCCGTCGCAAATACGTTACAAATCCACCCACAACTACAATCGTAATAAACTATATTTTTTTGACTAATACACTTGTTCCTGCCCCAGTGAATGTATTTGTATCTGCATGGTAGGATTTTAAAATTCGTTCTGCCTCTTGAGCATACTTTGTCCCTTTAAAATGAGAGATAATCTCTTTGGCTATCATATCGCGTTCTGAAAACATACTGGCTAAATTGAGGCAGCGTATCTCCAATAAGGCCGCCTCACCTGATAGATCTACAGAATATGATGTATCTCCTTTATCCGCGACGATATGCCATGCTTTCCGTAGAGCTATGCTAGCAGACTGATACTGGCTAGTTATAAAGTAATTCGTGCCAAGCTGGTAGATAACCTGTATACCATACCCACTATTAATCGGATAAACAGAACAAATTTCCTCAAGCTTATCAGTTGGAATCTTGGTTTCACCACCATAAATAATCGCGAGACGATCCATCGCCACTTTAATTGCATCAAGGCTTTTCGAGTATTTGCGAAGGTATTCGTCATAAATTTTTACAGCTTGATCACCTTGCTGTGACTTTTGCAAGGCGCCTCCAAGTGCACGTAAAGCAAAAGAACTATACCGATCAGCTGTTGGGCTTGGGTTTTTTTGTTTGTATTGTAAGAATGCTTGATAGGAAGCTGCAGCGTTTTTCATCCCTTCTTTTTTTTGAAAAATTGATTGCCATTGAGCCCTTAAAAGGAGGGCGGTGCTTTGGTATCGACTTTTTTCATAATTTGGGCCGTCTGTTTTAAGAAGATCATATGATGCTTTAATCGCACCATTATAGTCTCCCATTTGCTGTAAAGTCATCATTCGCATTTGTAGGGCATTGAGATGAATTCCACTGTAGGGCTCTGGCAATTTGATACATGATTCGAAATCTGCCAGGACATCTTGGTAATTGCCTAAATGCCAATGTCCCATTCCTATATTATAGAATGCACGCCCTGCCCATGGATCATGAGTACCATATTTCGCCAACATATTTTCAATATATGTAATAACTGCCTCATTATCCGCCGCTGAGGAACCAGTAGGCCCACCTAATAATGCTCTCGACAAATCAGTGTCAGGCACTTTCTCAATACTTTTATGAGTACCCGTACTCAGAGAGGTATGCTGTGCATGGACTGTAGGCTTCATTACTGTCAATAGTAGGCAACAAGTATATACATATCTTTGAGGTAAATTTATGTACAAGAATGGAATTTTGATTAGCATGCGTTATCCTGATGCATCAATAAAACAGTAATGTGATTTTTGATAATTAAGGCAGTCGATGCAATATATGTATCTAGCCAACTTCACATCATAGGTTAAATTAACCGGATTATTAACCACCTGAACATCCTGAGCAAGTACCGAAAGTATATGCTTAATTTCCGTTTGGCAATAGATTGGTTACTGCGCTGGTATTTGCATTTGTGCTATCACAACTGCCTGCCCCGCCTAACCACGGCTCAACATAGCATACCGACCGCACATTTGCTGTCCAATCTTGTTCACCATTCATTGAGAAAGGGCCGCCTTGATATTGCGGCAAAGCGAGTCTGGCATATTCGATTTGACATGCAGCAACATTGTAGTTAGCAGTCCATGTCTTGGATGTTAGCGTGGAATCTGTCCATGACCAACTTTTTGTAACCGTCAACGTTCCCGAAAGATTAACTGCTGCAGCAGCTTGACCTCCCAAGGCTCCTCCAACCGTAGCAGCCAAAGCCCCTGTTGCAGTATCCGTCATCGAGCCTCCCACCTGAATGGTATATGAAACGCTAGAAGTGACATTTGACGCCCCTCTTGTACAATTTGAAACGGAATCGTTAATTGGATATTGAGTCGTAGCCGATACTGTAGAAGCCGCTGGAGTCATAGGCCCTTGATAGTATGTTTCTGAGTATGTATTGCAATCTAACTGGCAGTTAAATAATCCTGTAGTATCGTCACAAAGAAAAGTACTACCGCAATGTCCTGCAACTGCGGAGTTAACATTCATAAACAAGAACACAATAATTAGTACGGATGATGTGCACATTCGAAGTGTCTTCATTTTGGGCTTCATTGAATTCTTCTTGATATTAGAAATTGTAAAAGTTGGTATTGTCTTGTCTTGACTTGTCTTATTGAGATTATATCATCTATATTTGGTTATGTCAATATATAATTTTCAAGTCTATAATTTATATTTCTTGAACATTTATACTTCACTTGATATCTCCATAAGAACTTTTAATAAGTGTTATTCTGCTCCGAGATAACATAAGGAATTGACGTTATACAGGGCGTTAGAGTTGAACTATTAAAATAGAGTGGATCGGCAAGCGATCCACTCTTCTCATGTTCGATGGGCAATATGGAATTAGAACAAATATGGTTGACAAAGCAAGATAGCCCGTGCTATATTATGGGACTTATATGGGCGATTGGCGCAGTGGTAGCGCAGGTCCTTTACACGGACAAGGTCGGGGGTTCGAATCCCTCATCGCCCACCAACTTCCATTCAAATTCCCGCTATTGCAAATATCTTCTTCATCGATTCCGACACGGCAGATATCCTATCATTGTCCGTAGGAAGGTCATTAAGTTCGGTTTTAAATGGCTCGGCTACCACCGGCCCCTCATATCCAATGGTCTGCAAAGACTGTAAAAACCCCTTGATATCTATAACCCCCGTCTCACCTGGCATCCCGCGCACATGATCTTGATACTCTTCCATATTTACGCCTATCGGAGCATCATTGACATGCACATAAGCAATCTGGCTGGGTTCCAGCGCGAGTAGACTAGCTAACGTACCCTCTGAGGTGTGCCAATGCCAGCAGTCCAGTAGTAAACCTACATTCAGCCCGATATCCCTGCCCATTTCCAGCATAGGCTCCATCTGGTGGATAAAGGGATACTTCTTACTTTGCCATAATGTTTGTGGGCCGATAAATTCCAGACCCAGCAGAATGCCTTCCTGCTGTAGAATTTCTGCTATGGGAGTGAATCTCAGTACATGAAACTTTCGGTTTTCTTCAAAAGTGAGTGTGTCAGAACACGGTGTGATCCAGGTGGCTGTGCGTGTACAACCGATAGAAGATGCGGCTTTCGCGAATCGAGGCAGTTCCTTTAGTCCGCGCTCGAAATGCTCCTCCGAAGTTCTGAAATCGACAGTCAGCCCAAACCCAGCAGGAACTATTTTGGCCGATTCAAATAGACTTCTTACGTAAACAGCTCCCTTTTCATCGATAAGATCTGCCACGGAGGAGATACTGAGTTCCAAACCATCAAATTCTCCGTTAACTGCGGCGGCAATTCCTTCTTCAATGGTGTTTATTTTAACTCCGACAGCCCAGGGGTTCAATGCCTTGTACATGGAAGGGTTTCTCCGTCATCTAAGGGTAACAAGATCGGGTAAATTATCAAAGGGTGTAACTATATTTACAGGTGTTATCTTCAAGGAAAAAGGCGGTAATTCCTCCTCATCATTCTTATGTATAGGCGACACACCTGGATATTTTACTAGCGCTGTGGAGGTAATTGCAAATGTCTCAAAGTAATTGAAACACTCTTAACGCCCTCACCCCCCGTCCCCCTCTCCCAAAAACAGGAGTGAGAGTGACTATGGCATTGGTTTTTCAATATTATGTAGGGTTGTGATCTTACTATAAGCGCATATCTCGCGAAATGGGAGATAGGAAACCAACGATTTAAAGCTCTCCCCCTCCTGTTTTTGGGAGAGGGGGTCGGGGGGTGAGGGCTGAAATATGCACATGGATTCGATTTTTACAATAAACTCTCCTTGAGTTTTATTTTAAATACTATGCATAGAGACACGGCAGATAAACTCATTTAGGGAAGGTGAATTCCTGGCTGAAAAATAATAACTAATAAACTATCTGAAGAGCATACTAGATCTGCAGTGGAAAGGGTGTTGGATGTCGTACGAAATAGATGATAACAGTAATCGATCGATTTCTCGAAGGGAGTGCCTCACACGAGCGGGGGCGCTATTTGGTGGGGTAATTCTACCCAAAACCACTATGCTTAAAGAAGAAGACGAAATTCCACAGAAAATACGTGTGGCAGTAATTTTTACAGCGTTTACATATCGCTCTCATGCTCATGTGATTGTCGAAAACTTCCTCAAACCTTATCTGTTTCGGGGCACTGTCATCGAACCTCAGATGCAGATTGTTTCGATGTATGGCGACCAGTTTCCTGAAGGCGAGATGTCTCGTGAGACTGCCCGGGAGCATAATATTCCTATTTTCTCCACCATTCGAGAAGCCCTCACACTAGGTGGGAAGAAGATGGAGGTGGATGCAGTGCTTTCGATTGGAGAGCACGGTAAGTATCCACTGAATGATATTGGACAGATAATGTATCCGCGCAAACGATTTTTTGATGAGATTATTGCAGTGATGAAAGAGACAAACACGGTGGTACCCCTCTATAGCGATAAGCACTTTTCGTACCGGTACGACTGGGCTCAGGAGATGTATGCCACCGCCCGTGAGATGAAAATCCCCTTTATGGCTGGAAGCTCTGTTCCGCTTGCCCAACGGCGGCCAATGCTTAATCTGCCTCGCCATGCAGAATTTGAGGAGGTGCTGGTCGTCCACGGCGGCGGGCCAGATGCCTACGATTTTCACGCACTCGAAGTGCTGCAGTCGATGATGGAGAGTCGTAAGGGGGCAGAGACCGGAGTTAGCAGCGTTCAGTGCCTGCAGGGCGAAGAAGTGTGGAAAGCAGCCGAGTCTCATCTATGGAACCCTGATCTAGTGGAAGTGGCGCTTCGCCCAGAACTAGGCGCAAAGGCTAAAGAGTGGAGGCAGATGTCACCTGCGCCATATCTCATACTTGTTCGGTATAAAGATGGGTTTACGGCTCCTTTAGTTACTGTTCCGGGGAATCGCTGGGCTTTTGCCTGTCGGCTGAAAGGGAATCCGGAACCTCTGGGCTGTGATTTTCATGTGGGGCCGTGGGTGAATAGAAATTTATTCAAGGCGCTTTCTCATGCGATACAGCATCTCTTTATTACTAAACAGACTCCCTATCCTGTGGAGAGGACACTTCTTACGACTGCGATGACCGAAGCCGTGATGCAGTCCCGCCATAATAACGGGGCGATCCAGCCAACACCTTATCTGGATATTTCCTACCACCCAAGAGATTTTTCTAAATTTCGTGAAAACGGATCTTCGTGGAAAATCCTCACAGATAAGGAACCAGAGCCAAAAGGTCTGGATACTTTTGGGAGTAGATTGCTTTCGAAATAGAAGCTTGCCCTCACCGCCCAACCCCCTCTCCCAAAAACAGGCGAGGGAGAGTCTTTGACATGAAATTTCCAATATACCTATAAGTTTAATATGATCTCATGTAACTGTACACCTCATTGGAAATGAAGTAAAGTAATGGTTTAATGCTCCTCCTCTCCTGTTTTTGGGAGAGGGGGTTGGGCGGTGAGGGCAAGCTAAAAATCTCGATCTAACTGCTGCCTCTGATTGATAGCCATCACAGAAGCACCGAGCTCGTGGGCAAGCGTTGAGATGGTTTTATTCTGGGCTGCAGCATCTGCTTCCGTCAGTACGGTTACTCCTCGAATAATAACTCGGGTTTGATCCTGATTGGGCTTTATTTCGAATGGCTGTAGTCGGGAATCCAGCCAGCCATTTAGTTTCTTCGCCAGTCGGTCTGCACGCTCTTTCAAAGTTAGGCCTTCACTGGAAGTCAGCCGGCACATCACCACACCACGCATGTGGATTTCAGCCAAGTCCGCTCCAGTTCCGGTATCCTTTGTGAATGTTACTATGGCCTGAAGTGTGGGATCCACTTCGATAAGATTCAGAGGAATGTGAAGTTCGGACAGCAGCTCTCTTGCAGCCTGGGCACGATCTTCTCCAGGCGGGTGAGTTCTATAGATGCCAAGATCCCCACGCGATTTATTTCGTTCGTCCACCGCCAGCCGAAGCATGAAACTATAGAGGCCAACCGGATTGTAGTGTGTGTGTGTCATCAGAATCAGTCCGCCATGGTCAGCATCTTTTTCTGCATCCACCCCGAAGGAGTTCAGTTTGGCTACCGTATACAGTTGACTCGCCATGAGCGCCTGCGCAGTTCCCTGTGTACCACCAGGATGAGCAATAAGTATTGCCAGCAACAGTGGAAGCAGAGAGCTGTTGATTTTACTTTGCTCTCGGATGAGTTTCATCATGTGGTGGTGGTTGGCGTGGGTGATTTCGTGGGCTAACACTCCCGCTAATTCATCGTCCGATCGCACATAGTCTAGCAGTCCTTTATTGACGTATATGAATCCGCCTGGAAGCGAGTATGCATTGACATCTTTATCATCTACAACTTTGAACGTATAGTGGAACTGCTTTAGTACCGAGCTTCCCCAAAGCGCTGGAATAGGAACCTTGTTTGCAACATCAGCCAGTTCCTGCCCAATTCGGTTCACCCTCTCGACCAGAGCCGCAGTGGTCACCAGCTTCACCTGTTTATCGTTCTCTTCAGCGTTTTCTCGCCCGAGTTTCACTTCAGGGTCTTCCGCAGGGGGCTTATCAGATTTGGAGACGGAGGAAGAGGCTGCGGCAGAGGCCTGCTGCGCATAGGTACCACCTGGCAAAATGAGCCCAGCGATTATCAAACCACCAATGAAAGCTTTTTGGAGTACTGCCAGGCCGTGTTGGATACTGCGGCCTGAAACTCCCTGGCGGTTTATCAAATACATGCTTATTCCCTCTCAAGTCACGCTCAAAACTAGAACCAAAGCAGTACAACAATACTATTTACTGAGGAAGTAAATCCTCTACTTCGCCATCTTCCCAGGTCAGCTTCGCATCCAGAATGCCTTCCGTTATCAACAGGCGAAGAGCACGTGCACCAGAGACTTCGGCAGTGGATCCATCTTCTTTCAAACCTAGTGATATCCAGAGGCCATCGAGAGAATCCGGATGTGAACATGTAATTTGCAGACGACGGCCGAGAGCTACTAGTTCAATTGTACATGGAAAAAGTTCATAGTGCTGCAGTATTCTCTCTCCGGCTACGTTTCGCACATAGCGCGCTAAGGTAGCCCGTACAATCTGCTGTCCGTTATCGTTACCTGGAGCTTCAATCGATAGAGAAAAACTTTCAATATCTTCCTGCGGAAGGGCAAGCTGATTGAGAAAAATATAGTATGTGAATGGCATCAGGCTGGTCACAATGATCTGCACCAATCCTCCACCAAGTATCTGAGCTCTCTCTGCGGCTGCTGGCCGAACAGGCGTTTGCGGCGGCACTGGAATATCGCGTTTTCCGAACACTTCTGCTCCTTATAATGACGCATCTCGAATTCAAATGTTACATACCCTGCCAACGATAGCCCTGGCAGTGTAACTAAATTATATTACCCTATGTTCTGACATCTGCTATGATGAGGTTCTCCACAGTCCCTTCCCGCTCGATTATCTTGCTCATACTTCTCGCAAAACGGAAGCGACTAAAATCAGGAATTGCAGCACCTGCAGGGAGACTAAGCGACCAGAGGTTGGATTTGCAATTACATATGAAGTAGGATTTGCAGTTACATATACGGATTTAATTCAGGGTAGGATTTGCCAGGCATTCGAATGTCTGCCTGGAAGGCCTAGTAGCCAGCCTCACTCCCTACGGAAATTGCGTCTGAAAGACGCCTGTTCCTGGAGCAGGGAGTTTTCAACTCGCAGAAATCGTCTTGTACCCCCACATCCTTTTGATAGAGGTTATGAGGCAATACCATTGATGTGAGATATTCTAGACGGTAGGTGTTTTAGGAGATGAGGGGGCGCTGTTGAGAAGATCGCCGATGCTCGGGAGGGAGTCCGTGGTGACCGAACTTGCATTCTGGTTTTCCAGGCGAATCTGTTCGAAGACTTCTTTTCGATGAACTGTAACGGTGCGAGGTGCGCGGATACCAAGGCGAACCTGCTCTCCGCGTACTTCGAGTACGGTAATCTCTATATCATTACCGACCATGATACTCTGGTCAGGTTTTCGAGTAAGTACTAACATTTCGGCGGCCCTCCGTGGCGTACGAAAACGATTCGAATTTTTAATGCATCTTTACCGAAACTTCCGTGTTTTCGGGTGAGTTCTGGTGCAGAACACTACTGCACGAATTATCGGGTATTCACACCAAAACTTTAGGGTTGATTTTTTCTGACCGCGTTCCAACAACACGTTCTGCAGCTCAGTATTATCTTGCAAAAGTTGAAATCAATGCATTTAAGTATCCGGCGAAATGAATTTATACTCTCGGGAGCCATCGTCTGTGTATCCTGCGGACACTATATTCGGTATTGCCGACAGGGTTGGAATTTAATGCACGAAGCATATTCGGCGGAACAACCAGAGCGCAGAAATTCATTTCGTCGGATACTTATGCAGCTGTGTTTGTGTAAAAAGAGATTCAGTATGATTTCACGATACTTTTGCTTTTTGTCTGCTATTCGCCTCTAGCCTCTCTTTTCTTGCCGCATTGACTATAGGTGTCTTAACTGGCGCGATTGCTAAGGAGTTTGTGCGCTCCAGCTCTTCCATTATTTCGTGGCGCGTATTGTAGCAGTCGTCCTGCACAATCACCTGTTTCCCTTGCCTTGTAAGCCCATTTATAACCAGCGGCCCAAGAAGATTGGCAGTCATGCTTCTAGGGTTGCTGGGTGGAACCGTTACAATGGCGAAAAGCAGATTGGGAGTGGAAGCATCCAGCCCCAGGTACTTTGCATCCGAATCGGAGATAGTGGGAGCGTAGTCTGGACGAAACTCACTCGGTTCCACAATTGGGAATGCAATTGAGGGATATTCTAGTGACTGCAGCCAGCGGAATGAACTGTTTTCATCGTGGCGAACCACAATAAACTTCTGGCAATGCTCGAACCCGATGAGGCCATCGGGGAAATGTATGATGAGATCCTGTTCCGCTTCAAGCGTGCCAAACCGAGTGGTGTGGACACGTATGTTTGTATCTTCAAGATCACTATTTTCGATATAATTATCAGCGCTCATATCCGTTCCAGGTTTTTCATACGGAATATCCAGCGCCGGGTCAGTCACTCTATTATCCAATATCATGGCCATTGGGCTTCTCATTTCAAATAGAAATTAATTGTATTTTATTTTAAATAGTCTAGAAGACTGTTCTGAAAACTTCTGGAAGTGGCTGCCAGGGCTGCCTGATAGGCGGTCTGTGCAGACTGTAGTTCAACCACGGATTTTGGAATGTCCGCATCTTCTATATTGG
>JANXSG010000171.1 GCA_025352825.1 Chthonomonadaceae bacterium | reverse complement strand
CTTTTGTCAGCAACAGTTCTGACCAGGGTGGAGGAATGAGGATCGACAGCACCAACACTGTCCTCACCAACTGCGACTTTATCTCAAACTACGCCAGCAGCACAGGCGGACTCGGTGGTGGTGGTCTTTTAATCGGACACTATGGCTCATCGGAAATTCCAGGCATCACCGGCTGCCTGTTCTGGAAAAATGAAGCCTTTTCATCCGGTGGTGGAGCGTTTGTCTTCGGAAGCCCGGTTTTCAAGAACTGTGTTTTTGACGGGAACTCTGCGGATAATTACTACGGTGGCGCTATCTTTGCTTATGGTTCGGGAAGTGCCAAACTGATCAATTCCGTACTTGAATTCAATTTCTCGCAGTACTATGGAGGAGCAATCCTAGTATATAGTGGTCCGACCATTCAGATCACAAACTGTTCCACCTACGGTAACGTCTCGGGCGGTGGAAATGGTGTAGTGGATATCTACTCCGCCACCTGTAATATTAACAACAGTATCCTCTATGATAACAATGGAGCCTCCTCTCAGCAGTTGATTGTTAATAGCTCAACAGTTAATATCAACTACAGTGATATCTTTGGCGGGTGGGGCGGTGCTGGTGCGCACAATATTAGCAGTGACCCACTGTATACCAATCCTGGCATAGGTGATCTGACACTGCAGGCTGCCTCACCATGTATCAACACTGCAAGCACTACTGCACCGAGCTACCAGCCAAAGGATATCGTTAATTCTCCACGTGTGGGAGCACCAGATATGGGCGCCTACGAACATAACTAGAGTTTAATCAAACTCTTATTGCACTTGACCGTCCCCTTCTTCTTAAAGGGGGGACGGTTTTTTATATTTTAGTAAAAAGAGGTAATTGCAAAAGTGTGGGAAAGAGGATATTTCAGCCCTCACCCCCCCACCCCCTCTCCCAAAAACAGGAGAGGGGGAGCTATAAATCGTTGGTCTTCACATTACATACAAGCAAGAGATGAGCTTGTAATGAGATCAATATATAATTTAATACAGGTAAACCCATAGTCAATTCTCCCCCTCTCCTGTTTTTGGGAGAGGGGGACGGGGGGGTGAGGGCGTGAACAGTGTTTCAACTACTTTGAGACTGTTGCAAAAAGCTAGATATAGAGTGAATTTTCATGACTAATGTGCCAGGCACATGTAGCAGGGCCTGGCACGCTAATCTAGAATGAGGGGTGATACTATCCGACATGGTTAATCTATCCTGCTCGCTCCACTCTATGGAGGAGAGTAACTCTCCTCCAGAAACTATCTCGATCTGACAGGTGGTACAGGCACAGTTACCACCACACTCATGATCGATTTCGATTCCATTCTCCATGGCAGCATCGAGAATGGAATCTCCTTTGCTGGCTGAAATCACTATTCCTTCTGGTTCAATTTTTAAATAGTGCAATGGTATTGAAACACTTTTCCAAAAGAATCGCCACTGACATTGCTATTCAGTATCCGGGCTATTCAGTATCTGACTGGGATGGCAGAGATAAATTCCATTCCGAGCGATAGTGTGGCATCAGGAATTTATCTGCCTCACGGCAATTGGTGGCACGCAGGTGAACCGGATCCCATTCCAGTTTCTTCCCGACTCTATAAGCAACGCAGCCGAGAAGTACAGACTCCGAAAGCGCCCCTGAGTAATCAAAATTACAAGTAGTGGTTCCTCCAGTTTTGCATGCCTCAATCCACTCCGCATGGTGTCCGATAGAATTAGGAATAGATGGAGCCGGCGCCTGATATCCCGTAAAATCTTTCTCAGGCAGCAGCAAATAGTGGCCGTAGTCCGCGATCAGCATTCCCTTGTCCCCGATGAATAGCACCCCGTCTCCCCACTGCGGGAGTTTGCCCTCTTCAAAGTGAGGTGGCTGCTTACCGCCATCGTACCAGGTTAGCTTTACCGGAGGCAGGTTATCCCGTGGGCCGAATTCATAATTTGCAACTATCCACTGTGCCGTAGTCTCATCGCTGACCGGTGCCCCATGTGCTTCTACTGTTGTGGGATGCCTCAGTTTGAGTGCCCAGAATGGGAGATCCATATAGTGGCAGGCCATATCCGACATGGTGCCTCCCCCGAAATCCCACCAGCCTCGCCACGATGCGGGAAGATATGCTGGATTATAGTCACGGTAAGGTGCAACTCCTATCCACTCATCCCAGTGGATAGTCGGCGGTACAGGCGGTTTTTCTAATGGGCGTCCGCTGCCAGACCATACTTTCGCTACCCATACATGTACTTCTGTCACATTGCCTATCGCTCCACTTTGGATTACTTCCACTACACGTCGGTAATTATTCGTGGCGTGTATCTGTGTGCCCATCTGCGTTACACGTTTATGCTTTTTGGCTGTTTCAGCAACCAGCCTGGCCTCTTTCACTGTGTGCGTAAGAGGTTTTTCACAGTAGACATGATGTCCAGACTGCAGAGCTGCCAGCGTCGCCGGAGCATGCATATGATCCGGAATAGCTACCACCACAGCATCGATATCTTTCTGCTCCAGAAGTTTACGGTAGTCGTTGTAAGTTTTTGCACCTGGGAAGTCTCTTGCCGCGGCTGCCAGATAGTTATCGTCTATATCACATAAAGCCACAATATTCTGACTCTTAACATTATCGATAGAGAACCTGGCCTGATTCGCGGTTCCTATCATGGCGATGTTGAGCTTCTCACCGGGCGATTTTGGGGCTGCTCCGGCAGAACTCTGAAGAAGAGCGCCTGCCGAAAAAACAGATGCATTCCGAATTATCTCTCGTCTTGTATAACTATTGGACACGTTCATATCTCCTTAATTTATCCCGTCTCAAATTCGCTAATTGGGATATTATGATCTGTTAATGCTTCACTTTTTTCTCGACTTGCGCACCTGGATTGTAGCCAGTTGGCAATTCTGCTGGGAGATCGTACGTGGCAAGCTCGGTATCGCTGGAATAAGGATTAACTTTTCGCTCATGCAGCGCACTCTGCAGCAGTTTAAGTCGGGCAGTAATCCAGTCGCGATCCCATTTTCCACTTTCTAGAATTTGGCGGGCGCTCCTGAACTCGTAGTAGATAACTCTCCGCAAAGACTGCTGGCGATTGATATCAGATCCGTGCAGAACCATAATATCATGAAGAAGAATATCTCCTGGTTCCACTTCTGCCGCCACCATACCTGGTTTCTCAAAAGATGGAATTGCTAAATACTCCTGAATCTTTGCTTTCGACCAGTGCACACTTTCTGGAACTACCCAGACTACTCCATTTTGTTTAGTCGAGTGGTCTAGATAGATATCCACATTGAAAATTTTATGTCCGGTGCTTCTATCAAACTCTGCATCACGATGCCACGGAACGGAAGAGCCATTGCCCGGCAGTTTGAATACCAGCGCTTCATAGGTGGGTACACAGTCAGTTCCGACCATCCTTGCAGCCAGATCAACAATTGTGGGATGTGCCAGCAGCCTCTCAGAAGCATCATTCGGATGAGAGTGCAGGTAGGTCAGATAGTATGGGACGCCTTCTGGTCCACGATTGCAGGATGAAGCTGCTGGCCCGCCGGCCAGAATCTCGTCTATGAGTCTCTGCGTTTCGGATTGCAGATTTGTGAGTTCATCGGGCGCGATTACCCCTTTGAGTATAACATACCCATTTTTATCAAAAAATGCGACTTGTTCTTCTGTAATCTTTTTCAAATATTACTCCCGAAAACGAATTTAACTAATTTCATCTCTTAATTTCTTACTCTCCATCCGCCCTGGAGAGTATAGTTGCAGGCGATTTCAGGAGATTCCAGAGTAGTGATGCTTACTCCCTCGTCTCCTGAAGCATGAATCAGGCGAATCTCATCGAGCATCAACCCCACATGAGTAATGTTTCTTGCATGCCGTGAACTATCGGAGCAGAAAAACACGAGATCACCTGCGTGGAAACTCTGTTCGGGTATCAGTGGCGATCCCAACGGGCAATCCGCCTGAAGATGAGCATCCCGCGGAATAGTGATGCCGAATTGGCGGTACATACGCTGAACAAACCCAGAACAGTCAAATCCAAATGGGGTAGTGCCTCCCCATAAATAGGGAATCCCAATAAAACGATTAGCATAACGAGCGAGTGATTTAATAGAGTATTTGGGGATAATGTTCACATTGCGAACAGATCGGGATGCAACCCAGCCAGATCCACCATCAGGAAGAAGAATGCATCGCATAGATTTTGCTTGCAATTGGTTTTTGTCGGTTAGAACTCTGGAGCCCAGCGGTAGTTTAGTCATCAGGGGGAATCGCAGGCTGGGCCCAGTATAGACATCAGCAATGGGTGTGGTGATACTCAGTTGAAGCGACGAATCTTCAGCTGCTGAGTAGAAAAGAAAAAGATCGTCTGGTTCCAACGGGCGCATGTGCCAGCGGAGTGCCCATCCCTGATAGTCGTAGGATGTGCGAATGTGCGCGAAATTTCCACTCTGTTCCAGAATAGCTATCGTATCTCCGCAGATGCCCTGGCTCACCAGTTCAGAACGGGAGTCTGGCTGACTGTGAAGATTCACAACATTATGAGTAAGAATACCTGCGACAGATCTCATAGCTAAGTTTAACACTTCAATGAGGCGATGTCAATACAAGTTTCTATATCATTTGGATTAATCGGCACTGAAGTACCTATCTATGAGTCCTGCGGTCAGCCGTCCTCCGAACGGGAATCACTTATGCAAGTGCCCGTTTTTTGATGCCGGGAGTTTTCAACTCCCGGAAAACACATTACTTTCACAACCCCTTTAACTAAGCGTTGCGATAAGCTAATTTCCAGGTGGCTGACTTTGCGGTCGCTTTGCACCTGCAGGTACTCCTGGCGGTGCATAGCCACTTGTAACGGCCCCATTGGCTGGAGCTTTATCCGTTGGTCCGGTTGCATGCATTAAAAAGAACCAACCAACAGCACAGAGTAACAAAATGACAGCGATTATAATTAAACCGGTAGTTTTTGGTGATAGCGATGGTGTAGTTATTGAAGATGCAGGCATGTAAGTAATCTCAAATGAAAATTCGGAGGAGAGCGAATGCTCTCCTCCTATTAGTTAGCCACACGGATTGATGTTGGGGTAGTTGTACGGTCGGATCAATTTAACATGTCCATCAGACCAAAGTGAAACAGTGCCTTTCGTAACCGATGGCAGCAGTTTCGTTTCGGCATGCTCCTGTGCCAGCTTAGAAGTTGTTGGACTTCCACACAAATCAAATCCAGGTTGTTCCACGTAGATATCCGTCATCAAAATGTTTTTTTCTGATGGGTCTGTAGTAAAACCCCATTGCGAGTACTGTGTTTCTTCGTCTGCTTCCGTAAGTGGGGGTAGAATCCAGTTGTCGGTACGCGACCAATTTATGCCCGGATCCTTCCAGTTTTTAAACATCCATAGATAGTAACCAGGCTGGCCGCTATCCCATGCTTTCTCAGCCGAAATTCCGTTGAATTTGGCCACGTAGCTCGGACATGCCTAAATGGTTTTGTTCTTGATATACGGGTCAATACTCTTTAGCAGCTGCGGCTGAACTGACCAGTAACTGATATTGATGAGAGGGAATGTCTCATCGTAATCCTGGCTGTACATACGGAATCCAAGCCCGATCTGGCGTTGGTTGGAAAGGCAGCTTGCCTGACGGGCTTTCTCTCTTGCCTGCGCAAAGACAGGGAAAAGGATCGCCGCGAGGATGGCAATAATAGCAATCACAACAAGTAGTTCAATGAGTGTGAATGCTGATCGGCGATTGCGATCGCCATAAACTAATGATGACATCACGTTCTCCTTGGGTGTTGGCCTGAGGTAAGGCTGCAACATTTGATAAATGCAAACTTGATCCGCTTATAATACCGACACTGGCATTGGTTCATGCCTTCTGATATGCTGCACTGCACTGGATGCAATCGCAGGCCCTGTGGAGCTGCGAATGATGAGTTCTGTCCCAACACATGTAGATGTTGTGTGAGAAATGGGATGTGTTCCTTCCGCTTTTGCCTGGAAGCGCTTTATTAACTGCTCTGTTGCTAGTCGGCCAATTTTTGCCGTATCAATCCGCACCGTTGAAAGTGCAGGGTCGGAAAGCTCTGCCAGTAATAGGTCGTCATGGCCAATGATGGAGATATCCTCCGGAACTCGTAATCTCATCTCTTTTACTGCCCGGAGCGCACCAAGTGCAATTATATCGGTACGGCAGAAAACCGCTGTAGGATGAATTCGTGCTGCTAGAAGGCGATGCATCGCTGTTCTTCCACCACCAGTGGTCGATTCTGTTTCAACAATAAGAGACGTATCCAGAAAACCAGTTTCCCGCATCATTTCCAAATATACGCGATGGACTGAATCGCAAGTGTTCGAAGTAATGTAACCAATTTTATCGTGGCCTAATCTTATTAAGTGTGTCAATGCGGATATCGCCCCTTTTTCCAGATCCAGCTGGATGGAAGGGAACACGGTAGCACCAGGCGATGACATCTGGGTAATGAGAATACAGGGTATGTCCCTTGAAGCAAAATATTTTAGAGAATCAACTGGAAAACCAAGCGGCACGACGATCACGACACCGTCGACAGCTTTACCTAGTATCCACTCTCTGAGAATTTCATCATCTCCACCAGGGCGAGGTAGCGTATTCAGTAGAAGACCATATCCAGCAATCTGCGCTGCATCCTGAACTCCGCGGGCCAGTTCCACGAGATATGGATCCGCCAGCACATCTGCATTACCAGGGTAGTCGAGTCCGATCAATTTACTATGCCTCTGAGCTAATCTTCGCGCTGTTTGATTGGGCACATAACCTAATATGTGTGCCTCAGTTAGAATTTTTTCTCGAGTTGCCTCACTGATGCTGCTTCCCGGTGTAAATGCACGAGAGATTGATGCGGTTGATAACCCAATACGTTCCGCGAAATCTTTTATAGTTAGATTGCGTTGAATATCCATTTGTGGAATCGCTTACAATTGCGTATCGATGAAAATCGAATTGCATTCTTATGTATTTTGTACACTATACAGCAGTTTTTATGAGTTGTCAAGTGGCAATATGAAATATATTATTATGTACCTCTTGCACTATTGTAAGCGTTTACAATTTTATATTCATCTACAGATTATTCAGTGGTGGAAGGAATTCTCTATTTCAAACAAGAATTTCTTACTAATGCACAGGTTTGCACCAGGAGGTGAATTTCAAAGATGATCATGCGATACAACGATGGCAGCCAGAGTCTGCCGAGGCTGAGAGTGCAGCACTCATTGTGGTCACTCATCAAACTTCCAATGAATGCAGACGTAGAGTGGACTCTCGACGAAAAATTTGAGAAAGTGAAAGCTGCAGGTTTCGAAGCAGTAGAGTGCTGGCTGGACGATTCTTCTGAAAGGGAGCACAAAGAGGCTCTCGATCGTGCAGGTCTGCGCTTAGTGCTGGGGCATCGTCCCTTTAGTCTTGATGATGTACGGCAGACAGTAGACCGCGCGATTCGATTAGGTGCGGACTACGTATTTGCTCAGCCTGCCGATGCGTATACATCTCTTAAAAAAGCAGCGGAAATTTGCAGTGAAGGCAGAAAAATTGCGAACGAAAAGGGGATAGCATTTTTTGTTGAGACTCACAGGAACAACTTCACAGAAAACATCCCCCAGACGCTTCAATTGATTGATAAAGTGCCAGATATTCGATTTACGGCTGATCTATCTCACTTTGTTGTCGTGGGAGAATTCTATGGCTGGAAAGAGGAAGGAGCTATTGGCCGAATGCTGCCAATCCTCGCGCGAACATCACACATGCACGGCCGTATCTCTAATGGGGAAGCGGTGCAGATAGATGTAGGGGATGGCTCCGATGGCACTGCCTTGTTTTTTGTTCGCCTTTGGGCAACCGCGATGCGATACTGGCAAAATGGAGCAGGTCCAGGCGATGTTTTCCCTTTCGCTAGCGAGTTAGGGCCGCCTCGGTATGCTATCACACTTCCGGATGGACGTGAGTTTAGTGATCGATGGGAACAGAGTCTGGTCATGAAAAAGCTTGCAGAGCAGGCATGGGACCTGGCTTCATCCGATGAAGAAATAGTGTGAGTAAATTGGAATTCAATCGTATAGATGTAACGTAAACTTATTTTCTTGGAGTAGACATGCCAGTTATAAAATACTCACTTGGCCCTATGGATAACAACACCTACATAATACTGGACGAAGCGACTAAAGAGATAGCCGTGGTAGATCCCTCTTTTGATAGTGAGACGCTGTTCTTGGACGTTGAAAAAAATGAATGGGAAGTTCGCTATATTCTCAATACACATGCTCACTTTGATCATATCATCGGGAATGCACTGTGGGTTGAGAAGACAGGTGCGCCGCTCGGGCTTCATCGAGATGACCTTACTATCCTTCGAGCGCTCCCTGAACAGGGCAAGCGTTTCGGATTTGAAGTCACACCCTCCCCCGATCCCGATTTTTTTATTGAAGAGGGAAACTCGATTCAGCTTGGTGAGACAAAAATTGATGTTCTCTTCACCCCTGGGCACTCTCCCGGAGGGGTAACCTTTGTCGTTGGAAGCTCCGCGATAGTAGGGGACTGTCTTTTCGCTCGAAGCGTCGGCAGGACAGATCTCCCGGGATCCTCGCCTGAGACTCTCATGCACTCAATCAAGACCAGACTGCTTACTCTCCCAGATGATACCGAAGTGCTTCCTGGCCAC
This sequence comes from Chthonomonadaceae bacterium, assembly GCA_025352825.1. GTDB lineage: Bacteria > Armatimonadota > Chthonomonadetes > Chthonomonadales > Chthonomonadaceae > JANXSG01. Next base: position 9,790 of record JANXSG010000171.1, on the reverse strand, counting down.
GGCCCTGCGACTACTATAGGACGTGAGCGACGCCAGAACCCATTTCTCAAGGAACTGCTGTGATTGAAATCAGGAGTGCCAATAACCGAGGTTTAAAAGAGTGGGCGGTTGCTTGCGAAGCACTAAGAGATGGACGGCAGACCTTGCTTATTCGAAAAGGTGGAATCCGTGAAGAACAAGGAATGTTCAGAATAACAGACAAGGAGTTCTTTCTGGTTCCAACATATGATCATCAAAAATCGGCTCAATTGCAGACCGCTTATATCGACGACTTGAATCGAACTATTGAAAGGCGTCCGCCTTCCGGAACATTGACTGTAGATACATATGCCAGTATTGTCAATATCTTTACTGCAGTGGATGAAAAAAAACTCATGGAAGTATCATCGGAGCATATTTGGAATTTAGATTATATCAAACAGAGGTTTGAATTCAATCCATACGATCCACTCTACGTACTCATTTTACGAACTTACAAACTTGCTCAGCCTATAAGCGTCCCTGCCAGTCCAGACTATGGCGGATGTACGTCTTGGATAACTTTGGAGACAGAACTATCCACTGTGGGAGCGAAACATTCCCTCTCAGATAACGAATTTAATACGAGATATGAGCAGATTCGATCTCATCTCGAATGGTGACATTTTCCTAACCGCTTTCATATTAGGCATTTCATGATACAGATAATCAATCCAGAACATAAAGCGGTGCTATTCGATCTTGAGACATGGTCGGACAATCCGTTCATACATCGGGATGCGCGAAGAGATGCCAAGCGAAGTCAGCCGTTAAGAAGTATTCTTTGGTTGTGCGGTGTGTTAACCATCTTCTGTTTTTCCGAACTTTGGGGGCTTAACAGGCTTCATATTGCTCATCTTGATCATATTTGGGTAATAGGCGGTGATCCGATCACAGCTTTAGTGGCAGTGTTTTGCGGGATACACATGCTGTTTATCATTGGATCAGTCCAAAAACTCACGCTAAGGATGATTGCCTCCGAGATATCTCAAAATACGTTTCCAAGTCTAATTCTTCTGCCGATTTCACCCTTTCAAATGGTTCTTCAATCGTGCTGTTACCCCTGGCTTGCAGGCATGCGTATGGCACTTGTTCTGCTTCCAGTCTATATATTCTTCGTGGGTTTGGGTGGACTTTCCTGGCTGGATTTATGGATGCTTTATCTCGTATTTGCTCTGGTTTCATTCTCAGTACCTCGCTGGAATAAACCAGCTTTGGGTGATAGCAGCGGCCAGACTCCTGAAGTGGGCTCGCAGCAGATAGGCGTTCTTTTACGGCAAAATATACAGTCAAGTCAGCCTGCAGGTGGTGTGCCAGTATTTGGCCAATGGCTTTCCACGGCAATGATGGTTCCTTTTTTAGCCGTGCCTTTGACAGGAAGTATGCAAGGTATTTCTGGCCTGGCTCGCTACGTTCCTGAATCGCTGCTGAATATATCACTGCTCTCCTTTCTATCCTGGCCGCTGATGGCTGCGCGAGGATTTATTACCCCTTTCGATTGGTTTGGCCATCCAGTATATCCTGTAGTGTTCTGTTTGATATTTTTCGTACTATCAAGATATTGCCAGATAGTAAAAGTCGTAGAGTATTTGCAGTCTGGTAGGTATTCTGATCTTTCAGATCAGAATACCTACCACGATCGTCAAAATTTAGAAGGGCTTATCAAACTTGGATCGGCGCTTGTACTCATTGGTTATCTCTGGAAATGGGGGGTTGCGGATGGAGGCCTCCGTTTTATTTCTGCATCTCAAGTCGGCCCGCTTGCTGGTCAGGAAGGGATGCTGCTCCTAATATTGGGTGTAACCATGTGGCAGCGCTGCCTGAGCAGAGCAGGTTCTCTCGGAACCTGGCTGCGGGAATCCTCTCTTCAGGGAAGGAAATCTGTCCTCAAACAAGTTAGTTTCAAATCTGCTCTGAGATATCTTTTGCTTCCCATCGTCAGCGGTGTTTTACTGTATACAATATGTTGCCTGTTCGCCATAAGTGCACCTTTTCCTGGTGGATTCGGAATACTCTGCCTTAAGGTCATATTAATAGGCCTGGCAGGAATGCTGCTGCATTTTGGCTCAAAGATTGCTCTAGGTTCCATTCTATCATTACTGGGATATCTCTTCCTGCCTGCAGTGGTGATGCGTCCACAGCAGTTTCATATGCTAGGCTATTTCAGCCCTGCACTGGGAATGATCAGTCTGGCAAATCAAAATCTGTTTCATGCGTCCCAGATACTATCTCCTGGTGACTTCTGGTGGAAATGGGTGGTTTATCCTGCAGTACCTGGGCTGCTGCTTGCAGTGGCAGGGATAGTTATAGCCAGCCGATCTGTACGATCTCAAACAGCGAAAATATCACCAATTCTACGCGATCCTACTCAGGTGGGTAGTGAAGTTTATCTGGATATTCAGACTTCGGAAACGGCAGCAGCTTCCAAAGAAGATACTCCTATTGGCCTGCAAATTATTCATACTATCCAAAAGCTGAGTGATAATGCTGTGCTCTGTAAACAGCTTCGAACAGGGCTAAGGGGGAAGCTCTCCGCACATGCCATGCAGAAATCACTCCTGGTTTTTGCAGGAATCACGGCTGCAGCTTGGCTCTTTGTACCACAGCTTCCGATCGTGTTTGGGTCCTCACTAGCAAATATGTTGTATGGAAGTACCTTCTCCTTTCGTTATGGAAGCTCGCACGATATTGCCGGCGGTGTGATGGGCACATGGTATATCGGAGGCCTTTTTACAGCGGGGATATCTTCGCTGGCAATATTGCCGCTCGTGTTCGCAGTGGAGCGAGAAAAATCAACACTCGATTTTCTGTTGACCACGCCTATGTCGTCTGCATCGATAGTATTTGGTAAGGCGAGCGGCCTGTTCATTACTGCTGGGTTGGGAACGTGGATTATATCGCTCTGGACGATGATTCTCTCGATTTCCTTTATGACTCTGATCGATCCAATGCGACTGCTATTAGGATGGCTGATTATGTTTGGAGTTACGTTATTAATTGTGTGCACAATTGGACTTTTCGCTATCGCAGTTGCGAGCATTATGCCAAAATTAATAACCATCCGTGGCAGCGCTGTCTTTAATATGTTTGTAATTTACGGATTCATGTTCGGCCCTCAAGTGCTGCGAGCAATGAACTTTCAGTATTTACCTTTTCAGGACTGGACGCCCAGTCAAATAGCTGCGGCGGTAACAATTGTTCTGATTACACTGGATTCTCTATTCCTTCTGTTAAGCATCTGGGGAGTGCGCAGAATGCGCAGGGCAGACATCTCATTTGGAATCACGTCGAGAATAAGTTGAAGAGATGAGTTTATCTCCACAGGAATACATAACTTATGCAAATACATCGCCTATATATATTAGTGTTATGCCTCTTGGTGGGATCACCGGGGGCGGCTCGTGCCACCTATCGAGCTGACTTTTTTAATACCACTCGTCCACCATCCATCACTTTTGATAAGGGATCACATACTTGGACAGTTCGAAACCAGAGTATTGAACGTATTATCCAGTATGATACTAAAACAGGTGGATTAAGCACTAAGTATGTACGAGATTTAGTGCATGGCAAAGAGATTCACCCTCCATTAAATGCGGAAGGAACTCTATCCTTTGCTCCACCGATATTGTTAATCCCTGCGCCACTCACACGATGGACACTTACGGACAATCCTCCGCCCATTGAGTGGAATTTAGCGGGATTCCTCGATGCCTCTTGGCAAAGCGCAGCGCTGCCATTTCGGTCACCGACGGGTGGAAATCCTCGCTGGTATCGCTGCCTTATTCCTCGCGGCACCATCATGGCCAAGCACGCATATGCGCTTCTGCTGGATCATCTACCGTTTACAAAAGCAGAGATTTATACTGATGGTGATTTACTCCAGACAATTACTCCGCAGGACAGAGCAGGACAACGGGTTATTCAGATAGATCTACCTAAAATTTCGAGAGCAATCGGTATTAAACTTATTTCAACATCACGGCATGCGCTTTCGTCAAGTTCCATCAGTATTGCCGAGGTTGGGAGCGCTCCGCCAGCACTCGATCTAAGTAAAGACTGGCAGTACATGCTGTATAGTATTAATCTAGGTGGTGATGGAAGCAAGGTTCTGACAATCGGCTTGGATGGTTTGAAAGAGCACGAAGGCTTTAGTTTGGAAGTAAACTACCAGATATTCCCTGGCCAGGAGCCCGTGGTAGTGAAGTGGTTTACCTTCGTCAATCATCGCACCACACAGTTCCTCCTCGAAAAGGTGATTTACGATCGATGGCCGCTGGATGGTGCACGTATCCAGCAGACAGCACAAGAATACGCAGTGGCGTCAAATGATGTAACGAATGAAGGGATGGTATCCTTAGTAAATTCCCCAATGGGGGATATCTACGAATCTACAGCAGACCATACTGTTGAAGTTTCAGCCTGGCCAAATCTTGTGTTAAAGACAGACAAGCCTTCTGATACTCCTCGCTCGATGATAGGTATGTTTCATGGCAGTGTGGACGCGGGCTCTTTTCTGCTGCAGCTTTTCTCTGGGCTGCATATTGCACGAGGGTCACCCACTAGTACTCCTTCAGCTTATTCCACACAGTCTGGCTTCGGTAAGGAAATCTCTGAAGCGAATTGTAAACCACTAATTCCGACGGCTGCAACGCTAGGAATAAAACTTTTTTTACTTAATAACGGCTGGCAGGCGAATTCCAGTTCTGGGAGCGGGTTTTATGGAGATTGGATGACGAATCGCAAGCCAGATAAGTTTCCTCAGGGTCTGTTAGGTATCTCTACTCTCATTCGGGAGAACGGTATGCGTTTTGGTCTCTGGACGACGGCCAATCTTTTGAGCAGCGGATCTCAGGCAGGAACAGAGCATCCCGAGTGGCTTATTAAGCGAGCAAATGGAGCATATCTATCTGGCAGTGAGCCGGGTACCTTGGAAGCGTGTTTTACTTCAGGCTGGGAAGATAACTATTCTCAGTCGATGCTCCAGTTATGCAGGGAGCTAACCGTCTCCTATCTAAAAATTGCCGGTTCTCCAATTCAAGATGGATGTATCGAAATGACACATGAACATCCCGTTGCTTACACACAGGCTGCCGAGATGGAGCACTGGGGGATTTTTAGTGAAAAACTGCATAAACTTGATCCACAATTTCTGATCAGCCATGGTACGGAGGGGGCATTTGCAGACTTAAGCTCTGAGGACGATGGATGGATTTCGCATCAGGTAGATGAAACCACTGTATCCAGCCAAGTTAAAGATATTCTCGCGCAATCCGAGACAGCGCGAATGGAAGTGGAGAAACTATCTCAATCAAGGCCTCCATTCACTCTTTCTGCGTCATCTCCTTGTCACCTATCAGGGAGTGGGAACGATTCCAAGCTGGACTATTTGCTTTCAAGTGCGGCTGTGAGTGTTTGTAATCTTGAGATTACTGGTCGGATGGACTTGATTACTCCTGCGGAAAGCGCTCTGACTGCGAAGTGGATCAAGTGGAATACGGATAATAGGGCATGGTTGGCGTTCTCTCAGGCACTGCATGTCGCGGATGAAAAGGGGGATGGCGTTCTCCATCTCCGACCTGCTCTCGATGGGCGGTTCGGGTATCTATGCGTTTGGAATCGATCTGACAGCGTGCTAACCTCTTCAGCTTCATTTAATCCGGAGGATACCTTTGTTAAACTTGATGATGCAGAGTTCGTGGACACAAGAGATGGTAAAATCATCACTGTTCGCAGAAGTGGCCGGACTGTGACTTTATCGATCTCAATTGCACCTCACTTTTACCAACTAATAGACGTTCGGAAAAAGCCCTAGTTTCAGGACTTCCTGCTTAAATGTGCATCTTTGATAATTTTACTAAAATCAGGATAGGAGGATTGAAATCCAAATGGATAAACTCAAAATCGAAGGGCCGATTGTTCAGGTAGCCATAGATGTGCTCAATATCGATGATGCTCTCAAGATTGCAGAAGCCGCCGTACGCGCGGGTGTTGATTGGCTGGAAGTAGGTACTCCCCTTGTGACGTTTGCGGGAGTCAGCTCCATAGGGGCGCTAGCGGCTGCATTTCCTGCCAAGCCGGTCTTAGCCGATTATAAGATGATGGATGGAGTTCGCAAATATGTGGCTGAAACGGCGAAGCAGAGCGGGCGAATTGCGACGATATGCTCTGTGGCTAGTGATGCGAGTATTCGAGAGGCAATTCGTGCAGGAAACGACACGGGGATCGATATCATCGTCGACCTATATGCCCATCCGAATGTCGTTGAACGTGCCAAGCAGCTGGAGGAGATGGGGGTAGATTCAGTGTATATCCACTGGGGTGCGGATCAGCGAAACGAGGTAAAAGATCACGACCCTCTTACGCATCTTGCTGATGTGATTGCTAGTGTTTCAATACCAGTTGGGGTGGGGACGTTCAGTGTATCAGATGGTGTGCGCGCCATGGAGTTAGGGGCGGATATCGTAGTGATAGGCGTGCCTCTCATTCAGGCACAGGATGTGGAAGGTGCGCTCCGTGAGTATGTTGTAAAGTCCAAAGCCGAGTATCGAAAGTAATAACCTGGTCTGCCGCCTCCATCCGCCACGAAATTGATGGAAAATTGGTTGAGGTATAATAATTTAAAGGAGATCGGATGCCTCGCAAAAACCAGATTCATGAAGCGGTGAGAAATGCACTTATTAAGGATGGATGGACAATCACCGATGATCCTTATCGTATTGTGTATGAAGATACTGACGTCTACGCCGATCTACGTATAATAAAGACGATTGCAGGAGATACCGTCCAGCGCACGCTGGTTATTGAAATCAAAGGATTTATGGGTGATTCTCCCATGCATAATCTGGAGAACGCGCTGGGGCAGTACGAACTCTACCGTATTTATCTCAAAAGTGTTGCACCGACAGAGAAATTGTATCTGGCCATTAGCGCTTCCACCTATTAAGAGCAATTTGTACGCCCGGCTTTTGAGATCATTGTTACTGAAAAGAAATTGCCTTTACTCGTAGTAGATACCAAGAGCGAGGAAGTTGTCCAATGGATAAATTAGCCTGTTATCGAAATATTATTAACCTAGCTATGTCGGAACGCGCAAATCTCATGCGGAGTCAGCCACTTCCCGGCGAAGAGATCGTGTGCCTGCTCGATGATGTTACAGATAACTATCTTCTGTTGCGTCTGGGTTGGTTAATGGATAAGCGCCTGCATAGTATCACGCTTCACTTGCGCCTTGTGAATGCAAGCGTTAATGTTGAACAGGACTGGACGGATGATTTTATTTCCGACCTGATTGATGCTGGCGTTGACCGCAAAGATATAGTTTTTGCCAACACAACACCTCCCGAGATGCGCAATCAAACTGAACTTGCTATCGTCTAATATTAAATGAGGTAAAGCCGTTCATGATTCCTAATATTTCTCAGCAGCATCTTGATCAATTTAATTCTAACGGTTTTTGTATTCTGGAGGATGTATTTTCTGCTGCGGAGATGGATGATCTCTCCAGTGTAATCGAAGTACATCAGGCAAGGCATCAAGAGCGCTTGAACGATGTGGGGACGGAAGGGATATCGCGGGCAGATGAGATATCGTTCACGAGCCATCTTGCGGAAAATGATGAGATAATTCGTGCGTTTTGTCTACGCCCTGAGTTTGTTGCGATAACAACTACTTTCCTTGGTCCGAATATCGATCTCTACTGGAATCAGTCGGTGTTCAAAGGTCCAGATGGCAAAGCACAGTTTCCCTGGCATCAGGACGACGGTTATACTCCTGTAACCCCAACACCATACCTGACCCTCTGGCTGGCCCTTAACGATGCAACTGTGGAGAACGGCTGTATCTGTGTGATACCGGGATCACAGAAGGGTGGACTGGTTCCGCATGTGAGAACCCCGATTGGACTCGTTTGCCACAGTCTGGAAGATCCTGATCAGGGCGTTCCCATCCCATTGCATGCCGGATCTATGGTGGTATTCCAATCCCTTACAATGCATAAAAGCGGCGTCAATTGCAGTTCAGGAATTCGCAAGGCATACATCATCCAATATTCGCATTCCAATCTCAAAAATTTATTGACCGGAGAACTCGTTCCAGATAAAATCCCAGTGGTGCGAGAGGCTAAGGGGATTTGAGTGGCTGCTTATTCTTTTGCGATTTTGGCAGCATAAAAATGGGCCGGCCATGCGGCCAGCCCTGTGTTTGATGTTGGTACTCTGATTTTCACTTCTCCCTGTGGAAGAAAAAGGCTCCGGGTGATACCCGCTCAATGCGGCCCTGATCTATCAACTCATTCAGGGAACGGCTCACATGGGCCGCTCGAAGTCTTGCCATGTCACTCTGTGAGGCGACTCGGCCATCTTTAATGACTTGTCGATGCCGCACAACTGTTTTACCCTCTCCCAGAAGCGAGATCAGTTTGGAGAGCGATTCCTGTCGCTCGGTGTCTATCCGAAATTGATCTCTCATCTTCTCAGGGTTTAACTTTCGTATTTCCGTTACATTCTGCACGGGAAACACCTCCCCTTCTATACTAACTAAACGGCTGGAATAGCCTGATACAACACTCGGGAACCCATTTTTTAGGATTAGTCCCGCTAATTTCTTCGTTCCTCTTCGAATTGCTGTCTTGTACAGCTTCGTAAACGAAGTTTGAATTTCGGCTGCAAGCGCAGGGAAATCGCCGAGATCGACTGAGGGGCCGATAATGTCACTTACTCTCACATCTTTTAAATCATGTTCCACTAGCATTTTATCTCTCCTTATGAGCATTTCAACCTCCGTTCAAGGGAGCGAAATTGCCCGTTTAAAATCAGAATTTATATAACAAAAAACCCGCTCTGGTATTTTCCAGCAGCGGGGCGACACGGCGTCATTACTCTTTTGATAGTTCTCAAAAGAGGTGTTGGACATCATGCTTTAAGCGCTGGCTGCAGGAAAACCGGTCGACCCAGAACTGCATATCTGGGAAATTTTCAACTGTGTTCAAATGCGTTTCTCTTGTTAAATAATAGTTTTCAAAAGTCTGGAGGGATCTGCTTGTTCCGTTTCCATTTCCCTCTTGGAATGATAGACCGGATTAGTTTGTGAATAGTTTCATGAATTGAAAAAATAGTTTTAAAATAAAAATATTGCTCTCAATCGCTATGGTTGAGTGCGCTGGCAATTCGTTCGCGAAGTGGAGGATGGCTGCCGAACCAGAACTGAATAAACCTTGGTGGATCGGGATCAGCAAAATCTCTCTCTACAAAACTGACGAATAGCCTCGCCATAGGTTCATTTAGATGTGTAATATTTAACCCGAATATGTCCGCCCGGCGTTCAAGGTATCTCGATTCAGCATTTTCAACCGGTGCCTGAACTAAAATAAACAGAGATAGAAATAGCATCAGTGCAGGCAGAGCCGCCGGGTCGAGTATTCCCAGGCAATTCCAGATCGTCCGCCTTCTCTCTATTGTCGCTGGCAGTAGTCTAAATGCTAAATACAGGAACACACCCAGTCCTAAACTTCCTCCTATAAACTGAGCCCAGATGTGCCCTTCGACATAGTGTCCCATCTCATGCCCGAGCATGGCGAGTATCTGGTCTTCTGGCAGTAGTTTCAAAGCTGTATCGTTTAATACAATGCGCGTTGTGGGGCCAAGCCCAGCCACATAGGCGTTGACGTGAGAAGTTCTGCGACTAGTATCCACAACGAACACGCGTGCATCACTTATCCCAGATTTGCCAGCAAGTTCAAGTATACTATCTCGCAGATGACCAGGCGGCATAG
>JANXSG010000052.1 GCA_025352825.1 Chthonomonadaceae bacterium | reverse complement strand
AGTTTCCACCCATCAAGAGTTTTACCATCAAAAATCTTTGTGAATCCTCTAGGAGTGCGTTTTTCTTGTGCGCCTGAAAGCCCCGCCGCAAAAGCGAGCAGCAGCAGAGATACTATCCAGAAGCGAGACATTCTGAGCGATACTGAGTTCATTTTTTAGTCCTGTCCTGTAGGATTGGGTTAATGCGGCAGTAAGTTATGCCGAAATTTTACTAGATAACAAGGCCATTAATTATAAGTCGGAAACGACAGTCGATCTTTTCTGCCGCTCTATGGCACATAATCATTCTCTGTACAAATATCTCAAAATAGTCCATGACGCTGGCTTCGTTGGTATCAATAACAAGATCCAGCGTAATTGTTTTCAATTCTTTGTCGATCTGGACGTGCGACTTTTGAACTGCATGATTCACGCGATCGTGAATATCATAAGTAGAGGGATCGGGATTCTGGACTCGAGTGTAGTGTACATCTGATTTATCTGCAATAATGAGAGATGCAGTGAGTACATTTATAGGCACACCCTCTGGTTCTTCATGATTGCCAATAGCTCCAATAATCGATCCTATTTCAAAAGACTGCATACCCATCTGATCAAGTATCTGAAAAGCCATGGTCGCACCTATCTGTGGATGATAGGCTCTGTGAACACAGTTACCAATGTCGTGCAGATATCCCGCAACAGCAGCCAATTCTGCCAGACGAGACTCAAACCCTAATTCCAGACAAATATTACGTGCAATGGCGGCCACCAGCCCTGCATGGCGTAAGCCGTGTTCCGAATAACCAATCTCCGCCATCTGGTGATTCGCCATCTCGATGTAGGCTTTCACTTTCAAATTCGAACGGACTTCTCGCAGTCCGATTATCTGCTCTGAACTGCTACTTACACCAGCATTACCATTGGACACCGAGGTAGTAAATTCCTCGCCTAATTTTTTCGAGAGTTGATCTATTCTATCCGTCATCGCTTGTCCGCGCCTCCTGCGCTGAGTCTTCTTGGAGATATTTTCTCAGGAACTCTTCTCGGAACTCCAGAAATTGCCCATCTCGAATCGACTGCCGAATACCCTTCATAAGATTATGGTAGAAATAGAGATTATGATAAGTGGTTAGGCGAGGACCAAGAATTTCATTTGCCTTGAATAGATGTTTTATATACGATCGCGAGTGTCTGGAACAGACCGAACATGAGCAGTTTTCGTCTATCGGGAAAGAATCCTCAGCAAATTTCGCATTTCGCAAGTTCAGGACTCCTCTGGAAGTAAATACCTGCGCATTCCGAGCATTCCGAGTAGGCAGTACGCAGTCGAACATATCAACGCCGCGCAGCACGGCATCCAGGATATCGATGGGAGTACCCACCCCCATCAAATATCGCGGTCTATCCAATGGAAGCAGCTTAGTGGTGAAGGCGATCGTATCGTTCCTGGATACTGGATCCTCCCCCACGGCCAGCCCACCTATAGCGTACCCAGGAAAATCCATCCTCACCAGCGTCCTTGCGCTCTCTTCACGCATCTCCAGAAAGGTTCCACCCTGCACTATTCCAAACAGAGCCTGCGGCCAACCTCCGGTAGCAAGTCTATTAGATGCTTCATAAGATTCCATGCACAGTTCCGCCCACCGATGTGTACGTTCCATCGCTTCTCTGGCGTACTCCTCAGTGCATGGATAAGGTGCGCACTCATCGAAAGCCATGATGATATCCGCGCCGAGATCACGTTCAATTTGCATTACAGATTCTGGTGTGAAATCGTGGTAAGAGCCGTCGATATGGGACTGGAAACGCACTCCGTCTGCCCCGATGCGGCGCAGGCCGGTGAGGCTGAAGACCTGAAATCCACCGCTGTCGGTAAGCAGTGCGCCGTTCCATCCACTGAATCTATGCAGTCCGCCCGCCCTCGCAATAAGCTCCTCACCTGGCCTAAGATGGAGGTGGTAGGTGTTCCCAAGAATTAGCCCAAAACCTATATCCTCCAGCTCAACAGGTGTCATTGCCTTCACTGTCGCCTGTGTTCCCACTGGCATAAAAACCGGTGTTTCGACAGTCGCATGAGGCAGTGTCAGCAGCCCACACCGTGCCGAGTTGACCAATTCGTGGGATTGCGCAGTAACCTGAAACTCAAGTGGCTTATCAGAAGGTTGATTTGGCTGAAATCGAGATATCGATGATTTAATCATGTACTGGACATTATACCAGAGGGATTTTAAAATAGAATGAGAATATATTGTTAGTCGCAGCACTTTGCTTTTTTCACGCTTCTACTGTACAATATATCAATCATACATCCACGAGGTGATACTTGATCCAAACGGTCGAAGCTGTTATAGACATGGTTGGAAATATACGCTTGCTTGAAAACATCTCCCTCCCCACTAACAGGCGAGCATTTGTTACTATTCTTGATGAACAGCCTGTGCAGTATTAGGAATCTGCATTCTTGAGTGAAGTAGCGTTAAAAGAAGATTGGAACAGACCTGAGGAGGACGAGGCGTGGTCAACCCTTCAACCGGTTCATTAACGCTTCCTTTTTTTCCGACCCGCCACGCGCTCCTACTAGTACTGCCTCAGTTTATTATTTCCCAGTGCAGGTTTCTCGCACTATTGCACATAATTTATCCCCGCAATATTTATAAATAGGGAGTCAACATTGAAACACGTCTGGTTATACCCAAGCAAATCTGATATCGAGACAGAGCGTCTGCAGTGCACACAAGAAGGCCGTGATCTCTCCTTAGTGCAGTATGAGTTCAATAGAATACTGGCGCATGACCTGGAAAATTCTGCAAACTGGCCCGCTGCCTATGCCCTATTGGATAAGACTATTACTCTGCCGATCCGCTCTGATTTTAAGTTTCACGAACCATCCGATCTAGAAGGAATCCGTGCTGCACGCCCAGTGCCTGTACAAATTCCCACACTTTCGCTAGCCTCGGCAGAACTTGAAGACCGAGTATATGGAGCGTGGGCTGGCCGAACGATAGGATGTCTGCTTGGTAAACCTGTGGAAGGGTGGCGCCGGCCTAAAATGTGGGGGTACTTGAAAGAGACTAATCGCTGGCCGCTGAATGACTTCTTCAAGATTGATATTCTATCTCAAGAGCAGAAGGATAAGTGGAATTTGAACTCGGAATGGCATAGTGCCTGGTTTGGAGACAGAGCGAAGGCGATGCCTGAAGACGATGATATGAACTACACCACCACTGGTCTGGCTATCATGAAAAAACATGGCGCATCTTTTACCCCAACAGACGTCGCGAACTTCTGGATGAATGAAATCCCTATCAATCACACATGCACCGCCGAAAGAATCGCCTACAAAAATTTTGCGCTGCTCATTGGCCCACCGGAATCCGCCTCTTATAGGAATCCCTACCGTGAGTGGATTGGGGCACAGATACGAGCCGATTTTTGGGGATATGCTGCTCCCGGAAATCCGGAACTTGCCGCAGAATTCGCCTGGCGAGATGCGTCTATTTCCCATGTGAAAAATGGTATATACGGCGAAATGTGGGTGGCAGCGATGATTGCGGCGGCATTCGTCACTTCGGATATTCAAACGATCATTCGAGCGGGCTTAGCACAAATACCTGCTAACTGCCGCCTTTCCGATGCTATTGAGAGTGTTTTGGAGTGGCACGAGGTGGAGGTTGATTACGACACCGCGGTCTATCGACTCCATGAACTCTGGAACGAGGATCGTCCTCACGACTGGTGCCATACGATTTCGAACGCGATGATCGTAGTGATTGCGCTGCTATGGGGAGAAAACGACTATGCCACAACAATCTGCCGCGCTGTACAGCCATGTTTCGATACCGACTGCAACGGAGCGACCTCCGGCTCCATTCTGGGCGCAATCATTGGCAGAAAATCTCTTCCATCAAACTGGATGGATGTTATCAACGACACACTGCATACCGGCGTCGCCGGATATAACACTGTCCGCATCGCCGATCTGACCAGGGATACGATGAAAGTTATAGAAAAAACTGCATGATGATCAGTCAATCTGGTATCAGGGTGAAGATAGGAACGTGTTTCTGAGTGATAGATTAATTAGTGATTCGTGCGATCTTGACCAAACCGCCATCAATATCATCAATTAGTATCCGAAAGCCCTGCATCAAACGCATTCCTGCGAGTGGTATTGCTTCCATTTCGGCAACAGGAATGGTGATCATCTGATCGTCCCATTCTACAAGTGCGTCATAGATGAAGTAAGAAATGCGACTGCCGTCTGCCAAAATTGCTGCGCCCCATTCGTGCCATGATAACTGCAGTTCGGATATCTTATCATGAGGCAGCGTGAGCCAGCCAGTAAAGCCTGTGACTACAACTGCTTCGACAGTGTGGGATTCATTCTTTAGATCATGTATTCGGATTGGTATCATTGGTTTGAAATCTAGATTCACAACACCCCGGATCATATTGTGCCTCGAGTACTACCAGCGCCAAAACGAACAATATATCCATAACCCACGCGTGTCATCCATGTTTGTGCGTCGGGTATACGTATGCGGAGACGATCACCTGCGACAATTTGATCCACATCTATTTCCCATTCGCCGGTTTCGATATCTATGGCAACGTATTTGTCTTTATTTTCCGGTTCGACTATTGCCCGAATATCTCGATAATAGATTTCATCACCCATTCGAGCCGCATCTTCTTTAGTATGACGAGGTTTCCTCAGAAGCATTTTTTCTCCCATCCAAATTGCTTGGTACAAAGAATTGAACCTATTATATTATATCTCAAATGATTAGGAGGTAATTGCAAAAGTCGGAAATCACGCATATTTGCCCATCTCTTTGCCTAAGCTGGCGTAGCCAGAACCAAAAGGGAATTGAAAACATGTAGAATCAACAAATATCCAATTATTTTTTTTTAACCATGAAATACACGAACTTCACGAAAAAGGATTATAACTTACACATTTATGCTCGGATTAAGCACCTCGGAATAGTTTTTTCGTGTAGTTTGTGTATTTCGTGGTTAAAAAAAACCTCTGAGATTAAATCCCAACATGGTGGTTTGAAGTGCTGACTTCCGCTCCACCCAAGACTTGTCTGCATAATGAACGCAATATCACTGGTTACTAACTGAATCCCCCTGCCCCCCTCCCCTGACCACGCAAACGATTAAGCTGTTTGCGTTAGGGAAGGGGGATCACTAACGATCAAGATTCCCCCTTCTCTGCGAGGCACGAGGGAATCAGGGAAGGGGGGCAGGGGGGTTAGGCAAAAAATGAACTCGTAGGATACTTTTCCAATTACCTCATTAGATCTATATTATTATCATGGCAGAGGAAGGAAGAAGAGACGATTTTGCCACTCGACATCCTTTTCTCCATTCATAGAAATGAATCAAGGTGCGAACTAGATTGCCAATATCATTTGATCGAATAGTTCTGTTATTTACAAAAACGATACCACCGTGGACAAACTCTTCATTTGCAAGTCGAACTATTAATTGCGGGATGGTATTCACATCATAACTCACCAGTGTTAAATTCGCATCACGAGCTTCTCGAAGTACCTCTTCGTCGCGCAGTCCGCGCAGACGTGCACCATCCCAATCATGTACGCTGAAAATTGGAATATCGGGTCGTTTTGCGAACACTTGACGAGCAATCTCATCAGACATATTTTCATCCAGAAGCAGAGACAACATTAGGCAGCCGGTTCCGAATTAATTAGTGGATATGTATATGTCTCTAAATCAGGCAGAAGCCCCCTCAATTTTTCAAATGTCATAGAATGGCTATCTTCCAACACAGGGTCGATTTCGTCCGCGTACATTTCATAATAGTTGAATGCTGAAAGTACCCAGTCACGATTTCTTCGAAAATATGTTGATACTAGGTCAACATCCATTTCATGGTCTTTTGCGATAAGTATTACTTCCCAAACGGCCAGATTAGAATCTTTCATGTATGCCTGCCGCCCTACAACAGAATCACTGAACTCTATATTAGCCAACTCTTCTTCTCGCATAGCTTCTACAATGAATTGCGCACCCATTTCACTTTGACTTTTTGCCATCCTGCGCGAAGCGTTTGAGCCGGATGACCTGATCATCTTTCAAACGAATACTGACTACTTGTGTCATAGCTGCCAAATCCTCCACTATTACTTATCAACTACATCCACCTACATTGTACACCAAAGTAAAATTATTGCAACAACATTTCAAGCATGCGGGAACAAATATCTAACATCTGAGGTAATAATTATGGGAGTAGAAAGCAGTATAATTAACTGATGATATACGTCACAACTTTAAGGAGATGATAAAATGGCCTCGAAGACATTTAAAACTCGAATTGATATACCGGAAATTAGTCGAGAAAAGCTGATCGCACTGACTAACCAGCAGCTCGCAGATACCTTTGATCTGTATAGCCAGACCAAGCAGGCACATTGGAATGTAAAAGGGCCACAGTTCATTGCACTTCACGAACTGTTTGATGACCTTGCTGCAGATCTCCCGGGTTTTGTCGATCTCATAGCGGAGCGGACGACCGTGCTCGGTGGATACGTCATGGGAACCGCACGTATGGCTGCCGCTAGCTCCAGACTGCCAGAATTCCCCACCAATGTGACCGAAGGAATGAAAATGGTGGATGCACTTGCAACTGCTTTCGCTCATGTGGCACAATCCACACGGGATGCCATTGACACCGCAGATGAGGTTGGAGATATCGATACGGCTGATGTATTTACGGAAATCTCGCGCGCACTGGATAAATCTCTGTGGTTCCTGGAAGCGCATCTTCAGGCGTAAAAATGCTCCCTGTATGGGCTGAGATTCCCGATTCAGTCACCCCTCTCCCCGCGAGGTACGAGCATCTGGGAGAGGGGGCAGGGGGTGAGGTTCAAACGCTCCATAAGTATTTCCGCGATAACATTAACTCGAAATCCTTCGATGAGTACCCGATAATCTCCAATAAGTATTTTCAATGGAGGGTATGCCTGAGTGAATCGAAAACTATCTGCAATCATTTTTCTCTGCGTTGCTGCAGTAACTTTTGAGATCGTGATGTACGCGGTCGGATTAAACAGACAGGCGGTGCTTCCAGCACCTGCTGAGATTGCATCACCCGGTATACCAGGTGAGGGTACTACCATTGTGCCAACGACTGCGGATTTGCAGCCAGATGAGGAGCCTCAAACTCCTTCCACTCCTGTACTGCCAAGATCTGCCCAAACAATGCCCTCCCCGCAGACGATACAACCTGGAGCACCCACTACAGCTCCAGCCGACGATGATGCCGTGCTGCTTCAGGCACGGCGAGAGCTGCGACAAGCGCAAACAGATGTCTCGATTCCTTCGGCTGATGCTGTGACTAGCCCTGATGGTAAAATTCATCTTAAATCTGGTGGCACCATCTCAGCACAGGAGTGGCAGGCTGCTAGAAACCGAGTTCCATAACCATCAAGATGCTTGACCTTGGGCATATTTTGTGCTAGAATAGTACCACGATGAGTTTCGCGTCTGTAGCTCAGTGGATAGAGCATCTGTCTTCGGAACAGAGGGCCGGGGGTTCGAATCCCTCCAGGCGCATATTGAGTACACAATTCACAAGAACTTCCTTTCCTAAAATCAGGGGCGGAAGTTCTTCGTATTTATACTTCGCATTATCGTAATATTTGGAGGATCCACGATGCCGAGAGTGCATTCTTTTCATGTGACACCCGCTCTTCCGGTTTCTTTGCAATGCATTCGCTCGTTCGCTTTCAATCTCAGATGGGCGTGGGATCACTCCTCCTCAGATTTATTCCGGCGTCTTGATGCAGAACTATGGGAACAGACAGGTCGGAATCCAATCAAGATGCTTGGATCGATCGCTCAGCACAAGCTTCAGGATGCTTCTATAGATGACTCGTTTTTGGAGCATTTAGACAGATGCTGCCACAGTCTTGATAGTTATATGGGAGCTGCCAACACCTGGTGCAAACGCATGCATGGTAATGTGGTTGAAAACCGTCCTCTAATAGCTTACTTTTCTATGGAGTTCGGGATTACGGAATGCCTGCCCATCTACTCCGGTGGATTAGGAGTTCTTGCAGGCGATCATCTAAAGTCTGCAAGTGATCTCGATCTGCCTTTGGTAGGGGTTGGACTGCTCTACCAGCAAGGATATTTCCGGCAGTTCTTACATTCAGACGGGTGGCAGCAGGAAAGGTACCCAGACAACGATTTCTATAACATGCCAGTGCAAATAGTGCGCACTCCTGATGGCGAAAACTTAACAATAAGCGTCGATTTTCCCGGCAGAAAGGTACATGCACAAGTTTGGGTCGCTCAAGTTGGCCGCATTCCTCTCTATCTTCTCGACACAAACATTGCACTCAATAGCAACTCCGATGTAAATATCACAGATCAACTTTATGGCGGTGACTTTGAGATGCGCCTTAAACAGGAGATGATTCTAGGTATCGGAGGTTTTCGTGCCCTCGAAGCGATGGGAATTAAACCCAGTGTCTGCCATATGAACGAAGGGCATTCTGCATTTTTAGCTATGGAACGTGCACGGCTTGTAATACGAGAGCATGGAGTGAATTATTCACAGGCACAGGAGGTTACCTCTGCAGGAAACCTATTCACAACCCATACTCCTGTACCTGCTGGGTTCGATCTTTTTCCTTCCGATCTCATGCAGAAATATTTTAATACATATATCGAAGAACTTGGACTGCCTTTTGATAGACTGATGGGGCTGGGGCGTGTGCGGCCAAATGCAGCCGGAGAACAGTTCAACGTGGCTGTACTTGCCCTCAGGCACGCACACCAATGCAACGGGGTCAGCAGGCTGCATGGCCAAGTTACTCGTAAAATGGTACAGGCAGGCTATCCTGGATTTCCGGAGGATGAAGTGCCAGTCTCGCATGTAACCAATGGAATTCATACCAAGTCATTTATTGCACAGGAGATGACACAACTCTTTAATAGATATCTGAGCGGCAGATGGGCTTCAGATATGAGTGACCCATTCTCATGGGATAAAATTGCAAATATCCCTGATGAAGAACTCTGGAGAGTAAGAGAGCTGCTGCGAGAAAAGCTCATATTTTATGCGCGTGATCGTTTGAAATCGCACTATGAAAATCGTGGTATGAGCGAATTTGAAATTCGACAGACGAGAGAGATTCTTAATCCGAGTATTCTGACAATTGGATTTGCAAGAAGATTTGCTACTTACAAGAGAGCGACTCTGATTCTGCACGAACCAGAACGCCTTATTAAGCTGTTAAACGATTCCCATCGGCCAATACAGCTTATTTTCGCAGGAAAAGCGCATCCCAAAGACGATGGTGGCAAAGAGTATATTAAGCAGATTGTGCAGTTTGCTCAGCCTGAAGATGTACGTCACCGTGTCGTTTTTCTGGAGGACTACGATCTCTCTCTGGCCAGGCACCTTGTTCAAGGAGTGGATGTGTGGCTCAATACACCACGATACCTGATGGAAGCTTCCGGGACTTCCGGAATGAAAGTACTGCCAAATGGAGGACTCAATGTATCGGTTCCAGACGGCTGGTGGGCTGAAGGCTACGATCCACTGACTGGCTGGTGTATAGGCAAAGGCGAGGATCTTCTGGACCACGACTATCAGGATAAGGTCGAAGCAAACTCTCTCTACGATATTCTCGAAAAAGAAGTGGTTCCACTCTTCTACGACCGAAGTACAGAAGGTATACCGCGAGGATGGATATCCAGAATCAAGAACTCGATGCGGATGCTCTGCCCAGTATTTAATACTGATCGTATGGTAGCGGAATATGCCGAACGATTCTATTTTCCTGCGATGTCCAG
Organism: Chthonomonadaceae bacterium; assembly: GCA_025352825.1. Taxonomy (GTDB): domain Bacteria; phylum Armatimonadota; class Chthonomonadetes; order Chthonomonadales; family Chthonomonadaceae; genus JANXSG01. The sequence goes on along the minus strand of JANXSG010000052.1, from coordinate 6,310 downwards.
ATACAATTCATTGATGGAAAATGATCTAACACGTGCCAAGCAGCTTGTCGAGTGGAAGAATCGATTGCGAGAGTTCTGGCCACAGATTAAGGTGGGAGAGGTGGAGATGCAAGCTGCCCAAACCAACTCAGAAATTAAGGTGGGAGAAGAGGTGCATATTGCTGCATCCATTCATCTTGGCCCTTTAAATCCCAGTGATGTCACCGTACAGGCTTATGTGGGATTGCTGGATATAAATCATCAGATACCAATGGGTGATAATCTTACACTCACCTGGAAGAGCCAGGATGGAGAAGATCATCGTTATGAAGGAGTGCTGCGGTGCTCTATCAGCGGTATGCAGGGCTTTTCAGTGCGCGTTCTGCCAAAACATCCTGATGCCAAGCTTCCAAACGAACTCGCACTGATTGCCTGGGAATGAAAACAATGTCACTGATAGCGCCCAGGCCGTCAAATGGCTAAACTCCAAACTCGCTATATTTGTCGGGCGTGTGGCCACGAATCTCCAAAATGGATGGGAAGATGCCCAGAATGTGAAGCTTGGGACACCTTTATCGAAGAGGTGTTTGCCAAGGAAAAGCCTGGCGCTTCACAGTCTGCTGCGGTGAGATCACTCCGCAGCGGAGACAGTGCGGATGGTTCGACAATACCAATCCCAATCACCTCTGTTGAGATGATGGATATGGAGCGGATAAGCTGTGGAATAGGGGAGCTAGATCGTGTTTTGGGCGGAGGACTAGTTGCTGGTGGGGTTGTACTTGTAGGTGGAGATCCGGGCATCGGAAAATCGACTCTTCTCACTCAGGCTGCAGCATGCCTGGCAAACCCCTCCGGGAATATCGATGGCCCCGCACCCCCAGCACGCACGGTTCTCTACTTTTCAGGAGAAGAGAGCGCCAGGCAGATCCGCCTGAGAAGCGCGCGACTGAATGCAGAATCTCCCGATTTCCTGATCAGTGTAGAGACCGAAATCGGGGCAATGCTGCATCATCTAGCTAATATCCGCCCGGCTCTCGCGATTGTGGACAGTATCCAGACTGTTTCCGACTCTTCGCTAGACTCTGCCCCGGGTTCCGTGGGTCAGGTGCGAGCCTGTGCCCACCATCTGGCAAAATTTGCGAAGGCATTCGGCATACCCATTGTGCTAATTGGTCATGTCACCAAGGATGGCAATATTGCTGGCCCACGGGTTTTGGAGCATGTGGTAGATACGGTTCTCTATTTTGAAGGGGACCGGCATCATGCATATCGCTTGCTGCGCGCCGTAAAAAATAGGTTCGGCTCGTCGGATGAGCTGGGAATATTTGAAATGAGCGGGGCAGGGCTGATCGGAGTTGAAAATCCTTCAGCTGCGCTGCTCTCGGAGAGATCCGAAGGCGGAAATGGATCGGCGGTCGTTTCCATTATGGAGGGCTCTAGAGCGCTTCTTGTAGAAGTGCAGGCACTTGCCGCACGATCAACTCTAGCCAGCCCGCGGCGGACAGTGACTGGCATGGATCCGAATCGCGTAAGTATGCTGTTAGCCGTACTCGAAAAACGACTTGGGATGCGACTTGCAGAACAGGATGTCTATGTAAATGTTGCGGGAGGTATCCGAATAACAGAACCTGCATCCGATCTCGCTGCCCTCGCAGCAGTGGCGTCTAATTTTCGTGAACAGGCTGTCCATCCTCAGACGGTTGTATTAGGTGAGGTCGGTCTAGCAGGAGAGGTGCGTGCGGTTTCCCAGGTTGAAAAAAGATTGAGAGAGGCTGCCCGTCAGGGATTTACGCGAGCCATCATCTCCCGGCACAATGCTGCCCAGCTTCCCGGAGATATAGGTATAGAAATTATTGTAGTTTCCAATGTATCGGAAGCGATCAATGCAGCTCTACAGCCTGGGCAGACGCGGCAATAAAGTATCGGTTTGGTATTGCAATGCTCATGTTCCGTCGCTTGAAGTTCCCTGCATGGGCTGCGATTCATGATTTAGTACTCCCGCTCCTGTATTTAGAAGAGAGGTGAGGGTGCATGCTCTTAGAATGTGCTTTTACTGCTAATCTGAACTCTACTTGACGCGCATACACCTGAGGGCTATAATAGATACGATGACCTCTTTATTAGCGTGTAATCAGATTTGGGCACGACTGCTAGGTATGTCTCCTTCCGAGGCAAAACTAGGTGAAATGCATTTCAGTTTTGGATCCTCCTGGAAAGCCATTCCCGTTATTTTGGTAATCTGTGGCTGTGGACTTTGGTTCTTCGTATCCTACTGGAAAGATGGCTCTCGTCCGAATTGGAAATTTAAAGGGTTACTTCTTTTCCTTCGCATGTTTGCTGTCTCTTCCCTCTTTTTGATTCTTGCACAGCCAGTGCTGCGCATGAGCCAGCAGAGAAACCAACGCCCCACTGCTTTGCTTTTGCTAGATAGCTCTCAGAGTATGAGCTTTCTTGATACAAGGCTTAGTGATCCCAGATTAAATATGGAAGCCTCCGGGACTGGACTAGCGCCGGGTGAACTAAAGAAGCTGAATCGCCTCTCTCGAATAAATGCCATCCTGAATCATGGGAAAGCAATTACGCGATTGGATCGAGATTTTCAGCTTAAAAGTTATAGTTTTGATACCTCTATAACTCAAATTGCTCTGCCTTCAAATGCTTCCCAGCGCACAAATTATCACTTCAATACTATCCCCAATCCCACCACAGGGGATACCACACAAATTGGAACAGCGCTTGCTGCGATCAGCAATGAGCACTCTGGGCAGGCTGTGTCTGGGGCGCTGGTGATGAGCGATGGAGAGAGTAATCTCGGCTCCGATGCTATTCTTGCTGCTCAGTCTTCATATCAGAGCGGTATTCGCATCAGTACGATGGGGGTAGGTGATCCCACTCCCACAAAAGACATTGCGCTGTTGAGTGTACTTTCTGATGATGTCGTCCGAGTGAATAACACAGTTTCTGTTTACGCCGCTATCAGCCAAAGGGGTTATGCAGGCAAAATGGTAATGGCCTCTTTTAGGCGTGGGTCAGATATTTTGGAGCGGAAATCAATTCGCCTGGCCCCGGATGAGACCAGGCAGGAGATCGTATTCAGCTATATACCAAAGCAGGCGGGGCGTTTTGACTACTCAATCACTATCGATACGCTAGATGGTGAAGTCAGCAGCGCGAACAACAAGCGGGGCTATACGCAAGCAGTTATCAGCAAAAAGCTGCGCGTACTCTATATAGAAAATGAACCGCGTTATGAATTTCGGTATCTCCGAAATGCGATACTTCGTGACAATAGTTTGGAATTTGCCTGCCTGCTAATATCCGGGGATGCTGATGATTCTAAACCTCAGGGAAATATTCCAATTCATACTTTTCCAAAAACGGAAAAAGAGCTGTTTGCCTACGACATTCTCGTCATAGGCGATGTTCCGCGCTCCTATTTCTCAGAGACTCAGCTTCAAAGCATTCGACGCTTTGTGGAGGATCGTGGGGCAAGTCTGCTGGTAATAGCTGGAGAACAGCACATGCCTCAGGAGTACTCGAGCACTCCGCTCGAGCCCGTACTTCCAATTATTCCCGGACACTCAAATTCTAATGCGAGCGAATCTCCCTTTCCGTGGCAGCTAACTCAAGAGGGCAGGCGGAGCGCAGTGATGCAGATGGAGGAAGATTCTGTAAGAAGCGCCGATGTGTGGCGCAGCCTGCCCGGAATGTACTGGGTGGCTGGTGTTCAGCGTACTCATCCTGGCGCGACGGTTCTCGCAGTTCATCCCACGCTGCGAAATCAAGATGGGCTAGTTCCACTCGTTGCCCTGCAGCCATTTGGTTCCGGGAAGAGTTTCATACAGTTGGCGGACAGCACCTATCTCTGGCGTAAAAGGGTGGGGGATCGCTATTTCTATCGTTATTGGGGACAGGTGTTTCGCTCACTCACCCCCAAAGAACTGCCGGGCAATAGCAGATTTGTTCAGCTCAATGCAGATCGAAGCAGCTATCGGCTTGGTGAGCATGTAAATCTAAGTGCGAGACTATTAAACGCTTACTACAGACCGGTGAAAGCAGAGGCTGTCACGGTTCAGATCGAATCAGGAGGACAGCACCGTGATCTCACTCTTCAGTCGACTCCCGGTTCTCCAGGTCTATTTACTGCTCAGTTTCAGCCGGAGCGGGCAGGCAAGTGGTCGGCTTCCCTTGTGTCTCCTCAAAATTCACAGGCAAAAGCCGTCACTTCTTTTCAGGTTGAAAGATTGGCATTGGAAAGTCAGAAACCCGAACTGGACGAGGTACTTTTGAGGAAAGTGGCTGCGGCAGGAGGAGGTAAATACTATGCCCCTTCAGAACTCAAAAAGTGGATGGATTCTCTTTCGTCGAGACAGCTAGTTCTTAACAGTGAACTGGAAATCGAACTATGGGACACTCCATTGATGTTTATTTTATTCCTAACACCTCTGACAATCGAGTGGCTGCTCCGAAAGAAAAAGGGGTTGTTGTGATGTATGTATGATGCAGCAGCAGTCGTCCGAGCAACTCACTCAAACCTCTTCTTCTGGACATTCATATCTCAGTAGGAGAGGAGGGGTTAGTTGAAATCATTAAACCAGATCAACGGAAACACACAACCCTTGTGCGATCTGGTTTAATGTTGCATCAGATACCTGACCCATGAATCGGATAAGCCTAGTGATATCAATTGCACGTACCTGTTGGCAAAGGGCAACCTAATCACTAGTCAATCCGCCTTCACCTTTGAGTACTTTTACGCAAAATGGGTAGCGAGCCCAGCTCAGGTTCGAGGTGAAAGGAACAATAACAGCAGTTCGTAAAAAAACGTTGAGTGAATTGGCTTGCAGCACTAGGATCGGTCGAGTTCCTGCCTGCTCAGACCCTCTAATTGGGTCTAGGGATGCCATCCACATTTCCCCGCGTTTCATGCTTTGTCTGCCTGTTCAAACTGACGATTGTAATCGTCCATACCTTCTTCTGCCAGAGCGACATCTTCATCGGCCAGCTGCTTGTAAAGAGCGATAAGAGCAGGTTCTTGAAGTTGATGCTTGAGTTGTTCGGCCTGTACATAGTGAAGCAGCACTTCTACTACAACCTCCGACTTGGCTCTACCCTTCCGGTTAGAAACGAGTTCCAACTGTTCGTTCAATGTTTCGTCAATTGTGAGAGTGACCATAAGTTATACCCTAATTCAACTTTACCGGAATACAGTTTAACAGGCTCAAAAATATGAAGTCGACAACTACCCCTAGCGTTATAAAGTATATCAGAGTTTGTCAGTTTTGATTACTGGTGCTGTCTATACATGCGCGAGTGTTTTATCCTGACTGCTTGGAGTGCTTCGGGCGAGCAGCTTGTTAAGGGCGTGAACATATGCTTTACCACTCGCAACAATAATATCGGTGCTTGCACCACGTCCTGAGTAGATATCGTTGCCGCGCCGAATTCTAATCGTGACATCGGCAAGTGCATCGATGCCTTCTGTCACGGCCTGAACATTGAATTCGATGAGTTCGTTTTCCACACCTACAATGCGATTAATTGCCCGGTAGACTGCATCCACTGGACCTGTACCATGGCACGAATCGATAAGTTCGCAGCCTTGTTGATTGCGCATGCAGACTGTGGCGGTGGGGTAGAGCTTATCTCCGCAGGAGACCTGAACGTGCAACAGTTCATAAATCAGTTCGACTGCGCTTGTTTCGCTCTCAGCAATGATTTTCAAATCTTCATCGTAAATCTGCTTCTTGCGGTCTGCTGTTTCCAGAAATCTACTGTATATCTTGTCGATCTGTTCATCATTAAAGCTGTAGCCCATTTCGGCGAGACGATGAAGCAGAGCGTGTCTGCCAGAACGGGCTGAAAGAACAATTTTGCTCTCCTGGATACCCACATCTTTTGGATCGATGATCTCATAAGTGGTTCTTTCTTTGAGAACTCCATCCTGATGAATTCCACTGGAGTGGGCAAATGCGTTCGCACCTACAATTGCCTTATTTGGCTGCACCAGAATTCCAGTGAGTGAACTCACCATTCTACTGGTCTTATAAAGCTCTTGAGTGACGATACCCACTTCTAAATTATAGATGTCTTTGCGTACTCGCATAGCCATCACAACCTCTTCGAGAGAGGTATTGCCCGCTCGTTCTCCGATTCCATTCATAGTGCACTCTATCTGGCGTGCCCCATTCTGCACCCCAGCGAGAGAGTTCGCCACAGCCAGCCCCAGATCATCATGGCAGTGCACGCTCACAGTAGCCTTGCCAATATTGGGAACATGTTCCATGACATATCCGATAAGCGCTCCATACTCTTCCGGAGTGGTGTAGCC
>JANXSG010000286.1 GCA_025352825.1 Chthonomonadaceae bacterium | reverse complement strand
CGGTAGAGCGGCCCGATAGGGATATCTTTACCGGATCCCCCAGGAGCAGTGAAGTATAATGTCCCTTTCGCATCAAAAACCAGATCATTAGGGGCTTCCAGAGGCTTGCCTTCATAGTTATCGACCACACTCTCCTGGCTCCCGTCCGGGTATATTCGTATTATGGCGTTTCTCTCAAAATCGCAAATGAAGAGCGAGCCGTCCTCAAAAAAGATCATTCCGTTCGCTTTTTTGAAGGTAAAGGGAATATCTCCAGAATTTGCCCGATAAGGAGTGGAGACCTCGCCATCCAGAGTCACTTTCGTTATATAGTCGGCATTATTGTTCGAACAATACACCGCCCCTTTTCCATCATAAGCAGGGCCTTCGGGGAACGCCAGATTATCCGCCACACATATCAAGCCGGGTGAGCTACTCAATTTCAATTCTCCATTTCTATCTGAAGTCCGTGTTTATGTATGATATAGGCTAAGAAACTTCGATTTACAAGTCATTACCCAAAATGGTCATGCCAGTAGAAAAATGATGATAGCATACACTTAAACTCCTGTCAACATTCAAATCACATAATTGAATATAATTTTATACGATTCTCACAAAGTACTTGACCAAAATTGAGAATGCTGTTACACTATCAGAGTTCCACTGGTCTTACCAGTTAACGAGGTGAATATCGCAACAGAGTAACACTCCTATGCCTAGAAATACTACTTTTGCCCAGATTCCTAACAAAAAAAACAAAATTACTGTCTCGGAAGATGTCATCGAGCAGATCAAAGCTCTCGTCAAAAAGGCGGGTTACCTTCCGGGTGCCCGACTTCCCAGCGAGCGTGACCTAGCCCAGCAGCTTGGTGTCAGCCGCTCTTCCGTTCGTCATGCTTTGAGCGCTCTTACACAGGCAGGAGTTTTGAAAACTCGTCAGGGTGCAGGGACGGTGGTTTCGGGTTCGAGCGAGAACCTCCTCCGTGCGCCATTCGAGTTTCTAATGCTCATGGAGAATCCATCCGTTTACGATCTCTACGAAGTTCGGGAGCTGATAGAAGTTCACCTGGCAGGGCGTGCCGCAGAACGTCGCACCGAGTTAGATCTCGCCGCCATCGCCGAAACACTTCAGGAGATGCGCGGGCCAGAAACGGGAGGTGAGTACACCACAGCTCCAGATATGGCGTTTCATGCGGCACTGTCTGCCGCTGCGCACATGCCTATCCTCGAGCGAATTCTGGTCTGTCTGCAGGATGGTATTCGCACCTGCATGGTCTCGGCTCTCCCGGCAGTCTGGGACTGGAAAGCATCTTTTAGCATACATGAAAATATATATGATGCGATTCGACAGCAGAGTGCAACCGATGCCCGGCGAGCAATGCTTATACACATGGCAGTGGCCATTGAAGAGTTGAGAAGGCTCGATCGTACCGAGGCTGAGAGGGAAATACGTGGGCACTAAGATAAGAATTGGGGTAGCTGGTTACCGAGGAACCGCTTACATGGGCGGCCTGAGGTCTTTGCCCGAAGCAGAAGTTACTGCATTCTGTGAGAAGGATCCTCAGCGCCTGGAATCGGTGTCGCAGCAGTTTGAGATTGAGCAGAAGTACAGCAGTTTTACAGACATGCTTGAGAATGTCGATGCAGTGGTCGTAGCAACTCCGATGCATCTCCATGTTCCGCACTGTCTGCTAGCGCTTCAAGCCGGGAAACACGTTTTTTCTGAAGTGACTGCGGCAGTTTCTCTGGATGAGTGCTGGCGGCTGCTCGATGCGGTGAAGAGCACTGGCCTCACTTACATGATGTCGGAAAACTGTTGTTACTTTCACAATAATTTGATAGTGCTTGAGATGGTCAAACGCGGCATGTTCGGAGAACCGTACTTTGGTGAGGGCGAGTATCTGCATGAGGTACGCCATCTGCACCATGCTCCGGATGGAAGCCCCACCTGGCGCTATTACTGGCATGCAGGAATACGCGGATGTACCTATCCCACGCACAGCCTGGGGCCAGTGATGCAGTGGTTTAAAGCAGTTCATTCAGATGAGAGAGTTGCCTCCGTAGTCTGTCTAGGCAGCGGGCAGCACACCGATCCCGAGCATCCTCATGACGACACCTGTCTGATGCTTTGCACCCTGGCGAGTGGAAAACTTATCAAAATTCGCTTCGACACCATGTCGAACCGCCCCCATCTCGGCAACTGGTATGCACTACAAGGCACACAGGGAGCGTATGAAACATCGCGCGATGGCAAAGAGAGTGGAATGGTGTGGACAGGTGAAAACCGCCTCAAAGACGAGCGTGAATGGCGGTCAATTTCTGATTTTGAGGAACTGCTGCCAGCTCAGTATCGCGCAGATTCGGCGGAGGCGAAAAATGCCAGCCACGGCGGCAGCGACTATCATGTGGCCAGAGCATTTGTGAAGACAGTAGTGAACGGAACACCTTCGCCGGTGGATATATACGATTCTTTGGAGTGGACAGCAGCAGGCTTGTGCTCACAAATATCCATCATTAATGCAAATGTACCCATTCTTGTTCCCGATTTTCGCGACCCGAAGCAGAGGCCTGTTCTTCTCGATGCGCCTCCGCTGGAAATCTAACTGAACGCCAAAGGAGTAAGTATGGATTCACTGGTCATGAGAAGATCGAACCTGGAAGATCTCCCTTCAATGCCTGAGCTGCCCGCGGGATATCTTATTCGAGAGTCTACCGAAGCGGATGCCGAACAGCTTTCAAATCTGCTGGGTACTGCATTCCCGGACAGTGTTTGGTCGGTAGAACGAACTTGCAAAGAGTTCACCGATGATCCAAATGTTGTAAAAACATTTGTAATTGAAAAGTCAGGAACCCTTGTTGCGACCTCAACAGCGCTGCTTTCGCCAAACGACTTACCTGGTACTGGCATCGTCCATTGGGTGGGTGGATCCCCGTCCGAAAGCGGCAAACGGCTTGGTGTTATCGTGGTGCTGGCTACTCTGAACGATTTCGTACGCATCGGATGTAAAGACTCACTCTTGCGGACAGATGATATGCGGCTCCCTGCCATCAAAACCTACTTGAATCTCGGGTTTAAACCAGATTTTAACGATGATAACCATCGATCACGCTGGAAACAAGTATTTGCTCATCTCGGTATCTGATTGATTATCTAAACACTCCATAAAAAAGGAAACGAACAATGACTATTTGGGGATACTTATTACATATCGGTTATAACTTTTGGTCAGATCGCGAGGCGACTGATTGGAATTTGACACATGTCAGCGCAAAGAACTATCTGCGCTGTGAAGATAAACTCTGGAATGATATTACATCCGGATTGAAGGATGCTGGATGTAATATGCTAGTGATCGATCTGGGAGAGGGCGTTCGTTATAATAGCCATCCAGAAATTGCTGTAGAAGGATCGTGGAGTGTAGATCGGCTAAAGTCTGAACTGGCAAAAATCCGTGATCTCGGAATGGAGCCTATTCCAAAACTAAACTTCTCTACTGCGCACGATGCATGGCTTGGCCCGTACGCGCGGATGGTCTCTACTCCACGATACTATGAAGTGGTCAGCAATCTTATTGAGGAAGTGAGTGAAATATTTGATAAGCCCCGCTTCTTTCACTTAGGGATGGATGAAGAGACCTTTGGCCACCAGAAATACTACACTTACTCCCAGGTACGCCAGTACGATTTATGGTGGGACGATCTCTTCTTTTACTTCAAGGAGGTCGAAAAACATGGAGGCCGTCCCTGGATATGGTCTGACTACATTTGGGATCACCCGGAACTGTTTCTGGAAAGAATGCCTAAGTCTTCACTGCAGAGTAACTGGCACTACTCTATAAAATTTGGACCGGAAGTTACCTCAGCCATGGCTTATCATAAGCTGGAAGAGAACGGTTATGATCAGATTCCGGCCACGAGTAACTGGGATTCACCAGAAAACCTGAAATTGACAGTCGATTTCGCAAAAAAACATATCTCTCCTGAACGGCTTTTAGGCTTTCTGCAGACAGTATGGAGACCCACTATGGAAGATTGCAGACAGCGCCACATGGATGCTATCAGCCAGCTGGCAGACGCAAAAAAAATATTCGAAGCGTGAGGTAAAAGCTGTGATTATAGACGTTCATACCCATGCCATGAGCTACCCCGACCATCTTTCGGATGAGTTCGTCCACCAGGCCGATATTGCACGGGGATATCATATTAACCTTTCTGTCGACTTCGATACATATATGAAGGATATGGAGGGTGTTGATAAGTGCATTGTGTTCGGAATGAAAGCGTATCATACTGGCTTTGATGTTCCGAACTCATGGATTGCAGCATTCGCAGCACGTGCTCCCGAAAAACTGATCCCGTTCATGTCACTAGATGCTACCGATCCTGATTTCATGGACGACTTCGAGTACTCCTGGAAAGATCTGAAGCTGCGTGGGGTTAAGATGGCTCCGATGTACGCAAACTTCGATCCCACTGATCCGCATCTGGATGAGCTCTATCGGAGAACTTCAAAACTTGGGCTTCCAATCTTATTTCATACCGGTACCACTTTCTGTCAGTTTGCACCTCTCAAGTACACTCGCCCTGCCCTCTGGGACGATATTGCGATAAGATACCCGGATCAGATTATGATACTGGCTCACCTGGGACATCCCTTCGAAAATGAAGCGATTGTCACAGCTCGAAAACATCCTAACGTGTATCTGGATCTATCAGCGCTCTACTATCGGCCGTGGCAGCTCTTCAATAGTTTGATGCTGGCACAGGAGTACGGTGTCATGAATAAAATCCTTTTTGGAACCGACTATCCGTTCACAAACGCAGAGGATACCATACTTGGGCTAAATGGCTTGAACCACATGGTGGAGGGCACTAATTTGCCTAGAATCTCCCAGGTACTGCTGGAGGAGATCATCTACCGCGATAGCCTACCACTGCTCAATCTTTCGTAATATCAAAATCGGTTGAATTCATTAGATTCTCCCTCACCCCCCGGCCCCCTCTCCCGAAGATTCGGGAGAGGGGGAGCTATAGATATTTGGTGTTCTATCTCCCACTGCGTGGAAACATGTTGAAGGGGGGGTAAAACTTATAGAGAAGTTGATAACCCTATACCAAAGTCACCCCCTCTCCCGAAGCTTCGGGAGAGGGGGCCGGGGGGTGAGGGTTTGACGATACGATGATTGTTGCACAATCATCGAAGAGGGAGAAAAATTTTGAATCATTCCAAATCGACAATTAAGTGTATCAAAGCGACTCCTGTTCGAGTTCCTGCCCGTCCGGACAGTCTTAATTCACCGGAAATTACGGATGAGGAGGCTGGATTCCTAGCAAAGTTCAAAGCCGGAAAAACCTGGGCCGATTTTGCAAACCAACAAAAGTGGATTATCGAAATAGAGACATCCGGAGGAGTATGTGGGATCGGAGAGACGTACCGAAGTGTGGAGCACGAAGAGGTAGAACCGGCTCTGCATACTCTGCTTGGGCAGGATGTGCTTGCGCTGAATTGGCGCGCGCTCCCTGTGGAATCCCCTCGTGCTTACGACGGATTTGAAACAGCAGTACTGGATGCTGCAGGGCGAATAATGGGAGTGCCGATCTATCAGCTTTTTGGGGGATCTGTTCGAGACCAGATCGAATGCAGCGGCTGGACTGGCCGCCGAACTCCTAAAGATGCCGCTCGGAAAGCGAAAGAAGCTCTTGACCGAGGACATCGAGTCTTCAAGTTCAAATGCTCGGATAAAGACCCCATACGCGAATGGTGTGAAGAGATAAAGCTGGTATGTGGCGATGGAATTCGGCTCCTGCTCGACCCAAATCAGCGATGGAACGATATTGAGACTACTATGAAGCTGATGGAGGGAGTTCCGCCGGAGATGATGTACGGCCTGGAAGACCCGGTTGACCGACAGGACTACGCTGCTTTCCGCGAGATCAAAAAGCTGCTGGGAATCCCGCTCTTCATCCATATATCACTCCCCTACAAGCATCAGGGGCAGAGACCCGAAGATGCCCTGTGCGCCATTCGAGAGCAGTGTGCCGATGGCTTCAACTTCAACGGGCCGATGTTCGGATTTGTGGAATTAGCTAATTTGGCAGAACTCGATGGGAAATCCTGCTGGCATGGAAGCGAAGTAGACTGTGGAATTCTTGAGGTTTCTGCGCTGCACGCAGCCGCCGCCTCCCCTTCATGCACCATTCCTTCCGACATTTTTGGTGAGCTTGTTCGTGTGGACGACCTGATACTTGATGGGATTAAATTCGAACAGGGACACGCACTAGTTCCCAATGGACCTGGCCTTGGCGTCGAACTAGATAATACGGCGCTCGCAAAATATCAGATTGGTCCGGCTCTTGAGGTGGCGATGTAGGTTAATTACTACATTCTGTTGCAAAGCCCACGATCAGCGGCATAGGCAATGTATGCTTTCAAATCTTCGCGCTTCAGATCGGGAAAATCCTCAAGTATCTCCTTCTCAGTCATTTCCGAAGCAAGATATTCGAGTACTTCGTAAACGGTGAACCGTAGGCTGCGCACGCAGGGTTTGCCTCCACGCTTATTAGGTTCGATAGTGATATAATCGCGATAGTCCATAATTACCTGAATACTCGAAACGATATGACTATGTCAAGACTGAGACGGGATGTTGAGTTATGGGAGGTCTTGCAGGAGTATATACGTTGTTCCGCCGCTTTTGAGGACAACCAGAGCTCACGTAAACCATAACCTTACCTATTTCCTATGTCCTTGTTTAAACGCTCCAACAATTCTCGCAATTCTTCTACGGACAAGTTCACATTTCCGAGCATTCGCTCAAGACGGTGAACACGCTCATGCCATAACTGTTCTTCTTGCTTAATCCGTCTGTATTCCACGAGTTGCGGACGATTCAATCGCAGTTTTCGAATATGAAATAAGCCTGTGACGCTTAAACCATGAAGGAGTCCATAGTCGTCCTCCCGGAAATGCAATTTCACTTCGTCCAGAAGTGGATGCAGAATACGGAGTTCCGGCGTGGAAGATGCTGGATTTGGAAAGAAATCGCTCTTGAACTGATTGCAACGGTTACACGCATAGACTAAATTATTGTCACTATCATCGCCATTCTTAGACACAGGGCGGAAATGATCAATTGTTAATTCGCCCCCACTACTCGTCTCGGATACACCACAATAGCCGCAGTGAAAATTAAAGCGTCGTTATACTTTTTCTTGTTTTGGGTGTGCCATCAGGAAGTTGAAATGCCAAGGCGACGGCGGGTTGGTTCACTCAGACGGGCTTCTGTTTCCGCGATTTGTGCCCTCAGTGCAGCGGATTCTGCCTGCGCACGTGCGATTTGCACGTCTAGTTCCTTCGCTTTGGCATGAATATTTTGCAGATTGCTCAGACTTCCAGGCAGAATTTCTTCAGCATCCAATTCCGCACAACCAGCCTCATACGTGGCTTGTTCTTCCGGCGTCAGCGATTCACCTTTAGCCCATCGGTCATGCAGCGTCTGCCATGACCGATATGCTGTCTCGTTCATTGTCCGCACCTCCTGCATCTGTGCTGAATATTATATCACATCACGTTCCAACACGCCAATCGCCTTATCAGCAGAAAGCAAAACTGTTCCACAACTCCACGCACGACCAATATAAGACTGATGGCCAAATGATATTTCCAAATATACTTGCGTAGAAGCTAAATCCTCAAGAAAATTACTATCTCTTTTTTTGTAGGGAATGAGTATAATGGGAGTGGAGATATGGGGATGACAATCCCGCTATTGTGAGATTACGCATGAGTAGGAGAATATTATTGTGTTATTAGGGACTGGTAAGGCAGATATTACTCCACCTCGTGGAACTCCGCTTGCAGGGTACGGATTTCGAGATCATGGAGCGGAGGCAATTCGCGATAATCTCGAAGTCCGAGCGATCTGGCTGCAGAGTGCCTTATCATCAAGCGATGCAGTCTGTATCGTCACGGCCGATCTCATCGGATTTGGAGCGCTGATGACGGAGAGGATTCGATCCGAAGTCAAACTGCGTTTCTGCCTGGCTTCAGATCGATTTTTACTATCTGCCAGCCATACTCACTCTGGCCCTCAGACTCAGGAGTGTATGGTTGCCACTGGAGAGATCGTCCCTTCCGTGCTGTCAGAAATTGAAGAGTCCATCTACGATGCTATTGAAACGGCCCGTGAAGATCTTCGTGAAGTGACTATGCACCTCGGTATTGGCGAATGTTCCGGATTCGCGATCAACCGCAGAATGATGAAAAACGGAATTTTCCTCAATGCTCCCAATCCAGATGGAATTCGAGACGATGCAGTTACGGTGATTTCCTTTCAGGATGCGGAAGATAAATCTGTGCGGGCAGTACTGTTCCATTTCACATGTCACCCAACCACCATGGGGGATTACTCCATCTCAAGTGACTATCCTGGTGCAGCGCGCCGAGTTGTAGAAGCCGGATTAGGAGGGGAGGCGATTGCTGCTTTTCTGCCTGGATGCTTTGGCGATGTCCGTCCAAACTGTGCTGTCATCGGCGGTAAAAGCTTTCGAAGAGGAATCGACGCTGATCTCAGAGCATTTGGGAATGCTCTCGGAGGCGAAGTGCTCCGCCTGCTAAAGTCTGAATTGAAATCTGTCCAGCCTACCCTGTTTGGGAAAGCAGTTGAGATCGAACTGGATATGCAGAGTCATCCCAGCAAAGAAACCCTTACGGAACTGATGGATTCAGGTTCTGTCGTTGAAAAACAGTGGGCAGCAAAACTTCTTGCTTCACCGCTCACCAATAAACGCAAACTCACTCTTCAGCGTCTCGATCTATCCAGTGAAATAATACTCATCGCTATGGGTGGTGAGATATGCTGCGAATTTGGTCAGCACATCCGAAAAATGCAAACCGACAGCTGCCTTCTGCCGCTAGGCTATTCCAATGGCCTGCTCGGATATATCTGCCCGGAATCGATGTATGCAGAAGGCGGATACGAGCCCATTGAGTCGACCATCTATTTCGGTCTTCCTTCTGCATTCCAGCCAAATAGTGAACAAAGAGTATTAGCCGCGGTGGCTGGTATTCTTGAAGAAAACAGCTAAGTTTTCTCTACAACTGCAATACAGTCAATCTCGAAACGAATCGAATCCGGCAGACAGCCAGTCAGAGTTGTGCGTGCGGGGAATGGTTCTTTGAAGTACTGCCTATACAGAATATTGTACTCCTCCCAACTGGACGCTTCTCTTAAATAGGCTTTCACCTGCACAATCTTATTCAAATCGCTTCCTGCGGCCAGAAGTATTCGCTGTAAGTTTTTTATCGTTCGATGGAACTCCCCTTCAAAAGTATCCCCGATAATATTTCCGTTATCATCGGTAGACCCCTGACCTGAAACAAAAACGAAATTACCCACCCGAGTTGCCGGACTGTATGGCAGTGGAGCTGGCGGCAACCCATTTCCAATAATATATTCAATCACTCTATATCTCTCCTTAAAATCTAATACCAACTCTTAAAATCGAAATGTAATTTGATTATTGACTAACCTGGTCAAGCCAAACCAAAAAAATTCTTGTACATGTGTGATTCGCAACGGGATAAAGGTGTTGTGAATGTAATCGCTCATTCAACAATTTCCGGGAGTTGAAAACTCCCGGCATTTAAAACAGGTGTCTTTCAGATGCGATTCCGCCCGCAGGGCGGTTGGTCACAGGTCTTCCAGACGGGTACTTCAGTGCCCGGCTCTTACTACGGATGGTTTTCGATTACTTTCACAACCTCTAATCTCATCCCTAAATTTTGCAATCACTTCATTTTCAAAATTACTAGTTATCAATGACTACAGTTAGTAGTTGTTGTGATTCGGTAGATAATTTGGTATCAAATAGGCTCCAGCCTTATCGGAAGATACTGCAATGTTAACCATGTTTCCTGCACTTTTCCAGGTTGCTCATCTTTAAATAAAACAGCATAACTTGTTGGGTTTCGATTTTCTGGTAGATCTCTATTCCTAATTCACGTATACACTTCAGTTAGGGTTGCCTCGAAATAACCTACTATAAAGATGCGGATGAATACAGGCAATAATTACGGCGGAGGCTTCGTAGTCGTGAAGCTGACTGCAAGGAGGTGTGTACCGCGTACGATGGGAACGAAGGCGCACACACTAATAGGCAAATATGGCAACAGGAACGCAACCGCTTACCGCTGCTCAGGCACAGCGCAGGCGTGCTGATGAAGATGTTCTGCAGTACCTGCGAGAGTATCGTCAGTCGAGAGATCCCGAACTTCGGGATAGAATTGTTTTACAATATACCAATCTGGTCGAAAGCATATCGAGAAGATTTTCCGGCGCGTCTGAGCCTGTTGAAGATCTCACTCAGGAAGGATACATTGGCCTGATCACGGCTGTAGATCTGTACGATCCGACAAAAAATGTGAAGTTTTCGACTTATGCTACACATTTCATCATTGGCCAAATCAAGCATTGCCTGCGAGATCGCGGTAAAATCATCAAGGAACCTGCCTGGCTGCAGGAGCTCAATCAGAAGATGACTCGAGCCATCGAGGCATTGGCCCAAGAGCTGAGCAGGCCGCCTTACAACGATGAGATTGCTCAGGTAATGGGAATGACCGAAGAGGCAGTAGCAGAAGTCATGATGACCCGAGAGGTCTTCAAGCTCACTTCCATCGACGGTGGAAACGGCGATAAAGAGGATGATGGCAGTGCCCTGGATATTGAACGTCAGAAAACTGCCGATGTTGCGGTTACTTTTCAGCTTCCGCTTGAAGAGAAAATAGTACTCGAAACCGCGATGGAGAAACTAAAGGAACTAGAACAGAGAGTAGTCACTGATTTCTATTTTAAGGATCTGAATCAGACCGAAATAGCGAACCAGCTTGGTATTTCCTGTAACTATGTTTCTCATATACTCAGAAACTCTACAAAAAAACTGAAGAAAATTCTGGTTACCGATGAACTTCGGGATACCCAGATGAAGATGACACAGCTAAGAAAACGGCTGGAAGATCAGCAATCATTCATTGAACAGCACACAGTAGTCGACAGCCTTACTCGCCTATATAATAAGAACTATTTCATTACAAGGCTGGATGAAGAGCTGAGCAGGGCCAGCAGGCTGGGCAGCGAAGTCTCTGTTCTTTTTATAAAATGTACCGGGCTAGAGAGTTTTACACGCTCAAGCGGCACTTTAAAAGGTGATGAAGCGGTAACAGGTTCAGCCGATATCATTCGTCGAACCGTTCGCCGCGTCGATATACTAACGCGATATGAAGAGGATATTTTCGCACTGATACTTCCGCATACAGGCGAAAATGTACATATCGTACGTAATCGACTGATATTGGCGCTATCAGCTTGGCTGCGAGAAAAGGGCTGGGATGAGGGGCGCTCACCGCTGACCTTTAAAATGGGAACAGCAATCTATCCTAGAGATGCGACCCACTCAGAGCAGCTATGGGCCGTAGCCCTCACTGATCTGGGATTGCCATTCGATGAAGGCACGCAGCAGCAAGCCGCATGAGTGCATTAAATAGAACATAGGCCGATGGCAGCTCTAATCTGAGCTGCCATCTTTTTTGTCGAATACGCCTCGGGGGCGCAGCAAAGTTGAAATGTCCGATTCCATATTACTACGGTTCCCATTTGCGGGATGCAGCAAATATTCGTCAGCATTTCGCTTTGTAGTACTGGGTCGGAGTAGTGTCTGCTGATATCCTCCGCGGTTCACCATTTCAACGACGCGTATTACTCTCAGTATCAACCGCGTGAGAGTCCAGTCTGTCTGGGATATCTCCTGCCTCATCTTAAAGAGAGTGGGAAGACACCGTGGATCAGCAATTTCTTCCATCCGAATCAAAATTTCGCGGCGCAGGGCATGTTCCTTCAAAAACTTCAGTCCATAGTTCAGATGGGGTACTGCATGCGCAGTACTCAGATAGCCAAGCCCAAAACTCATCGCTTTACGCTGATGTTCTTCCCCAGATTGCATTCTCAGCCAATAGATATCCATCTGTTCGCAAGGTATAGCCACGAGAGAGCGTGCAAGCGCTTTCTCAATGATGTATAGCTGAGGTTTGGTAAGATGGAGAGTCCAGATTCCTGAGCAGAAATCAGTCAGAATATCGCACACACTCTCCGTCAACTCGCCTGCTTCAAGGTGAAACACCGACCATAGAGCAGTATCGATATACTCCTCTACGAATGGCTCTGAGGGATATCTGCGAAGATCGTGCAAAAGGGTTCGAATGGCGATAACAATCGCTTCTCGGATGGACTCCGAGGATTCTGGCATTTCAGGGTTGATTTGTATGAGGGAGGCTATAAAATTGTGGGCAGTCTGCTCTACTATATCGGGGTGCGGGGTGTAGTGCGGCAGCACGCATGGTGTGAACAGAGCCTGTGCACAGTGCATCGCTGCTTCTTGATCCTCACTCCAAAGCACACTCAAGTCTGGTGTAATGACAGGTTCTTGATAGATTGGATGATTCGGTTGGTTCATTCCCCTACTCCGATTGAGATGCAGAGTGCCTCAATAGTTCTGATGAATCAGATGAATTCGCCACCGTTGGGCCCGACGCCCTGAGCAGAGTCTCTTTTGCACCAGGAGCGTTTTCAGCATCGCTGGCCCTAAGAAGCTGGGCTGAATCGTCCTTGCTGTTTTTAAGGATGTGGGCAAGCGCTCGCGATGCACTCACATAGAGAAAGTTTGCCTGATCGGATGCTATAGCCTGCAGGATCGGCACCGCGCGAACATCACCAATTCTTTGCAGTGCCCCGATAATCGCATTCTGACCGTCCAGCGGTATTTCAGGCATCAGCTCCAGCAAGTATGGGACTGATTCTCTAGCGTTACTTTTTGTCAGAACTGGCCAGAAAACGGATGACTTTTCTGGATCGCGCAGATACTTCCATAGAGACGGCACTTCATCGGGAGGAAGTGAAGATAGGCAGAGTACGAGTTCAGTATGTGTCGTAATGTGCCACTGCTGCTGTTCGCTTTCACTATTTTTAAATCCACCATGATCAAGTAGTATCATAAGCTGGCAGCACTCTTCCTGGATACCGGTAAAACGAAAAATCCTAATGAAACGAACACATTCCGCCAAATTGTGCCTGCCAGGGAATGTACGAAGATTATCAATTACAAGCTCATGATTGAGATATCCCAATACTATCGAGCGTAATGCTTGCTCCACAACATCGTGTATCTCATCAGGGTTTTTTGGCGGAACTAGTGAACTGCTGCGGATAACGGAAGATAGTTCGGAGAGAAAAAAAGGGGCAACCATATCCTTTGGAGCGAGATACTTTCTGAATCGGTCTGGCATATCCTCTGCAACATCCCATAGTAAGAACAGAAGCTTTCCAGCTTCTGTTCTATTTTGGACATAGGTGTTTTCTAGGTAACGCTCGGAAACTTTATTTCCGAATTGAATACCTTCACGCCAGCAGTCTACAGACTGTTTCAATTGTCGTTTAAATAACACTGCACTCGCCTTGCTTACCAGCGTAATACAGGAGGGCAGAACTCTGCGATCAGTTCCTGATAGTATGGACGCAGGGCAGCGACATCCGGGCGGGCCAGACTCTTGGAGTAAAGATCATACGGGTTAAATGTTTTTACCCATTCGAACATCTGCCTGTCATGATCGTTCATGAGATAGCTATACTCACCCTCTTTATGGATAGGATAGCAGGAGTGATACCGAATCATACTGAGACCCTCTTCAGGAAGATAGTCCTTCATTACATGATAGAGATACTCGTCGTGCCCCCATGATATATTCACTTTATCGAGCCCACAGCCCTGTTCGTAGATTCCCAGGCGATTTACATATTCAGGAATATTCTTGTCCGGGTTATCACTAAACAGTTCTGAGTAGACTATCTTATCAGAATAAGCACAGCCCACTGGGTAGGTGTCCCCCACCACTGCCCACTGTGGCTCACCATACAGGCATAATATTTTACCAAGATCATGCACAAGCCCCGTGAGGACAAACCAACGCGGATGTCCATCCTTACGAATAGCTTCGGAAGTCTGCATTAGGTGTTCAATCTGTGAGACATCTGTATCAGGATCTGAGTCATCCACTAGCGTATTGAGGAACTCCATAGCTTCCCAGACACCCATCTCCCGCTTCTTGAGCGGCAGATACTCTTTCTGTTTGGCCTTCACAAATTTAAGGGTTTGATAGCGGTGGTTCAGCCTGTAAAACTCTTTTACCGAGGCACGCGCCTCGGAAGCGTAGTCTCGAAACTCTTCTTTTTTCTTTTCCGCATTGATAAACGCGCTGCTGCTCTCGGCCGTATCTCGGGCTATGCGCAGATCGTCCAGGGCATCTAAATCTTTAAGGGGCGCTTCAGTCGTATCCAGCATGATCACACTCCGTCATCTTCCTATTCGAGGAAGTTGTCACTTGAACGATATTAACTCCACATCAAAGATGAGCGTAGCATTCGGAGGGATAACTCCGCCGGCACCGCGAGAACCATATCCAAGGTTTGCAGGGATAGTGAACTTGCTTTTACCTCCGACTTTCATAGTCGCTACTCCTTCATCCCATCCTTTTATCACCTGGCCAATTCCAAGAGTGAACTGAAAGGGATCGCTTCTATCCAGCGAACTGTCAAACTTCTTTCCATCGGTAAGAGTACCCGTGTAGTGCACGGTGACAGACTGCCCTTTTGTCGGGGATTCTCCTTCCCCCTCCTCGATAACTTCTATTTCCAACCCTGAATCCATTATCATCGGAATAAACTCCTTTTAGACTTAATCAATGGACACTATTATACCCGCGATCAGGAGGGAGATCGGTGAAAATGCGCCATTTTCCAAGAGTCATCTATTTTCACAAAAACTCGGGTCTCATTGAAAGTAGTCCATCGTGGAATTCCGGAGTTGTCGTATGTCATCAGCCGAGTATACGTAACAATTCCAGTATCGCCATATAGTTGTACACAAGGAGTCAGCATATCGAATCGAGATGGTTTCAGATCACTATTTTGCGACATCTGCCGAATAAGAGTGAGGTGGAACTCAACTCCTTCAATTCTATAAGAACAGACATCTTCGAAACAGGTGAGGTCTGGAGCGCAGAGTTTTCCGTAGGTGGCGGCATCTCCAGTGTGGATAGAATCGAGCATCTTCCAGGTGATTTCGAGAAGTTCACGCTGTGTTTCGTTAAATGCTGCAGAATCAAGGAGGGCGGTTTCGATCATGGTGATACTCCTGTTTTAATCGGAAGATAGGGGATTGTAAATGTATTTGGAGGGTCAGGCAAGAGGGTCAACTTCTGTCAATCGACGCAGACGCTCTACCAGAACCGAGTCATATGGATCCAGAGTTCCTGCAAATCGGTAATGCTTGAGCGCCTGTCTTTCGTATCCGAGCCGAACGTACGTGTCAGCAAGCAGGTAGTTATAGGAGGCGTTTTCTGGGTCGATTTGGACTGCCTGGCGGAAGGCGTCTGCAGCTTCCCGAATATATCCCGACTGATGATAGACCATTCCCAACCGTATATTGTAGTAGGCATCGTACGGAGAGAAAAGTGTGGCCTGCTGCATCTCTGCGATGGCATCCTGCATGCGCCCCATCCGTACATAGATATCACCTAGCCAGAAATGATAAAACCCATCTTGAACAGTCAGATCACGTGCAGTTTCAAGCTCTCGCGCAGCTAGTATAAGCATTCCTGCTTCGGCATAACAGTCTCCAAGTTTATAGCGGTAGAAAGCATTCGTAGGTGCGTGCTCCACTGCCAGGCGATATTCGGATATAGCAGCCTGCAGTCTGCCGTATCGCTTGTAGAGCTCCGCGAGCGTAAAGTGGGAACCAGCCCTGCGCGGTGTGACCCGGCTGCCAGAGCGTGCGCGAGAAATATTTCCGCGCCCTCCCTCACCTCTTGAAGCGGCCCGCTTCGGATGTGAAGCCGATTGGCCATGATAGCCAGCACCATCTGCTGGTTCAGGTTGTGAACTTTCAGAGAAATCTGATGAACTCACTTGCATTCCTCGTGCTCATAATAATCACCTCGAACCTTATGAAGATATTAAACCAGAAAACTGCAGTACTGTCAAGGACATTTATTCATGAAATAGTATTTTATCCTGGATATTGCCTCGGCTCGAAACTTGGTATCTCTAAAATGTCGAGGAAACGATGAATGCCGGCAATAATAGAAGAGTATATATCAGCATTGCTGGTGAAATATCTACTGCCCCAGTTATCTGATACGAATTTGAAGCGGAATATCTCATCATCAGAAATGAGTAAAGGAGTTTTTGTTGAAAGGAATCATTATTGCAGGCGGGCTTGGAACGCGGCTTCGCCCACTCACATACAGTCGTCCTAAACCGCTAGTGCCGGTAGCAAACCGACCTTTTCTGGAGTATCAGGTAGCTTTGCTTCGCAAGCATGGAATCGATGATATTGTGCTGGCAACGAACTACATGGCGGATCAGATAGAGGCTCATTTCGGCGATGGCAGTCGGTTTGGGGTTCGTATGCGTATGGCTCTGGAAGAGGTGCCTCTTGGAACGGGTGGTGCAATCCGAAACGCTGCCAGTCTGTTTGAGGGTGAAAGTGTGGCCGTCTTCAATGGAGATGTACTGACTGATTTCGACCTAAGTTCTATTTTAAAATTTCATCATGATAGAAAATCTATTGCCACAATAACTCTCACACCAATTCCGCGCCCGCATCCATTTGGAATTATCACTACAGATGAAACAGGCCGTGTATCCGGCTGGCATGAGCCTACCGAAGACGAGAAGAAAGCAGTCGCGGCAGGAAGAGGCGAAGTCCAAACCGGTTTCGATCAGATCAATGCTGGATTCTACATTCTGGAACCAGAGTGCCTAAATCGCATTCCTTTAGGCAAGCCATCTTCCATTGA
>JANXSG010000285.1 GCA_025352825.1 Chthonomonadaceae bacterium | reverse complement strand
CCGCTACGGCTTTATATCCCCCGCCACTCCCTATCGAGACTGTCGGCATCGGATAGACATTTGGTTTTCCACATTTTTCACACTTGGCTCCGGGGGCAACGCGGCGATGATTCCACATCTTGGAAATAAGTCGATTCTGCTCAGTCTCATCCGGTATTTCTCTCATGCGATCGTTACTACTTCCATCATCGGTGTTCATCGTCTTATCGGCTCCAGTACTATTTGGTTACCGGCAGAGCTTTCATGTATCGAAGCCCCGCCTATACCAATGATCACGGCTATCTCCCCACAATCCGGAAATTTAGGGCAGTAGACACACTCTGTCCAGACCTTGCGTGGGAGCATCGCCTTGTCAACCACTTCAAAACCATTCTTTTCGAATAGTGCGGGTACGTAAGTCAGAGCAAATACGCGAGTGATACCTATTTCTTCCGCCTCATTCAGGCAAGTACGGATTAGTTCTTTTCCAAATCCTCGTCCCTGGGCAGATTCATCTACCGCGAGTGATTTTAACTCGGCTAGATCTTTCCAGCTCACATGCAGCCCCGCGCAGCCTACCACACAATCATCCTCAATCACTACAAAAAAATCTCGTATATTTTCATACAGTTCACTCAGGCTTCGATGCAGCATGGCACCCTTATCTGCAAAACCATTTATCAGCCGCTGCATTCCTGGCACATCCATTGTGCGCGCTTTTCTTATATGAACCGAAGCATCCAAGCCGAGATCATCACCATTTTTTAAGTTGTCACTCAGCATCACATTCATCCCCGATTAATCTAAAGTTACTATAGTTTCCATTGTACCCAATCCGCTTATTTTTAGCATAGACATATCCCTGTGATTGTGAATGCAAGATACCAATAATGATAGATAGCCACAAAGAGCCGCTACATTCCAGGATATCGATTTGTGAATAGTGCACCAACATCACAATATAACCCTTCCAGCGCCGACAGCAGCTTCGAATATGCGAATTCTCTATTCGATTTGGGGTACCTGGAAGAAGCAGAAGCCTATTTTAACAAGGCAGTGGCGCTTAATCCGCAATTGACCGCAGCCTGGTACAACCTCGGTAACTGCCAGATGAAGCAAAGCAATTTTGAGAGTGCGATTCTAAGCTTTGAAACAGCTATCACATCCCAGACAGATCTTCTCGAAGCACATTTCAATCTTGGTATCTGCCTGGAAGCAAGCGGAAGAACTGAAGAAGCGATCAAACAGTATCGGCGTGTGGTTAAACTGCATCCTGATTTTATACTTGGCAGGCAGCATCTAGCAGAGCTTTTGAGCAGAGGCGAACTCACAGAAGCGGAGCTTGGTCTACTGCAAATAGGTAACCACTATTTCAGTCAACTAAATTATCAGAAAGCAATCGAGACATATTGTAAACTGCTGGCGAAGAGGCCAGACTGCGCTGCTGCGCAAAACAATCTTGGGGTCGCTCTCGAACGCCTGGGGAAATATGAAGGCGGAAGGGACTGCTATGCATATGCTGTTGAACTTGATCCCGATAACGCAGACTATGTGCTAAACCTTGGCGCGGCATATCAGCAGCTCGGTGAGATCGAAAGTGCCATGGAATGTTATAGATATGGTGAACTGATTTCTCCAGATAATCCCGACTTCGCGAATAATATTGGCGCCCTTTTTCAGCTGATGAATAAACCGGAAGCGGCAGAGAGTTATCACCGAAAAGCATTAATAAACGATCCACAACATGCGGGCGCATATACCAACCTCGGAAATGCGCTGATGATGCAGCTCAAAGTGGTGGAAGCTTCCGATTGCTATCGAAAAGCATTATCGATCATCCCCCATTACGCTCCTACTCATCTCAATCTCGGCATTTCTCTTCTCCTCAAAGGCGAGTATCAGCAAGGCTGGAAAGAGTATGAGTATCGAGAAACCGAACGCCCGGATATCTGCTGCCCAGATCATCCTCGTTGGGACGGGTCTCCACTTCCCGGTAAAACACTACTGGCATATGCTGAGGGAGGTTTTGGCGATACCATCATGTTCACCCGATATCTGTCTTTGGTGAAGCAGAGAGCGAATTGCAGAGTTCTCCTTGAATGCAAGCCCGAACTTCATTCCCTTCTGAAAAAAAATGGCATTGGGGAATACTTCGAATTGTATCGACCAGGAGAACATTCTTTTGACTCGCAGGTCAGTC
>JANXSG010000251.1 GCA_025352825.1 Chthonomonadaceae bacterium | reverse complement strand
CACCAAGTTTCAGCTCGGTTACTGCATCTCCATAGTACTCCTCCCATGCGTCCCGCGCAAGATGAGAGCCAGGCTGTATCAGTACACCAAGCTGTGCGCTTAGTTTAGTACTGGATTGCAGCTGCTTCTGAAATTCAGATTCCAGTATCCCCAGATCTGCAGCTGCCTGCATACTTGTAAGCGAACTATCGTATTTGCTCTGAAGCGCTACTATAGGCTCTTTGTCGCTGATCTCGGCGCCAGTCGCTCGTACTGCTTCTGCAAAAACTCGGGTGTCTTTTGCCAGCAGCGCATCCATCCTTGGCTTATCAATATAAAGCGCCCTTGCTTTGGAATAGTAATCTTCCTGCTTATTTTGCTCTACGACAGCGCGTACTTTATCCGTGAATCCATTCATCCCCTGCACATGGCAGCTCATGCAGGATAGGCCGTTATGTACCACAGTATCGACCGTACTTTTACGATTAAATACAATGTCTGGAGGTCCGTCATTAATTCGCTCACCTGTCCCCTTCACAAGCAGATAGGCCTGCAAACCATTGGGTAAGTTGAAAATTATCTCACCGCCCGCAGCTTCGAAAGAGATTGGGTTTTTGAAAATATTCTGCTTGCCTGCATTACTTCGGAAGTCGTAGCTCCGCCAATAGGCTCCGTAAAACGATTCATGCCGTTCTACCACCCTGTTATTTCGGGATACTTCACTTTCTCCAGCGCCCAGCCCGGCACGTACCGCAGTCTCTTCCTTAATATCCTTTTCAAGGTCTACGCCGATTTTGGCCTCCAGTTCACCTGCTGTCGCAGGTAGGTCGAGCAGATCGTGGTAGAGGGGAGGCAGTGCCGCTTTTGCTACAAACCAGTCCGCTCGTACATAGGGCAGTGGGCAGTTGGTACTGCTATAGATATCTTTAGCTGTCTGACTATTTGAGATGATGCCGTAGGGATATACCGCCAGCAGTTTCTTCCAAGTCTGCTCTGTCCATGCATATTTGCGCATGTCTATCCGCACTATGGTTTTATCAGTATCTATCACTTCTGGTACAGTAATCTCTTTTTTCCAGGAAAGACTGTTGATAAGTTTAGAAAAACCAACACGGTAGTCTTTGATCTCCGCATCGCTCGCGCCGGTATTATAAAGGTGTGTTAATGTAAAGTATCGGAGATAGGATCGGTCGCGCTCATCTGCTCGATTCAAATCAGAGAGTATGGATTTCAGCATCGATGTTTCGTTGATTAATTTTTGTTGATGGGTACTTCCACCTCCCGATGATATATTGGTGATCCACTCTTTCAGTACAGCCTTCTCTGATGCATTGAGAGGATTGTCTTGATCTTTCGGGGGCATAGGTTTGTCGGATGTCAGCACCGCACGAATGTATATTCTGGATTTATCTGGCTTGCCAGGGACTATCTGCCTGGCAGCTAACATAGATTGGTAATCAGTATAACTAAAACCACCTGTTGATACGCCTTCGCCGTGGCATTTAGAGCAGTGCTTATCTAAGATTACATTGATATTTTTCGGAATATCAGCACTATGGTTCCGTTTAGTAGTCGCTGAATACCCAGATAGTGCAGTCATACTGAGCAGTGGAATTATGAGAATATTACAGATGGCAATATTTTTGTACATGAGAAACTCCTTCGCGTCAAGGCTAAACGCTGACAAAGGTGATACCAGGTAGTAAACGCAGGATAGAGCGTATTGTGACACGCTTATAGTCTATCATAAAATGGAAACAAAATATTATATCGCGCGGTAGATCCATTCTGATGTTAGTATGCAAATTATAGACCCATCTAAAACCCTTTGTCCTTCCAGAATCGAGTACCAATCGCAAAATTTATGTACGATATAATCGAGAAATCGGAAAGGATAAATATGGTGATGGCGAGCCTGCATACTCTTATCAGATTGACAGTCAGCCCAGTTTTGGTCTATACTAATTCGCCTCGAAAACGTTGGCTCTGTCTTCGAATCGGGTGCAGAGAACCCACCGATTTGGTTTCGGAGAACAACGTATGTCGCTTCAACATGAACTCAAAATCTTCGCTGGCCCTGGCCACCCCGAACTGGCACACGCGATTGGTGGCTGGCTGAATGTCCCGATGGGCAAGATGCTCTACACTCAGTTTGCCGACGGCGAAAACTATGTTCGGTTTGAAGAAAGTGTCCGCGGTACCGACGCCTATATTCTGCAGCCCACCTGCCCTCCCGTAGATACCAATCTGGTCGTACTCCTGGAAGCTATCGATGCATTAAGGCGTGCTTCTGCATGGCGCATCACCCCTGTTATACCCTACTATGGATATGCCCGCCAGGAGAAGAAAGACGCCCCGCGAGAGCCGATCACCGCCAAGCTAATTGCGGACATCCTGACTACCGCAGGCGCAAACCGAATTATGTGCCTCGACCTTCATGCGGATGCAATTCAAGGCTTTTTCAATATCCCTGTAGATCATCTCACTGCTATCAATCTTTTTACCGACTACTTCATAAAAACAATGGAGAACACCATGGATAATATTGTGGTGGTCTCACCAGATGAGGGTCGTGTTAAGAAAGTCCGGAAGGT
>JANXSG010000202.1 GCA_025352825.1 Chthonomonadaceae bacterium | reverse complement strand
TTGATCTACTACTCCAATTCGTCCGAACGACTCGAGAAGGTATCGGGGGGCGTGGTAACTCACCTCAAAAGGATAATCTGTAATCATGCTACGCCCAATTTCCGTTGTTTCGCCGGGGTTAAAACGTATCCACCTCACCCCCTCTCCCTTGCGAGGAACGAGCAATATGGGAGAGGGAGCAGGGGGTGAGGTTAAAACGCTCCCTGCATGGGCTGAGATTTCCGATTTAGTTTCCCCCCAAAGCTTCGGGAGAGGGAGACGGTGGAGTGAGGTTAAAAGTAAAATAAGAATGTATCCGTATGAGAAAATCACGAACATAATAGAAATCTGGTACCGCCGGTGAAAATTGCCATTTTTTCTGGTGAGCTATCTGGTGATCTTATTGGTGGTGCACTTGCTCGTGAACTGAGGAAAATTGACCCAGACTGTACTTTTTGGGGACTAGGCAGCAGTTCAATGCACGAGGCTGGAGTGGAGATCCTCGCAGATAGCGCCAGTTGGGGAGCAATTGGTATTATTGAAACTCTGAGCAAAGTTCCTCGAATGCTTACTCAGATATCTCCGCTTGTAAAGAAAGCACTTCACGAGAGAAGGCCAGATGTCGTAGTCTTGATCGATTTCGGAGCTTTCAACGTACGAGTCGCACGCTATTGCAAACAGATTGGCATCAAGGTACTCTACTATTTCCCTCCCGGAGCCTGGCGTCGTTCGGGTGATAATGGGGCTAAGCTAGCCAGGATCACAGATGTGGTGGCTACACCTTTCCAATGGTCGGCAGACAGATTCAACAGATTGGGTGCACATGCAGTCATGGTGGGGCATCCGCTTCTGGAGCGTGTTAAATCCGAAATGTCTCGGAATGAATTTGCAGACCAGTTCGGAATGGATCCCACACATCCTATCATAGGACTGTTGCCAGGAAGCCGAAAACATGAAGTAATTCACAACATGCCCGCGCTGTTGGATGCGGCTAGACTCATCTATCAGAAGGTACCCGATGCTCAGTTTATCATCGGAGTCGCTTCCTCGATATCGGAAGAGATGATGGCTGGATACCTTTCCGGGCACAAAGAGCTCCGAGAGCGACTCAGCGACATTTGGCACGAGTTCGCTCAGGAGGCTGAGACCAAGGTGTGGAAGCCTGTTGCTCGAAAAGCAAGCTCACTTGCCTCGGCTAAAACTACCGGACTGGTTACAGTAGGCGGTGTGGTGCTTCCCATGGAAGCGCTGGACACAGAGATTAAACGACAGGATCGTTCCGACAAAGCAAAATCGAAAGCACTGCCTCCTACAGTATTAGCAAAAGGGATTTCGTATGAACTTATGGCACACTCAAACGTGCTTCTGACTTGCTCAGGGACAGCTACTCTAGAAGCTGCCATTTTCACCACTCCCATGGTGATTATGTATCGTGGATCACGTCTATTTGAGCTGGAGTATAAGCTCCGAGGTATCAAGAAATATCCATTTATAGGACTTCCAAATATACTCGCTGGCAGAATGATAGTTCCAGAATTAATTCTGCAGAATGCCCCTCCTGAGGCAATCGCGGAGCACGGGCTGCAACTGCTTAATGACCCGGAATGCCGCCAACAAGCAAGGTCAGATTTGAAGGAAGTACGTGCTTCTCTGGGTGAACCCGGAGCCAGTTTCAAAACAGCAAAGCTGGTTATGGAGCTCGCCCGATCAAAATAGGGTCGGTGTATCGAAATAAACGGAACCATGGATACGCAACGAAGACTTCTACAATATATAAAACCACATCGCGCAACGCTCGCATTTGGTTTGGTATGCGCCGGAATTACTGCCCTCATCACTATCAGTATGAGCTGGCTGTTGAAGCATGCTCTCGATGCTATGGCGAATGGGCACACTGGCCATCTAAACTTTTTATGCGGGCTACTACTGATTGTATTCCTCGTGAAAGGACTATTCTCATTCGGGCAGAGCTATCTACTGTCACTGGTTGCAAACCGAATAGCTACCAACCTCAGGGACGAGATTTACGCTCATCTCCATTCGCTTTCATTATCATATTTTAATCGCACACGTACCGGCGCGATCATGTCGACACTGACCAACGATGTACCAGTAATCCAAAATGCAGCCATGAGCCTCCGCGATGTCATTGCAGCTCCCATTACTATCCTCGTCAGTCTGGTAGCTCTATTCTGGTACAGCCCGAAACTTGCCATCGTCTCGCTCATATTTATCCCTTTTATGGCGACTGTAATATCAAGAATCGGGAAACGTATACGCGTGATTTCGGGCGCAGTTCAGCAGAAACTTTCGGATGTCACCACGATTATAGAAGAGACTGTGGCAGGTGTCCGAATCATCAAATCGTTTGCAACGGAAGAGCACGAAATAGCACGCTTTTCAACGGAGAATCATCGTACACTTGCCACTGTACTGAAAGCGGCCAAGAAAAGCGCTGAGATGAGGCCGCTCGTCGATTTTATCGGAGCATTTGGAATCGCACTTGTGTTGTATCTTGGCGGTAACTATGTCGCATGGACCATTGAGGCCCAAAAACACATGCAGCTGCTGTGGTTGACTGCGCATCCCGGTTCTACCTCCCTCCCAGCACTTTCTACATTCCATATTGCGGGCGGCATGGTGCAGGGTGATCTTGTAGCTTTCATATACCTTCTTAATGCGATGGCGCGATCTGCCGGAGATGTGGGGGGTATCGCCACGATGCGAGCACAGGCACTGGCGGCAGCAGGAAGGATTTTTGAAGGTGTTCTGGATGTCGAAGCGGAAGTAAAAGAGTGTTCTCATCCCATCGAAATTGTAAATCTCGAAGGCAGAATTCATTTCAATAATGTCTCATTCCAATATAGCGAAGAGGGTCCGGCGGTACTGAAAAATATTACTTTTGATGTTCGCCCTGGTGAAGTAGTGGCGCTTGTAGGATCGACCGGATCGGGGAAGAGCACGCTCGTTGATCTGATCCCACGATTTTATGATCCAACCCACGGTGAGATAACTATTGATGGCATTCCATTGAAAAGCCTGAAGCTGGAAACACTTCGGCGACAGATAGGAATCGTACCTCAGGAGACCTGGCTTTTTGCAGGCACACTTCGAGATAATATCGCCTATGGTAACAGAAATACAACTGAAGAAGATATTCAAATGGCTGCTTATTCGGCAAACGCATCCTTTATTGAAGGTATGCCGCTTAAATTCGATACGGTAATTGGAGAGCGTGGTATACGCCTATCGGGCGGTGAGAAGCAGCGCATTGCCATCGCTCGAGCTATCTTGATGAACCCTGGACTGCTTATCTTGGATGAAGCGACTTCTTCTCTGGACGCATCTTCAGAGGAGCTAGTACAAAAGGCTTTAGATGAACTCATGAAAGGCAGAACCACTATAGTAATCGCCCATAGGCTTTCTACAATTATCAATGCAAACCGCATTTTAGCCATGCAGGATGGTAAAATTGTTGAGATGGGCTCGCATAGGGAACTGATAGCCGCTGGGGGGTACTATGCCCGCCTATACGAGACACAACTGCGTGGATATGAATAGAATAGACCCTCGCTTGGTCAGCTACCCCATCCCTCATTTTCCCTGAAACAAGGCGGGGGGTTTCTTTACCTCACCCCCCGACCCCCTCTACCATCTTGCTCGTTCCTCGCAAAGGAGAGGGGGAGGCGAAATTATGCATTTGCCCCTCTCCCAGTGAGGAACGAACGGGCGGGAGAGAAGTTGGGGTGAGGTGCATTTGTCCCTCTCCCAGTGAGGAACGAACGGGCGGGAGAGGGGTTGGGGTGAGGTGGATTTGCCCTCATTTATCAAGGAGTGAGGTAAACTATATTCAGGTTTTACCAGTTTAGCAGTTTAAGCTAAACTATCTACACTCGCCAAAATCAGACATCCACATTGTATCTTGATCTACTTGATATCGGACACTTCAATGAATGTTTCCTCGCCGCAAGCTGCATCATCCTCGAACGAGACAGAGCTGGAAGCTGACAAGGCAAAAAGAGCCAAATTAGCCCGGCGAAGCATAGTATATGGGGGTATTCTATACGCATGGGCCAGAGTTGTTTACTCTACGTTAAGAATAAAGATCGTGAACGAATCCAACCTAAACTTTTCGGGCTCTGGCTCCATTTTTGTTACCTGGCATGGCAGATCCTTTGTTCCGGCAAATCTATTTCGAGGCAGGGGATTTTGGGCTCTTATCTCACTTTCCCGGGATGGTGAGCTGCAAAATAATATATTCAAAAGATTTGGATTCCAGACGGTACGTGGATCTACTGGCAGAGGTGGAGTAAAAGGGGCTTTGCAGATGGCACGTAAGGTGAAGGAAGGCGGCGTACTCGCCTTCACGCCTGATGGCCCCCGCGGCCCTACGCATAAGGTACAATTGGGGGTGATTCTCATGGCAGAAAAGTCTGGAGTTCCCATAATACCTATGGGAATATCTGCTGATCGGCGCCGACTATTCAGCAGTTGGGATTCCTATTTTGTTCCTAAACTATTTGCGCGCACATTTATCGTTGTTGGGGAAGCAATAGTAATTCCTGTAGATTTGAATGATGAAAAACGTAAAGAGTATGCCGAAAAACTCGAGTTTGCAATTAACCGAGTTGAGTGTGAAGCAGAAAGACTCGCAGGCCATACCGAATACCCGAATATATGGCCGATAAAATGAGAGCCTCCTGAGTTTCCGGCAAAGGAGGCTCTCGCTGAAATTCGCGCTCCGGACTGAATATCAAGGCATACTCAGCCATCCGCGTACAGAATGTCCCAGGCTTATCGACCGATAACCAGCATATCTTCATTGATATACTGATCTCTTGCTCAGCATGGCTGATGAGTGTGGGCCGATAGCGCTGCGTACTCTGTGTGATCTCTCCCTATAATCGGGATTTATCTTAGATCACCGTCTCGAGTGATGATAATAGTATAAACGAATTCTGATATATTATCTATGAATTCGCTCACATCTATTGCGTGATATATGTCACAGAAAGGTTCAGGAATCTAAGATTTGCGATTCCCCTATCAGATACACAACTTGTGTTTGTTGGTATTATCGCCAGTGATTGTATTTGTTGTGATCATTAGATACCTTACAGGAAAATCAAAAGAGGGATGGAGAGAACGTTGGGGAGTTTACCCGGATCATTTTTTGTCGAAAATAGGGAATTCGCCAATTTGGGTTCATGCAGTATCCGCAGGAGAGGTGGTAGCTGCCGTTCCAATACTTCGTGAACTAAGAAAGCTGCTTCCTGATCAGACAATAATACTTTCAGTGATAACCCCTGCTGGGCACGAAATAGGTTTGCAGCAGGCGAAACCATACATCGATGGCCTTTTTTATGCCCCTGTCGATCTTCCTTGGGTCACGAAAAGAGTTGTACGGAAAATCAATCCATGTTGTTATATCAGCCTGGAAAGTGAGTTATGGCCGAACGTTCTGCACGATTTGAAGCAGCATCGCACAGTCACCGCTATGGTCAATGCAAGGCTATCTGAGAGAAGCTTTCAACGTGCCAGCGGGTATGCGCCCTGGCTATATCGATGGATGCTCGATAATATGGATCTGCTGCTGGTTCAATCTGAAGCGGACAAAATGCGATTTATGAAGTTAGGCAAGATTTCTGAGCCACAGAAGGTGATGGTGCTGGGCAACTCCAAGTTTGATCAGGAGATTTCCGAACTAACACCCGATGATATTCTAACCCTTCGGAAATCTCTCAGGATGCCTGAAAACGCCCCTATTTTCGTTGCTGGCAGCAGCCGAAGCAGTGAAGAAGAAAACGAGATTATTTACGCGTACACTGAACTGCTTAAGCGATTTCCTGATTTATGCCTGATTATTGCTCCGAGGGATATTAAACGGGCTGACGAACTAAGGTCATCAATGCAGGCTGCTGGGTTTCTTCCTGCACTGCGCACAGAGCCAAACATCAGCACACCGGGTTCTCGTCAGCTTATTTTGAATACGATTGGAGAACTGGCCAACGTCTATGCGGTCGCTGCCATCACTTTTGTTGGCAATAGCATTCCGCCTGTGGTTAAGGGAGGCGGTCAGAATATATTGCAGCCTCTGGCACATGGAAAACCGGTCTTTGTAGGTCCGCAGATAGCAACAATCCGTTCGGAATTTGCGTTGGCTTCGCAGGCAGGTATTGCATTTCAAATCCAAAATGGATCAGATTTAGAAATCAAGACCGAAGAGCTGCTTTCGGATTCTGCGCGATTATCTTCAATCAGTGAGACAGCCATCTCGCTGATAAAGAGCAACCGTGGGATTGCGATGAGATATGCATCCGAAATCGTGAATCTACTGTACCAGGATACTACTAGTGCAGCCAATTTCCTGGATAATGCGAGGGTTTTATAGAACTGTATATGCTGGAAGTTATGAACGGCAAGAAGGGATTTTGGCCGTGGGTACTTCGTCTCCTGATGACGCTTCTCGCGTTTCTATATTGTGGCGTTCTAGCAGTCTATCTGATGCCTTTTCATATTGGAATTCGAAAACAATCCCGTTTGCAATGCAGAGTAGTATCGATCGGAAATCTCACCACAGGCGGAACTGGGAAAACTCCTTTCACAATAATGCTCTGTAAAGCTTTACAGGCTGCGGGGAAAAATGTTGTTGTACTCAGCCGTGGATATCGCGGAAAAAATGAGTTTGGATCGGCTGTGGTTTCGGATCATGATAGAGTTTTTCTCACTGCCGAAGAGGCTGGTGACGAGGCATTTCTTCTTGCCCAATCCCTCCCGGGAATTCCTGTCATCGCCGGCAAGGACAGAAGGTTAACAGGAACTAAAGCCATTGAACTATTCCACCCAGACATCGTCTTACTTGATGACGGATTTCAGTACTGGCAGCTTCATCGGGATCTCGATATTGTGTTGTTGAACGCTGCTGCACCATTTGATAATGGATGGACATTACCGAGAGGCCTGCTTCGCGTACCGCTCTCTCATCTTAAAAGAGCAGGAGTCGTCGTACTCACCAACAGCAGTAGATGTGATAACGAACGGATTACTTCTCTCAAAAGTCAGGTGCAGGAATTGGCTCCAGATCGGCCAATTTATCTCTCGAAGCTAGTTCCTGTCTATTTGCAGAACCTTGAGGATGGCACAGCGATACCCACAAACTGGCTGCAGGATAGAAAAATTGCGGTATACTCGGCACTTGGCAATCCCGAAGGATTCGAAAATACTGTACAACTCTTAGGAGTGCATATTCTTGAGAGATCGCGTTTCAGAGATCACACTACGCTTTCCAGCCAGGATTTGACCAGTATATGTGAGCGTGCACATCAGCTTGGAGCAGAAGCTGTGGTGACAACTTCGAAAGATGCTGTTAAAATACAAAGAGCAGATTTTCGGCTTCCAATATATGCACTCCATGTCGAGATGGAGATTGACAACCTGAGTTTCTTAATTCAAAAAGTATTCTCTGAAATAGAATTCAATTATGAGTGACCAGACTAAATCCTTATCTGTACCCGCGGTTCCCTACAAAAAAAGAATCGAAAGATTTGTGGGTAGAATTTGCCTTGCAGCAATACTCCCGCCTATACGTGCACTCACTATGTCATCCGCAAGGCGATTTGGGGGCTCCTTAGGTATCGTTCTGTACAGAGGACTATCCAGATACCGGCGCGTAGCACACAAGAATATCCAACTCATTTACGGCGACCAGATAGACGAAATAGAGCAGAAGAAAATGGCAAAGGCCGTCTTTAGGCACTTCGGTCAATGGGCTATTGAGTTCATAAAAATGCCTCAAATATTAGATGCTGAAATTGACAATGTTTCCGTAGTCATCGGCGAGGAGAATATCCGTGAAGCTCTCAAAAGTGGCGATGGGTCTCTGTTGATAACGGGTCATTTTGGCAACTGGGAATTCATCGGGCGATGGCTCACACAACGAGGCTACACGCTTAATGTGGTCGCTCGGGATGCCAGGGATCCTGCCACCACAAAATTAATGGCTGAGACACGAATTGGAAATGGAGCTAATGTTCTCTATAGAGGAAACTCGGCTCGGGGGATACTGAAGGCACTCAAACGGAACGAGATCGTCGCTCTGCTGCCAGATCAAAATGCAGCCGATGTATTTGTGCCTTTCTTTGGCCAGCCTACCGGCACCGTCGACGGCCCGGCCGTTCTGCATCTCCGTACTAAAGCGCCACTGCTTTTTAGCTGGTGTATTCGAGGAGAGGACGGAAGATTTCACCTTACTTTCGAAACGCCTGTCATCGTAGAGAAAACAGAGAATCACCAGGCGGATGTTGAACGAGTGATGACCCTGATAAATGCCCGACTGGAAGCTCAGATACGTAAAAACCCTACGCAGTGGCTGTGGCTTCACGATCGATGGAAAGCATCTCCCGGTGTATTCCCCGATGGTGAAGAACAGGCATCTCGATTAAACCTGACTGCCGCCCAGTACGAAACTCTCCAGCAGAAACGGAATGAAAGTGCCTGAATCAAGCATCGATTTGGCACTTCTTTTGCCTGGTTTTGATATCTCGCAAATACACCGCGTCCTCATCGTTAAACTCAGCGCCATGGGGGACATATTGCATGCACTCCCCGTTTCGGCTGCGATCGGCAATGCATTCCCTCATATCGAACTGAGCTGGGTTTGTGAGGATATATTCGAGCCACTGCTATCTGGAAATCCATTCCTCTCCAATATAATCACTCTACCCAAACTAAAAGTAAAAGCACTAAAATCTTCAAGTTACAGGTCTGACTATCTAAGACGATTGAATGAAATTAGGTCTTGCAAATTTGATCTGGTCATCGATCTTCAGGGACTGACGAAGAGCGCAATCATTGCCTATGTGTCTGGTGCAAAATACAAAATCGGTTATCACTGGCTTCGGGAAGCAGCACCACTAGTAGTCAAGGCTATTCCAAAACGCTCTGAAAGTGTGCACGTCGTCGATCAGTATCTGGATGTTGCCAGGTTTTTGGGAGCGGATGTCTCGAAAGCAGTTTTTCCTTTTGTTATTTCTGATGCGGAATCAGAATATGCATCGAGCCTATTAAAATCACGTGGTGTCGATTCGGAGAAAGCTTTTGTAGTTATCAATCCCGCAGCTGGGCATCCTCTCAAGGAGTGGGGATGTGATAAATATGCTGCACTAATCGACAGCTTGTGGAGTGATTTTCAACTGCCAAGTGCATTAGTCACGGCGGATTTTGCAGCGGCGGCGGCTGTGGAACAGCGAACTCATGCACCATTTGCAAATCTTGCTGGTAAAACGAATCTCAAACAGCTAGGGGCAGTTCTGCAGATGAGCTCCGTTCAGATCTGTGGTGATACAGGTTCGGCTCATATGTCGGCTGCGCTCAATCGCCCCGTGGTATCCCTTATCGGCCCTACAGATCCGGATCGTGCCTGCCCCTTTAGCCAGCGGGTGAATGTGATTAGTGGTAGATCGCAGTGTGGGAAAAGGTGCAGCTGGCATCACTGCGAATATGCTCAGCCAAAATGCCTATCGGAAATAAAAGTGGATAATGTAGTCCAAAAAGTAAATGGTATATTAGGTGTTAGCCAGTCAGCAACAATCTGACCAACCATACTATATTATGTGAGGAGGATAAGTCTGTGATATGATATAAGAGGAAGAATTAGCAATGGAAGAAAATATTTTATCTCAACCGAATCTGACTATTACCACGGAAGAAAAAAAGACGCATGAAGAATATCTTGCCTTCATATTGCGCCTGCGCAGCGAAATCGACACAGAACAGATAGAAATCGAACGACTAAAAGCTGATAATTTGGAACTTAAAGCAGAGACCCGTGCGATACTGACTACTCTTAAGACAGCAGTATTGACATGATGAAGCCGATTATTGACTTAGCAAAGCAAGCGGTTTCAGATGATTAGTGCTTTTTGCTTGGGAGAAACGTAGTCCCAATTTCAAGTCCGTCGATGACATCGGCGATGACACGCTCTCTACGGCCACGGGCAATCACAGTTCGAATACCTGCCTCCGTAGCTACTTTCGCAGCTTCTACTTTGGTCCGCATTCCCCCCGTGCCAACTCCCGACTTTGATAACCCTGCCAGATTTTCAATTTCAGCGTTGATCTCCAGTACACACGAGATTGGGACAAGTGTATTTCCGGTTGGTTTATCTTCCGGGTGGATGGAATACAATCCTTCCACATCGGAGAGGATCAGGAGCAGGTCTGCCTCGACAAGTGTGGCGACCAGTGCGGCCAGCATATCGTTGTCACCAAATTTGATCTCATCCACAGCAACAGTGTCGTTCTCGTTAATGATCGGAATCACACCTAGAGAGAGTAGCGTAAGCAGTGTATTTCGTGCATTGAGAAAACGATCATGGTCTGCAATATCGTCTCGAGTGAGCAAAATCTGCGCGCAATCGACTCCGCGCCAGGCAAAAGCCTCTGTATAGGTGTGAATGAGCAGCCCCTGCCCAACTGCTGCAGCCGCCTGCTTGTATGGCAGCGTGTTCTGGAAATCTGATCGAGCGAAATCATCGGGCAGGCGAGAATGAACCTGGCTTGCTTCCAGACGTTCTTTCCCTGCCCGGATAGCTCCCGATGTGACAAGAAGTACCTCACATCCGAACTGAAGCTGTGCGGAAAGACTGGCTGCAATATCGGCAATAAAAGCTCGGTCAATACGCCCCAGGCTATCTGTGAGCGTACTCGTACCAATCTTCACCACTAATCGCTTTGGCCGATCTGTCATACTTGCTCACCGCGCTTCGCTTTCGACTGTTTTCTCCGTGATTCATTCTCCTCGATCCATTTCTCCTCATCTTCATACTCAAACTCAACTGCTCCTATTCGTACAGTATCACCTTCTTTCGCACCTAATGCAACTAGCTTCTCTGTGATACCAATATTATCCATAGTACGCTGAAGTCGTCGAAGCGCATATTCGTTTCCCATGTCCGTCATGGAGACCATCTTCTCTATAAACCGCCCCACCACTTCATAAGTATTCTCGTCAACTGCCTGTGCATGCCATTTTCGGCCATCTTCCACCACAGGCGCTACAATATGGACATGTTCCCGCTTTGCTTCGATAGCATCTTCTTCTGCACGAAGCGCCTCCAGCCTGGTCATACATTCATAGATGAGCGGTTTAACACCAGCATGAGTCACAGCCGAAATACGGAATACACGATGCCCTCGTGAAATAAGCTCCGATTCCAGAGCGTCAATCATTTCCATATCTGCAGCGGCGTCAATTTTGTTCAGCGCTATTAACTGCGGAAGTTTCGCCAATCTTTCATCATAGAGTTCGAGTTCACGGTTCAGCACTTCAAAATCATTCAAAGGTTCGCGTCCACTCATACCGCTCACATCCAGCAGGTGAATAAGAAGCCTCGAACGACTCACGTGCCGTAGAAATTGATGTCCTAATCCTATTCCCTCACTCGCTCCTTCGATGATTCCAGGAATATCTGCCATGACAAAACTGCGTTCTTGCTCGACGTAGACCACACCGAGATTGGGCACAAGAGTTGTAAAAGGATAGTTTGCAATTTTCGGACGGGCCGCACTTACAGCCGCAATGAGAGTAGATTTCCCTACATTTGGAAAGCCAAGCAGACCGACATCGGCAAGCAGCTTTAGTTCAAGCTTAAGCTTTTTGTGCTCTCCGGGCTCTCCATGTTCGGCAAATTTAGGCGCTTGATGCACCGAGTTAGCAAAGTGGGCATTCCCTCTTCCACCTACGCCCCCGTGCGCAATAACAATTCTATTACCCGATATACTGAGATCTGCTATTTGATGGCCAGTAAGTGCGTCTGTCACAACAGTTCCTGGCGGTACCTTTATTAAAAGATCTCCGCCGTTCTTACCAAACATATCTTTACTTGCGCCATCTCCGCCACGATCCGCTTTATACTTATGCCGATATCTAAAATCGAGAAGAGTGGTGATATTATGATCGACCTCAAAGATGACACTTCCACCATGACCGCCGTCGCCACCATTCGGGCCGCCTCGAGGCACGAATTTCTCTTTGCGGAATGTCACCATGCCATTTCCGCCTCCACCCGCCTCTACTTCTATCTCCACTTCATCTACAAACATAGTTCACCACTTTCTAAATCCTGATCTTCCACTTATTCAGGGAATCTATAGTAGCCCGATTCGCTCCAATAATGCAAGAGCAATGATGTTACTGTACGCTGTATTGTACCGTCAGGCTTGACACATCTCCCCGTTTCCTCTCGTGCCTCAGAGAGAGAAGAACCGGGGGGAGGGTACCATTGTGGACTAATACTGCCGATATATTATATCGAACGAACAAACGGTTCAAACACTGCGTAAGTAGTAATGAAGACCAGAATCTAACTGAATAGTCAAGAAATGATGAGAGTCCGAACAAGAATCTGGCCTCCATCTCAGGAGAGTATGATGAGTATTACGATGGAACCAAATCTTCAACTCAATGCTGTAGTAGAAAATCTAAACCCTTTTGATAATGCTCTTTCCCAGCTTGATGTCGCAGTATCACATCTCGGTCTTGATCCCAACATCCACGAAATTTTAAAATATCCTCAAAGCCAGATGACAGTGCACTTCCCGGTAAAGATGGATTCTGAAATCATTCGAGTTTACACGGGCTATCGGGTACAGCATAATCGATCGCGCGGCCCTTGCAAGGGAGGTATTCGATTTTCACCGAATGTAGATGAGGACGAAGTTAAAGCTCTTGCGATGCTTATGACCTGGAAATGCGCGCTTCTCAACGTACCATTTGGGGGCGCAAAGGGTGCCGTTACCTGTGACCCACGAACTCTCTCACTTAGTGAAACAGAACGTCTTACCAGGAGATTCACATCGGAAATTATCAACTTTATCGGGCCAGAGGTGGATATTCCTGCACCTGATATGGGCACGAACGCGCAGACAATGGCCTGGATGATGGACACCTACTCCATGGGTAAGGGGCGCACAGTTCCTGCATGTGTTACTGGTAAACCGGTCTCTATTGGCGGATCCGAAGGCAGGAGTGACGCCACTGGCAGAGGAATTGTGTTTGTCACTCGGGAAGCTCTTAAAGAGTGGAAAATGGATATCACAGATATCACGGTGGCGGTACAGGGATTTGGAAATGTTGGAGGTGTCGCGGCTCGCATATTCCATGAAATGGGCGCTAAAGTTGTGGCAGTGAGTGATGCAGTCAATGGAATATACGATCCCAAAGGGCTTGACATTCCTTCTTTGATCGCCTGCGCAAATCGAGATGGATCCCTCACCAATAGCCGAACGGGAGAACCCATCGGTTCCAAAGAGCTCTTGGAGTTAAAAGTGGATGTTCTTGTGCCTGCAGCCATTGAGAATCAAATTACAGAGTCAAACGCTCATACTATTAAAGCCAGAGTTGTTGTTGAAGGAGCAAATGGGCCTACCACACCCGGCGCAGACCAAA
This sequence comes from Chthonomonadaceae bacterium, assembly GCA_025352825.1. GTDB lineage: Bacteria > Armatimonadota > Chthonomonadetes > Chthonomonadales > Chthonomonadaceae > JANXSG01. Next base: position 19,640 of record JANXSG010000202.1, on the reverse strand, counting down.
TATTGAGAGAAAATGATGTATTTCTAATACCAGATATTTTGGCGAACGGCGGTGGAGTGGTCGTCTCATATTTTGAATGGGTGCAGGATTTACAGTTTTTCTTCTGGAGCGAGCAGCAAGTGAATTCCAAAATGGAAGATATCATGACAAACGCTTATCGTGAGGTAAGAGCAACGGCGCTCCACGAGGGCGTGAATATGCGACTTGCCGCATATCTTATTGCAGTAAGACGAGTTTCGGACGCCACATCACTTCGCGGTATCTATCCGTAAAGGCGCCATTTACAGATGATGCAGCGATGGGGCGAGAATGTAGGGGTGCATGAACAATCCGTTTAGCACGCAAAGAGTTAGTCCTTAACCACTCCTCATCAAAACAGATATGCACTATTCTTGATAGACGGGATGAATAGAGCAGATGAATAATATTGTCGCGAGTTTGGATCAAAGTGGGATTTGAAAACTCTCCTTCAACCAGATCAATCGGAGTCTGTACATGCCATTTTTCGCCATCGTCTTCAGAAAGTGCAATCGTAAGAGGTGATTTCGTGGTAAGCGAGTGATTATATGCCATGATAATATTCCCGCTCGATAGTCGTTCCAGATCGACTCTGCAATGAGGATTTGGGAACTGAGTTCGTTCAACATCCGACCACGTGTTACCCTCATCACTAGAGTGCGACTGCCACAGAAAGCAGGATTCGTTTTTTTTTGATCTTAAGAACATCATAATTTTTCCGTCGTTTTTGGCTGCGAGTGAAGACTGGAACAGAGCAGCACCAGGATGGGTAAGACTATGTTCGCTCCAGTCGTATCCACCATTAATTGTTTTCAATAGAAATGCTGCCCCTGCATCCCTCCCCGCCACCTTGTGGAGGGGCAGCAGTACGGAGCCATCCGGACGAACGAGTGGTTTCAATCCGATAACGGAACCCCACTCGGGACAAAGAATATTAGGGTTATTCCAGCTTTTTCCTTCATCACGAGACTGCACGCATCTAACCTGGCAAGTGCTCCAATCTTCACCTAATAATGCGTTATATACCAGCCATATTGTTTCTCTGTTCATTCTGAATAGTATAGGGTTTCCTGCAGACAGCAACCCTGTCTTAAGTATCATCGACTGCGAAATCCAACGTCCTTCAAATGGATCGAACACCGACGATTTGATAGATAGTTCTCCCTGTGCGTTAGTATTTTGATCATACCAGGCAGTCAGCAGGGAACCGTCTTTTAATTCGATAGCGGTGGGAGCGGCGCACAGAGGATTGTCGTCGCCAGATTGATGAACAGTAAACCTTCGAAAATACATGACAGACTCTGAAATTCTAAAAAAATGGTGCTAATTACAATCCGCCTGTAATGCAAGCTGATTGATATATTGTGAAAGTTTCTGCCAAAACCGTGTGCAGGACAACACACTAGCAAGAACTATATATATTAACAATATTGTACCATTTATCTAATTAATTTTATTTAATGGAAATATTTGTTTGAACATATTTTTAAAATATTGTATTAAATATATATATAATTCTCGGGAGTAATTTTTTAAACGAGGCGAATGGAATTTCTCCGTTAGCAGTCTGCGATAATCAGTCCTTCGGGCGAGTTAATGAGATGATTTGTGCGAAGCACAGACATCAGAACACAACCCAGCGAAGAAATTCTTTTCATCGCATGAGTTTAAAAAATTGGAATTCTTATGAGGCAGGTTGTACCAGCAGGGAAGGGACAGAAGAAATATGAAGTTCTGCACCCTTTTCCCTCTGAGGTGTGAGGTATTCAGGCTGCAGGAAGTGGATGAGGGAAGATTCAGAGAATGTGGTTATGCCAGAAGGTCATTTACAACATGGCCATGCACATCTGTGAGTCGGAAATCTCTTCCTTGATATCGGTAGACCAATCGCGTATGATCGATACCTAATATGTGCAGAATAGTGGCCTGCAGATCGTGCACATGCACTGCCCCAGGTGTAAACTCCTCTTTTATCGGGGTGATCGGATTACCGCTTGCGTCTGCGATATTGTAGCCGTAAGCATCGGTTTGGCCGTATGTCGTCCCAGCCTTCACCCCCGCGCCGGCCATCCAGACTGTGAAACATCTGGGATGGTGATCCCTCCCATAGTTATCCCTGGTCAGTTTCCCCTGAGAATAACTCGTGCGTCCAAACTCTCCTCCCCAGATCACTAGAGTGTCATCCAACATTCCTGTCCGTTTGAGATCTTGGATGAGTGCGGTACTAGCCTGATCCGTGTTTTTACACTGCCCACGCATCGCATTGGGAAGATCGCCATGGTGATCCCAGCCCTGATGATAGAGCTGGATAAACCGAACACCACGTTCCGCTAACCGCCGCGCTAATAGGCAGTTGGCAGCAAATGTTCCCGGTTTACGCGCATCTTCACCATACAGTTTGAAAATGCTATCTGGTTCTTTCGACATATCCGTTACTTCCGGCACGCTGCTCTGCATGCGATACGCCATCTCGTACTGCGCTATACGTGACTCGATCTCAGGATCGAGCTCTTTCTGATACTGCTCGCGATTGAGTGCATTCAGAGTATCCAACATCGCCCGACGGCCATGCTGTGAGACGCCTTCGGGATTCGCCAGATAGAGAACAGGGTCTTTCCCCGACCGAAATTTGACACCCTGGAACCGAGAATCCAAGAATCCATTGCCCCAAAGCCGTGAATAGAGAGGCTGATCTCCCGCTCCGGCAGTCACTAGTACCACAAACTCGGGCAAGTTCTTATTCATCGAACCCAGGCCATAACTCACCCAAGATCCGATGGACGGTCGGCCAGCGATCTGCGACCCGGTCTGGAAAAATGTGATCGCTGGATCGTGATTGATCGCTTCTGTCCACATCGATTTCACGAAACAGATATCGTCCGCAATGGTTGCGGTATATGGCAGAACTTCACTTAACCACGCACCAGATTTACCATGCTGTGCAAATTTGAATGCCGAACCCGCCAGAGGAAGACTCGACTGATAGGCGCTCATACCGGTTAGCCTCTGAGTCCCGCGTACGCTGTCGGGAAGAGATTCCCCATGCTTCTCGTTGAGCATTGGTTTATAGTCGAAAAGATCCTGCTGTGCCGGCCCCCCACTTTCGAACAGATAGATTACCCGTTTCGCTTTCGGGGCAAAATGCGGCACACCCGGCAGCCCACCTATGCGGTCCTGAGCCCCTGGAGTTCCGGCGCTTGCGGGTGCCAGAGATCCCAGAAGCTGCGCCAGCCCTATTGAACCCATTCCCATTGCGGCGTTCGATAAAAAGTGCCTTCGTGTGATTGATAGAGGATCAAATTCTTCCATAGTTTCACCGTTTCCAGATAGTAGCGTCGAGATTCAAGACAGTTTGTGCCAACACGGTCGCTGCGGCCAACTCGGCGGCAGGGAGGGACGAAGTGGGTTTCGAATCTCCAATTTTAATTAATTTGGAGGCCATTTCAGGCTCCTTTAAGAACGAGGCAAGCTGATCTTCGTAGAGCGCAGCCAGCAGTTTTGTCTCATCAGGGGTTGGTTCACGAATAGCCAGCAGACGGAAAGTGTATCGTGCCTTTTCAGCAGGAGTAGCGCCGCCCTCACGAAGCACGCGTTCCCCCACAACTCTCGCAGCCTCTACAAACTGCGGGTCGTCCAAAAGAACCAACGCCTGCAGAGGCGTGTTCGTTATCTGCCTTCGTGCAACACAGACCTCTCTGGTTCCGGCATCAAAAGCAGACATGTTAGTCATAGGCGCAGTTCGTTTCCAAACAGTATAGAGGCTTTTCCGATAGAGATCACCCCCAATGCTCTGCTGATAGGCAGGGCTCATGGAGTTACTTTCACGCCACAAATCGCCCGGCTGATACGGGCTGACCGGCGGGCCGCCAAGTTTTTCATCCAGCAGACCACTGGCGAAAAGCGCAGTATCGCGGATAGCTTCTGCACTGAGACGTTCACTAGGGCCACGCGCCAGCAGTACATTCATCGGATCCTTTTCGCGAAGATCGGACCGAAGAGCCGATGCCTGCCGATAAGTACTCGAGAGCACAATCCTCTTGACTACTCTCTTTACATCCCAGCCAGATCGGATGAAATCTCGTGCAAGCCAGTCGAGAAGCTCAGGATGTGAGGGAGCTTTGCCTTGAACGCCAAAGTCTTCCGCAGTCTCGACCAGTCCCTTCCCAAAAAAGACCGACCAGATTCTATTCACAGCAACTCGTGAGGTAAGGGGATGATTGGGTTCGGTCAGCCACTCAGCTAATCCCAGCCGATCTTTTCTCAGCCCGGCTGGAAACGGCGACAGGTTCGATGGGGTACTTCGTGTGACGAGATTTGCAGCAGAGGTGGGCGAATCATAACGCCCTCTAGCCAGAAGATAAGTTGGCCGCACTTGCGGCATCTCTTCCATGGTGGCAACTTCGTACTGTAGATCTTCGCCGGATACGAGCTTTTCGCGACTCTTGGTGAGCATTGCAAAAGATTTACGCGTATCCGGATCTATCGCCGAAAGATAGTATTCGCGCAGTTGTGCTTCGTGCTTTTGTGGATCGGCTAGCGCGTCAGAAAGACTGTGGCCATCGTACAACTGAGCCAGTTCGATAGGTGACAGGTTTCGATTGAAGATGGAGAGTTCATCGAGAAGTCCACCCTTGAATCCCCTATCCCTGAATCTCTGGCCAAATATAAGTGGATGCCGCCCGATACTCTTGTACAATCTATCACGTACGACCTCTGTATCCGCGCGCTTGCCATTTACCGTAATGTTCAGACCTGCAGCATGACTAGAACCATCATAGGATACTGCCACATGAGTCCAGGTGTCCTTAGAAATCGGCTGGAGTGTTCGGATTGCGATGGCATTGCCAGGCCAGTGTCGAAAGATTCTCGCCGCTAGTTTTCCATTTTGAATGAGCAGGTCGTAGCCAACAGGCCCAACATCGGTTCCTTCACATGCCTGAAAAACAACGGCAGGGAGATCCAGATGGAGAGTGTCTTTTAGCCAGAACGATATAGTATGCGCATCGGAGCGGTCGAATCTTCCCAAATCGGGGAAGTGAACGTTATTATCGCCCTCCAGCATCGCTGCCTTACCGATTAGACCAGGAACCAGCTTCACCTCATCTAGACGTTCGCCATTCTGCTTCGAGCCAGGTACAAGATTTTTAAGCGTCGCCCCATCGAAATTTTCAAAATCGAATCGGCCTGTAAGATCGCTCATCAAAGCCTGATGCGGTTCAGACAGCCATTTCTGTAATGCCGCTTCTCTGCCTTGCCTAATTTGCTTAATTTCGGTTTCACTCTGAATTAAGGCATTTTTTGCTGCGAAAGCATCTTTTTCCTGCTGTGGAGTAGGCAAGAGGAGAGTAGGCGAGGGAACAATGTCGGCTCTGTCGTACAGCCCATACTCATCGATGTTGTTGAAGAATGATGAGAGCGCGTAGTAGTCTTTTTGAGTAATCGGGTCGTATTTATGGTCGTGGCAGTGCGCACACTCCAACGTAAACCCGAGAAATGCTGTCCCGAAAGTCTTTACGCGGTCTGCGACTCCCTCCATCCGCCACTCTTCCGCTACGCTTCCGCCCTCGTTCGTCATTCTATGGAGTCGATTGAAGGCGGTGGCAAGTTTCTGTTCACGAGTAGCATTCGGAAGCAGGTCACCTGCCAGCTGCCAGGTGATAAATTTATCGTATGAGAGGTTATTGTTAAAGGCCTTCACCACCCAGTCCCTATATGGCCAGGTGGGGCACAGCTGATCACTCTGATAGCCATAACTGTCGGCATATCGCGCTGCATCCAGCCAGGGGAGCGCCATCTTTTCACCGTAACTTGGACTTGAGAGAGCGGCATCCACAACACGAGAGTAGGCTTCGTTGGAATGGTCTACCAGGAATTTATCGACATCAGATAGTTTGGGCGGAAGGCCGGTAAGATCGAGCGTTACACGCCGCATCCAGTCAGCTTTCGTAGCTTCCGCGGAAGGATGGATGTGTGTTTGTTCCAGTTTAGCGCGAACAAACATATCTATCTCGTTCCGGCACCATACCGCATCCTTAACTTTTGGGAGCGATACATGGGCTGCAAGCGGTACAAGAGACCAGTGCGGCTCAAATTTACCACCCTGTTTCACCCATCGAACAAGAAGGTTTTTCTGTGCGGCAGAAAGGTGTTTGTGCGTGAAGATGGGAGGCATGATCCCACTGCCCTTGGCTAGTATACGCGCAATGAGTATACTTTTCTCCGGCTTACCCGGAGTTAACACCCCTCTTGCCATCGCTTCGGAACCCAGATCGAGCCGAAGCCCGGCCATACGTTTGTTGTGATCTGGGCCGTGGCAGGTGAAGCAGTTCTCCGAGAAAATCGGACGAATATCCCGATTAAATCGAACTATCTGCTCCTGTTTTGAAGCCGATCTCGCTGTAATTCCGGGCACTGGCATACCGAATATCCAAATTGCCAGAACTAAACTCAAGAAAGTCCTGATAAAAAACTTACTCATGAAACCTCTTTGCAAGGAAATATCTGTAAAAAATTACACTGTGTGGGACATGCTGAAGTTACAGAGGATATATTTCAATCATGACTTACTAAATCCCTTCTTTGGCTGAGGTGACGAAGCAGTTTATACTCCCAGCGAGTTTTTCAGAAACGATCTGCTGATGGATGCTGCTTCCAGCGGAGTATGTGTTGTGCTGTCCTGCTCGTAGACAATCCATTTCGCCCCGGTCTGTTTTGCTGCTGAGTAGGCGGCTGATAGATCTACTTCTCCGTGGCCAAGCTCTTTGAAATCGGGCCGATTCTCGCCTGCCAGGTTTACTCTTCGAATACCGTCTTTGAAATGGAAATATCCCATGCGATCTTTATGAGCCAGAATATAGTTGACTGGATTCACGCCCGCGTAGTAGAGCCAGAAAACATCGATATTGAACTTCACAAACGCAGGATCTGTCTCGGATGTAAGGACGTCCATTCCTCGTCCGCCATCAATATCCTTAAATTCCCAATCGTGGTTGTGGTAGTTGAAAGTGATACCTTCTTCCGCAAGCCGCTTGCCTACGGCATTGAACACTTCTGCCGACTCTTTATATCCCTCAAGCGTTTTACCGTCTGCGACCCCTGAACACATAAAGTTCTTCACACCAGCAGCTTTGCCATAGGCGATATGCACTGCTAATTTCTCGCTATCGGAATAGTCCCCATATCCAAAGTGGGCTCCGGATATCTGCAGATTATTCTCTGAGAGGAGGCGTTGAGCAGCATCCGCGCCAACCGAGGCGTATAGGTTTCCAGCCTCGATAGCAGGAAAACCGGCAGCAGCGACTTCCTTAAGCACACCTGCTAAATCAGAACCATTTCTTTCTCCAAACACGATCAACTGAATGGAAGCCACAGCATCCGCCATAATCATACTCTCCTTATATTATTTGGCATACAAATTACACTACTAACCGTTTTAAAGACAGGCTTCACAGGTTATGACCTGAAATTGAACAGATTCGCGAATATTAGTAATCACCTAAATATGACTTCGCGATGTGAATGCAGTTCAATAAACATTACCTCACAATGGCGATGATACCTTCGAGATTTTTCTTTTTTTCAATTTCATATTTAAATCGGAAAGTCATGTAGTTCACGATCATGAGCACCAAGCCACGAGCGAATGATAACCGAGCCTACTTGAGCAGTCTCAACCTTCACGGGCGGATTGTTTGTTGTAACATGACTGCAAAATCCTGCACCAGTTGGTTCACCACCATGCTCGTAGTATCCAAATATAATCTTATCGGCCACAATCGCTTCCACAAATTCGATAGCTTTCTCCATATAGAAGGGATATGGCTGTATCGGCCATGAATCAAAATGTCGATGACTGCCTCCGATCCAAGATATAATAACTTGCCTGGGATAGGTAACAATGCTCAATGGATCAGAAACTTTAGGATTAATTGGAGGGATCAGTACTTCAAGATAGTAGGAGATATTATCAGGCTCGCCTTTCATATAGTGACTGGTGAACTGCTTCCACAGTGGAAAGCGTTTAAAGAGTTTCTTCGCGAACCGTTCCGAATCGTACTCTAATTTGAAATTAGGTTTCTCGGGGCTATTCAAAGATGTACTTTATTTGTACTATCTGACCAGGTTTTAGACTGTCGACGGCATGTAATATTTGAGGTGCAATTGTCTGCAGCGTCTCAATTGTATTATCTGGGGCTGTCAGAACAACAAAACCTATGCGATGAGAACTGAGATTCTGCTGATATTGCATATTGCCGTCTATCGTGATAAACGCATCGAAAACAGGTTCCATTAATAGCAGCAAAGCTCCATTTTTAATGCCTGCCCATCCCATTTCTGGAACTGTAGAGACATTATGGTCTGGCAGGTAAAGTATAAGCTTCCTTGGTAAACACTCATCCAGCAAAACTTTCATGTTTATGCCACCAAGAGTGTCTGAAAGCTGGTTAGTAGATCCTCGGCCTGCCGACGTGTTACCGTTGGAAAGTCATCCAGAAATTCGGTGATAGAATGGCCTTTACGAAGATAGTCCAGTAAAGTTTTGGCGGGTACGCGCGTTCCGATAAAAACTGGAATTCCGCCTAAAACCTCTTTATCGCTTGATATAAGATGAGATTGATCTATCATGACACCCTCCTAGTATAGATTGTACCATAGACAGTATCCCGCGCTAGCTCTTGGGAGGTGACTTCACCATTCAAAGTGTGTCTCACATGGAATTCAGTGAAATAATCAAACAAGGCCAGACATAGCCACCTCTCCAATCCTAGCTCAGAAAAACAGTAAACATGCCCGTACATTTCAGGGTGGACTTATCTGGGGTACCGGATCACTCTTCAAACAGGCGCTCTCCTCGATACAAGCGTACTGAGATCTGGTATGTCTGACCCTGGGTTCGCATAGTAGGTGCATGGGCGGCAAGATAACGAGTGGCTGCAACCAAAACCTGATTCCCCTCCGGTGTACCACGAAGCAGAATGAACTGCTGGAACGCTGCCTCGATCATCTGGATGCTGTGGAAATCACGATCCTCCCGAAGCAGCATATGACCGATATGGGTGAGAAGCAGATCGGGATCACCGCCCTTTTCGAGATAGGATGCGACTAACCCTCCTGCCTCATTAACCTGCTGCTGCCTGTCCAGAAGAGTGGTTAACCCATCCAGCGCCTCCGTTCCGGAGAGGCTGGATGGTAGAAGACGGGCAATCGGTACGTTCAGGAAGCGGTCTAGGTAACTGCTCATCGCTGCGTCAAATACACCACGCAGGAGTTCCACGGAAGACACACGCCGAAGCCCCTGATGCACTGCATTAGCGAAGGTGAAAGTATGCATCGCGCGATCCCAGTCTCCGAACTCATTACTGGTGTGGAAGCGCGCGATTCGCAGTGCCGCCGTGTAGGCCACAGACCCTGCGAGTTCACCAGGCGAAGCGCCTTCGCTAAGCGCAGTGAGAAGCCCCTCGACGATTTTAGATGGCTCTTCTCCAATGAGCGCCTTCAGAAGAGTATCCCTTCCCCGCCATTTTCCGCGTTTTGCTTCACCGATTTGAAGGACTTCCGGCAGCATTGAGAACGCCACTTCCAAATGCATGATGAGGTCGATAGGATTGCGCCATGAGTTCGACTCCTCCATGCGCTCGGCATTCGCGTAGCCCGAAACCAGGCTTGTGAGCACGGGTTCCGCATACTCCCACCCAGCCTGATCCAACGCCTCCAGCGCTTTGTTCGTAAAATCCAGCGGGTGCCCGACATTGATATAGCGATGATCGGTGACAGCAGAGAAGAGCATGTCCGCCATCTGTACATCGTTGGCTCCAGTACGGATTGCGGAGACAACACAGCGTTCGCCCCCTTCCGAATCACGCACTTCGATGAACTGCCGAAACCAGCGTTTCAGCGTTGGCAAATCGGCGCCGGAGCCTGGAAGCGGGCGAATTCCAAAACGTGGTGGCGTCCCTGCGCAGTCGCGTGAAACAGCGGATAGGCCATGAAAGAGGGCGCGTGAACGATCTGCTGTACTGAGGTGAGGGAGGATATTCATGAAGCAGGAGAGCATCGTGAGTCCCTGTCCCCAGCCAGCCTGTCGATAGGTTACTCCAAAATTCATGCCTGTCCGGAAAGGTTCTACTGGGTCTACGCCGCGATCCAGCAAGAGGACGACTGCTTTTCCAAGCACGAGCGAGATGTTGCGTTCCAGCCCGACTTCGAGGCGTTCCCGCTGCTGCACGACGGCATCTTTGCGAGGAGCCATGTCGACCCAGACCTCCTGCCCGCGCACTTCGGTTGGGAAGGATCGTACATCATCGGCCCACTGATCGAATGTCCCGCCGCTCTTCAAGTCGAATCGTGCCTGATGCCAGTGGCAGGTCAGAACGCAGTCTTTAACCGTGCCTCGGTGGAGTGGAAAGCCGAGATGAGGGCAGCGATTGTCTACGGCGTAAATCTGGCCTTCATGAGCAAAAAGTGCGATGGTATTCCCATCAAGATGAACGACTTTTGAGCCTTCCTTCTGCACCTCCGAGACAGGCCCCGCACAGAGCCAGCGATCAACAGCGATAGCAGTCATAGCAAACCTCCTAGGAATGTGACACGGTTGTTGTATCGGTATTCTGTATAATTAAGGTAAAGACCTGCTCAATACTGATGGTTTGACGCGATGAATAAATTGAGTATCCTTATCGAACATTTTCGATCTGAGAAATAACGAAATATGTTTAAGGAGGGTAACTATTCAGCATGGTTTATCTGGGGCTATGAAAATAATATCGTTTCACCTCACCCCGGGAGGCTGACCCATATTGCTCGTTCCTCGCAAGAGAGAGATGGGGACGGGGGGTGAGGGCTTATAAACAAAACAATCGACTCGGAACGCTGAAAATAAGTTCATACCATTGAAAGGAACTGAAACCGCCGCTGATAGCAAACGCCCAACAAAATGAGAGCCAAAAACAGAATATCGAACCGTAGTCCTTGCAGTGCAGATGTGCTTCTAAAAGGACGATACTAGATGATAATCGGCAATTCAAACGGGTTTGATATGAACAACGTTATGGCTTTGCATAAATTCGTCTGGCGTCTGGTTATCATCCGATTTTGTCCCTATGCATAGAATATGCCATTTTGCCAGCGCTTCGCTCCTTCAAATTCAGTTCATAGAAATCTGCCTTAGTTAGATTATACCTGAGCTGGATTCATAAGGAGCGAGCATATGGGAGAGCGATACTTAGCGACCTCTTAATGTCGAGACAAGAGGGCACTCTGATCTTATTGAATTTATCATGCACACATTCGTTTTCGTTGCAGCCTGGTTATGGCAAGCGTGCTGACCCCGATACCCAATCCAAATAATATAGCCATCGATCCAGGTTCTGGTGTTGCTTGAACCGCGATATCAAATCCATAATTGAATGTGCCTGTACTCAATTCCTGAATCCAGAAAGAGTAGTCACCTGGGCCAAGTGGCGGAGTGAATCCTGAGGAACCGTTTGAAGGAATTCCCATGCGAGGCAAAATATCGGTGTTGATGTCACCTGTCCCATAATGTGTCCAGCCAAGCAGACCCGTAGCAGTGGCAGTATTGGACGGAAGAGTGACCTGAGTTCCGGCTTCCAGTCCAATAAAAGAGAGGGATCTTCCCACCATAGTGCCCGGCAATTCCGTCAGAGAAACAATCTCCAAACCGACGGGTACGGTGATCGTGAAGTAATCGCGATCCACTGCATTGGTTCCTCGTCCGGTAGTTCCAAATATCTGGTTGGAGCCTGATGTCAAAGAAACAATTGAAGTCGTACTGAGACCTGAATTGGAGAAGTCTCCCGATACAGATTCGTCATAGTCCGTAGCGTAGCTTGCCTGAGGTAAAAGCCCGCATACCAGAAGTACCAGGGTGGATGAAATGATACGTCGAAAATACATAGTTGCTCTCCTGAGGTTAAAGTGATACAGCGACATTTGCAGTGAAGTGTGAATTCGTTTCACTGTGTGAATACCAGTTATACCAGTTATCTGTCGCTTCAAATATTAGAAGTGGAAATAGTGCCGCTATCTTCGATCACGGCCTTGGATCAACTTATGTTTGAAATACATTGTACGTTTATAAAAATCATCATATATATCAGAGTTTCCGAAGGAGATTAATTGAGTTCATGGATAGAGCTAAATAGTGGTCAGCGCCTGAGCACTTTCCCTTTGCGATCTCGGATTCAGCGTTTGATGGAATGATAATATAACTCGAAGAGATTCTGTGGATGGGTTATCCTTAATCTGTCGGGTCAAAGCATATCCATCAAAATCCGGCTGGTGCGCGTCAATGCTTGTAAAATCAGGCTCATCAATAGCAATCTTCTAGAGGACATCTCGTTCCGAAATGCACACATCACTTCATAGTTTGCTGGCTCTATTTTGACTTGTACAAGCCGAACCAATTGGCGCGCTGCGTTCGATACCAGTATTGTGCGAGATTTCCTCTTCAAAATCATGCCACCCATGCGTTTTATCGGATTTGTAGAGGTTGCAGGATTCACATGACAGTGCAAGATTTTCCAGGCAGCTGTCTCCATCTTTAGAAAGGGGCTGGATATGTTCAATCTCAAAGGCAAAATTGAAAACGCGTTCAGGTGCGGCAATACTCGCACCTACTTTCAGCGCGTGAAGCAACTGCAGTGTAGTGAGGATTCAAGATTTTACCGGCGAAGCAGCTCTGGTACGAGAGTTTGCGGCACAAAAGCAAGTTCTACTAATGCTTCCCATTCATCTTGCTCGTCTGCGGTGAGCGTGTTCCGACGGCTTTTCAAATCTTGCATTCTTTCATGCTGTGCAAATTTAAAATAAGAATCTCCCCTGTTGTAAGGCCATATTACAATTGGGCCGAATGTATCATCTCCTAACGCAGTCATTAATGAATTGAGGGCTTGCTGAGGGTCACTCCAAAAGCCTAGAATTCGCCTGCAGTTGCTCGATATTGTGCTGTTTCCTGTTCTGCCTTAGATGTTCTCCACCAAATAACGAATGTGAGAGTGAATGAAGTTTATACTGTTTCAATTATATACAGTATACCAAATTTCAAGAAAGTAGGCTAATCGTAGCGCTTGGTACCATATCCGCTCGCAGCAACTCGCGCACCGGACTCTTCGTATACGGCTGGATCTGTGGGTGTCCAGGTCGCCAAACCGTCCACATATCTGTTGAACATGCAAAACATCCCAGTTATAAGCACAGTGTCGTGGATCGCCTGATCGTCTGCTCCAGCATCTCGAGCACGCTGTATGTCCGGTGTGGTAACAAGTCGCCCGTCCTGACGAACCTTCTCCGCGATATCTAGAAGTATGCGCATCTTGTCGCTGATCGCTGCCGTTGATAAATCATTCAGCACATCTGCTACTACACCGCATTCGGAGCCAAGCAGATGCCTCGCCGCCGCTGAGTGGCTATTGGTGCAGAATTGGCATTCGTTGCGAGACGATACAAACGCCGCAATCAGTTCGCGCTCGCCTTTAGTGAGCGACGATGGCCCGGTCATCACGGCATTTGCCAAATCACACATTGGCTGTCGCACGTAAGGATACGCCGTTAGAGGCCCGTTGATTCCAGGAACGCCCTCAGGCAGATTGATATGTGCCAATAGTGTATTACCCTTCAGATTTTAAATTTCTTTCCAGTGTCCACATTTCCATTTTCTTTTGGCAGGCTTGCCCGAATCCTATTAATCCCATGAGCAACAGAATCCCAGTTGTACCAAGTAAGCCGAATACCATCGTAACTGGCAAATGATCTCTGTGAACTCGCCATGTATTTGCCATGATCCGAATAGCTCAACAAAGCAAAACCAACTCCAAAAATCAACCATACGAAAGGGATAGCGGGCGAAAAGCTGCTCGCACTTTAAAATCATACAGAAATAAGCAAAACATCAATATGGCTGCAAACCCGACCATATACGAAACCATTTTCATCTTCATGAGTGGTGGCAATGGAATAGCTCCTACCAGTCCACCAAGCACGGGGGCAAGTAGGAGCAGTAATCTTCGATTTGATACTGAATTACTCAATAAATTTACCAATCACCTCATTACATATATATTTATCACCACACACGCTGAATATCATAGCCATCAAGCATCGAGTCAGCGCTAATTAATTGTAGGTCTTCAATTCGAGCTTGAGAAACCATGATTCGGTCAAATGGATCACGGTGATGAAGAGGAAGGTCACAAGCATCGTAGAGATGGTCAAGAGTGATCCCTAGCAACAGTATGTCATTTTCGATTAATTGAAGTGGAAACAGCTTATTGAATGGCTGGGATAGATTGAGTTTACCAATACTGTGCTTGATCGCCATCTCCCATAAGCTTGCTATACTCAGATATATTTCGTTATTACTATCCTCGATCAATTTTCTACATCGAGTACTCAACTGATTATCGCCGCTAATAAACCAAATTAGAGTATGTGTATCTAGAAGATATCTCATTCCATATACTCTTTGAACTCGTCCAGAGGGGTATCAAAATCTGCTTCCATGGAAATCAAATCTTTTGCACTTCCAAACTGGCGTTTTTTTTTCGGAATAATTCGTGGTACCAACTCAACAGTTTGTCCACCATCCTTTGAAATCAAGATCTCTTCACCCGCAATTGCAGCATCAATGAGATCCATTAATTTTGTTTTAGCTTGATCAACAGTTAATTGTTGCATGTTTCTATTCCTAGATATCCATCATTGTGAATGTCAAATCACACACACTGCGATCGTTTCATATTTTCCATATTATACGTCATATTTAAGCTTGCTGCAAGTTCACTATCCCCGAGTATACCAAATGTACGGCTCGAAGTTGACGATTAATTCTTATAAAGTATGAACTTCTCTATTTCGGGGCTCCAGCAGGCCGCTTGAAAATAGATGAGGCTACAGATTTGTTTATCTGGATGTCAGTAAAAGTTTCGGTGATGTCGGTTATTCCAGAGGTGGGCATTTTAACTGACGGTTTGCTATCTTTTGGTATCTGTCCCAGCATTTTGGAAATATCGCTTATCTGACGGCTTTTGACTAGAAGAAACATTTTTTGGTCTACCCAGAACGTGGTCTGGTGTATCGGCATTTCTGATACAATGCGATATACTGCGTGTCTATTTACTATTTCCTGGGTGACTTTACCCATCTTTAGCCCGATGAATGGATCGCCCCACACTGCACCAGTAAGGATAGCAGGGATGGTGGTCGCGGCCCTGCGTGAAGTTCCGGTGTAAGCAAAGATTGCCGCTTCAGTGCTTTGAGCAAGTACCCACTTTGCTGGGCTGGAACTAATGGTTTGCCAGGTTTTTGTTCCATCCGAAAGGAAGGCGTACTTATCAGGATCCGTTCTTGGTATCTCGACTTTGATTTTGCCAGGCCGAACGAACTGCACCGTTGCCGTTGTATTATATGTAGTATTTACTCCACCGATAGTCGATTTGGAAACAACATTCGTAGTTCCACTATACGATTTGAGTGAGCTGTATGTGCTCTTGCATCTATCCACTATCTGAGATGCAGTCATATCTGCTTTTGCTGGGCTGCCAGTAGACCATATCGATACGACGGAGAGCGCTATCATAGTTTTCATAGCACTGGGTGTATTGGATTTCTTCATGCTTATCCTTTCGGGGTCAAGGCAAATAAATGGACAGAGAAATGTTCGTTCTGTATAAAAGACGCAGCAACCATCCTCCATGAGCATGGAAAACTGACTTTGGGTTTGAAGTACTCACAGACTTCTAACAATGGCATTATAGTAAAGTGTATGGACTTTTAGCCACAAACTTCCGATACAATTTCTCGCGCAGAGTACGCAGAGGCACTGAGAAATTCAAAAATAAATCCAAATTTACACTGAGCTTCCATCTCGTTGAAAGCAATCATTGTTTCTATTTTCGCTCTGCGAACACTGCGTGCTCTGCGCGAGAAAAAGAAAATACTGTTTATTCCCACACACTTTACGTTAGTGCCCTAATGAACTTACTCACCATGACTTGGAACTGGAGTATATTCGTTCTTACCATCTGATCGATCCTTTGCTCGCAGTAGGTAGAGTTGATGCTCTCTGCCGCCTTCCCTTCGCAGCATGACAGCATGTGCGGGCATGTAACGCATGGTGTATCCGCACCGCCTTTTATCGGAATGGTTCGTGTTCGAGCCATGAATCGTCCAGACATCGTGAAAATGGCATTCACCGACCGCTAATTCAAGATCGACTGCCGTCTCCTCATGCAGCAGTTCTGAGGGAATCCTATCACTAAATACGCTTGAATTACTATCTACTGGGACGTAGTTATCTATATGATCCTTGAACGTTCTATGCGTTCCCGGAAGTACATGCATACATCCATTTTCCACCGTTGATTCGTCCACTGCCAGCCAGAGTGTGATGACCTCCATCGGATTGAGTAGATTACCCCAATACGCGCCGTCGGTATGCCAGGGTACCGCAAACCCGTCACCTTTGGGCTTGGCGATGAAGTGGCTCGACCAGAGAACGATGTCGGGTCCGATGAAGTCCTCTATCACATCAAGCACTCGTACATCAGCGAGATATTTGAACAGCCAGGGATCTTCAAAATGTGGTGTATCCATCGATTCCGGGCGCTTGCCTTCAGGCAGAGCAGCGATCATGACATCCACATGTCTGTTTAGTTCGTTCATTTCCGCCTCAGTGAAGATCCGCCCAAACTTCAGATATCCCTGCTCCCGGAAAAAATTGACCTGTTCCGGAGTTGCACGACGTACTGTTTCCTTTTCGCTCCAATGCGATGTGTTCCACCTTTTCTCCTCATTCATTTCTGTGCTCCCTGTATTAGTGGTGTAAAAATAGAGACATGGTTCAAACTGCCACTGAGATCAAGAGAGGTGTTTAGCTCTTAAAGTCTGCTCGATCTCAGCAAGAGTACAGGGATATATCCAGCCTGGGATAAGCGGCTGCTCGAATAATCTAGTGAAGCTGAAATCATTCGGTTTTATCAAGGACAATGGCTTAATCCACCAACTTCCAATCATAAAATCCTGTAAATCCTGAAATCCTGTCTAATAATTTCTTCCCTTCAAATTCAACAAGCCATCAGTTGAACGAAGTGTAGGTGATAAGTATGCATTATCACTTCTTACCTACTAAGATTCCGATTCCATGAGAAGCAATACACTATCCAAACACCTCGAAGTAGACTTAGCGATCAACTAGATCATTACTTGGCGTTGAAGTATGGTATTACGTCGGAGACAAATATTTTAATATGGAAATCAGCCCACAAACCATTCCATTGGTTTGTTGAATTTCATGATGTAATGGTGAATGGTGGTTTTAACTGTATCATTGGTAATCCTCCGTATGTTGAATATAGCAAAATCAGGAAAGATTACCAAATTCTTGATTTTCAATCTATAAACTGCGGTAATTTATATGCTTATGTAATGGAGCATAATGAAAATATATTATGCAAAAAAGGGCGCACTGGAATGATTATTCCGCATTCTGCCCTTTGTACAGATCGTATGAATTCAGTTATAGAACTATTGACTTCCTCTCATAATTCTTGGATATCTAGCTATGACATTCGCCCTGCAAAGTTATTCGTAGGTGTAGATCAAAGATTAGCGATCTATATTCTTGAAAATAATACGGATAGTAAAACACATTCAACTCGGTATATAAAATGGAACGAGGAAGCGAGAGGATCTTTATTTTCTCTTCTCAACTTCGCGGATATATCTTCCTTGAAATTTCCAAATTCATTGCCCAAAGTTGAATCTTCACTTGAAATCTCGCTTTGGAATAAATTAGTACATTTTCATCCTATAGTTTCTCTCTTAAAGAAATCTGATTTACATTCATTATATTTTCATAATGCACCTCGTTATTGGATTCGAGCTATGGATTCAATACCCTATTTTTGGAATGAGCGTGGAGGTGAGCAGGCATCGACACAAATAAAAACTCTCAAAAATAGAAGGAAAAGGAGCGTCATTAGTCACGATTGCAATCATGAATAGTTCGTTGTTTTACTGGTGGTTTATCATTTTATCTGATTGCCGACATTTAAACTCTCGCGAAGTTGAAAACTTTCCACTTGGTTACGAACAGATGACTTCCAAGAATAAAACAGCGCTTACTATTCTTGCTCATAAAATAATGATTGATATAAAATCAAACGCGGTGCGCAAGACTATTAACTTAAAAAAATCGGGAAAAGTGATCTATGATGAATTTTACCCGAAGCACAGCAAGCAGATTGCTGACGAGATTGATCGCGTATTCGCAATGTACTGGATAACTCTGAACTCATCCTAAGTTTCATCGTTGGTGATTTACGTGATGCAAAAGATCGTGACGCAATTCTTAAAAATTTGCATTCCGAGTATCCAGACGAGAAACCAAAAACACTTCTACATTTCGCTGCCCAACTCAATCAGTTCTGCAATACTATGCAGAAGAGTGATTTGGTTGTGGTTCCATTGAAAACTCGATCGCAGATTGCCATAGGCGAAGTTATAAGCCCTTATTCCCCAACATTCGATGGTGGTGTTAGCCGACAAATTAAATGGATCAAATCCGATCTTCAGCGAGATGTCTTCCGCCAGGATCTACTTTTTAGTTTTGGTGCGTTCATGACAGTTTGTGAAATCAGCCGAAACGATGCATTGCGAAGAGCGGAACAAATCATTTCGTCAGGAAAAGATCCTGGTTTTGAAACAGGGATAAAAACCGTAACTAAAAGTGCGGGTACTGCAAACACTGAAATAGAATTCGAAAACGCCGCTGTTGATCTGGCTCAAATTGCACGCGACCAGATTGAACGCCGCCTAGCCAGCGCTTTTACGGGTCATGACTTCACTCGACTGATAGCTGCCATCCTCACAGCGCAGGGGTATTCCGTTCACGTAGCACCGGCAGGTCCAGATAAAGGCATCGATACCGTCGCTGGGCAGGGAATACTTGGCCTCGATAATCCACGCCTCGTCGCACAGGTGAAATCAGGTAATTTTGTAACTGACCAACCAACACTACAGTCATTGATAGGAGCAGTTCATGATGCGCAAGCCGATCATGGACTTCTGGTTTCGTGGAATGGGTTTACGAAAGCGGTTGAAGCTCGTCGAAATGAACTCTATTTTCGAGTCAGGTTATGGGGTCGAAAAGAGATCATTAACGCTTTGTTCGATATCTACGATAAGCTTCCAGAAGATTTGCGGGCCGAGCTTCCACTTCAAAGAATTTATACACTTGTACTCGATGAAGAAATACCAAGTTCATAGCCTTCCCGACTTTCCACAAGGAAAATTTCATTATTATGCCAGTACCTCTCGAACAACTCAGGCTTGAAAGAGGAATATTTGTACGTTCGGTTGTCGATGGTGATTATGAACCAGAGTCGGTAGTCTGTATCGAAAATACTACGCGCAAACTATTAGTATCCTAAGGGCATCCTGTCATGCTGCTTGGGAAAGTCCAGAGTGGTAAGACCAGGACATTTCTTGGAATTATATCCTACTGCTTTGATAATGGATTCGATATAGCTGTTATCCTCACAAAAGGTACTCGTGCACTGGCGCAGCAGACACTTAGACGATTACAGAAGACGTTCGAAGATCTCTGG
>JANXSG010000175.1 GCA_025352825.1 Chthonomonadaceae bacterium | reverse complement strand
GCTTTCCTAAGTGGAGTACTCTTTACAAACTTTCGGCACGCGGTGATACTATTTTTTGTAAGTGATTACGTCACTTTATTCGTTTCGTAACGAGTAATAAAAACTCGATGGAATTTATTACATGTGTTTACGATATGTTAATTTTTATCATTAGGTGCCTGCTTAACTACTGCAGTCCGGTGGCGTCATAGTTTCTCATCCTTTCCAAGTATTTCCCACGCGAGCTTCAAGCTCAGGTATATACATTCCGTGGTAGTTACCTCCTTAGATGGATCTATTCCATACCCGGTTATTTTGGAATGGAATTCTAGAATATATTTGTGTATCTTCTATCAAACATATTCTAAATATATTATCCACCATTCTGCGCCGATTCGTACTAGTTCTTTAGTACCCTGAATTCTGTCTACTTATTCTGTAACCTCCAAACAAACTTATCTCACTTTACGGTCGGCTTAAAAATAAAAGCATCAATGCCAACAACGGTTCCAGCAGAAACTGGATTCTTCCATTTCACTGTGATTACAAACTCATTTCCACCTTTGCTGAGTTTCCACTTGCCGAGTGCGATCGGGCCGGAAGGAGCAATGGCAATTCCATAAAGATCGATCTTTTCCGATACCTGATCTCCAAAGGCGATCTGAACTATCCCGTAGTCAGGGGCTTTTGTAAGATACGCAGTCACCTCATACTCACCATCCGCTGGAGCAGGAACTTTGAGTGTTAATGTATCTCCCTCTTTTTGCCCCTTCCAGAGCAGCTGTGTTTCATCGCTCCAGTCTCCTTTAAATCCTGTCATTAACTGAGTTTCTATCAATCCCCCGTTTACTACCGCATTAGGAATCAGGGATTCAGCTTCGATAGCTCCCATTATTCTGAAGGGAGGCGGTGGAATGTAGGGAAGAAGCATGGCTGGATCAGCAGGGAACGGCGGGAACGACGCGTGTGGTTCGCTCTGGTAGAAGTAGGCGACACTGGAGTAATCCGCCTCGTGATCGTTACTAGAACCGTGTTCGATAGATACTTTGATAGACTTCTCGAATGGCATCGCATCCTCAATGTGCCATCGGTACGCGCTGACGCGCCCTTTCTGCCCATCCAGTATGGTAACTCCATGGTATGGTGCGGAGTATAGACCGCGGTCGAAATACCATCCGCTGGAAAAATAGTCTTCTGTGCCAGTTCCGTTTACAGTGGGAGTCTTTTCACCGTTAAAATAGATCATTTCGTCTCCTTCCAGGAAACCGAAATCTTTCCCGTGAAGGTTCTGCATGAACAGCGCAGTGCCGACAAAATGCCCCTTGCCAGATGCTTCCAAAATGGTGTAGTTCTTACCCCTCGTGGTGGGATTCTCTCTGCGCCATTGCGCATGAAAGTGCCGCAGGTCTTTTTTGATAGATTTGAAACCAGTGAAATCTATATTGAAGTATAAGTTATCGAGGTTTTTTGTACTGAGATTCGTAACTGTCCATCTTGCCGACTTGTGGAACGGCATAGGCCAATAACAGTTATAGCCGCCACTCGTCTCGTTCAGGGGAAGGGAAATATAGTCGACCTGCTCGCCGAACCCCACACCGAAGAAGTCGCCGATAGGAACCTCGACACTGGGAGTTGGCTCGTCATCCCAATACATACGTAGAATAGCCTGTCTGTGAATGCTCATTTCGGAGCGAGGAGCAATCGTCACCCAGAATCGATGTATAATGCCCGCCCCTTTATAGTCCAGAAGAGTGAGCGTCTCTCCAGGTTTTACCGTGCGAGCGTCCCCATTTCCGCCGCGTCGATCCCAGCTGCCTTCATGCCGCGCCGTTCCTCCATGCGGCAGCGCCAATCCAGCAAGCGGACTTCCAAGAGCAGATGCTGGATTATCATCACTTGCCCGAGCGGTCTGGTAAAGCCCCAGGATCGGGATAGTGCAGAGTAGCGTAAATATATTTCGAAATGTAGTTTTCATCTTTATAAGTCCTTATTAAATTTTTGCTCTCATCCCCCGACCCCTTCTCCCAAAAACAGGAGAAGGGGAGATTTAAATTGTTAATTTATACGTATTTATAAAATTGTACAAACTATTCGGCATAATCTGATTCTAGTCAATTGCGTGAGCATTAATATCAAAATAGGTATTAATACATAATATAAGCTAGCATAAAATAGCCACAAAAAAGCACAAAATGCGCAAAAAGTTTCTGCATGTATTTATACGCCAATTAATTGTACTTAAAAATTATAGGTAGTCTTTTTGTGCTTTTTTGCGGCTATTTTATCTTGTCTTCGAGTTCACTCAGCCTACATCTTCAATGATTAAAATTTGAAGTAAGACAATGTTCGAATTTGGCGAATCGCCATGCTGAATAGTTAATCCTTTAATCCGTTTAATCCGAGTTCAGACATCAAGTTCATGCCCTGTTATTCTCCTGTAAGCGGCGCGATATTTGTCGGCGGTTTTGTTGACGATTTCCTCAGGCAGAGCAGGAGCGGGAGGCTCTTTGTCCCAGCCGGAACTGATGAGCCAATCACGAACAAATTGCTTATCGTAGGAAGGCTGGCTCTTGCCTGGCGCGTAGATATCGGCATCCCAGAAACGAGATGAGTCCGGAGTAAGCGCCTCGTCGATCAGAGTGATCGTTCCCGAATGCATGCCAAACTCAAATTTCGTATCCGCAATAATGATGCCTTGGTTCGCAGCCAGTTCAGAGGCCTTGGTAAAGAGAGCGATACTGATTCGTGACAGTTCGCGAGCAGTCGATTCTCCCAGTATTGCCGATGCCTCCGCCATACCAATATTCTCATCGTGCCCAGACTCCGCTTTGGTTGCAGGGGTAAAAATCGGTTCCGGCAGTTTCTCTGATTCACGCAGCCCTTGCGGCAGATCGATCCCATGCAGTGACACCCATTTGTCCTGTCCGACAGCCTCCTGATACTCTTTCCAGAGCGAACCCGCCAGATATCCACGAACGACACACTCCACTGGAAAAGCCTTCGCCTTCACGCCTAGAGTGCATCGTCCCGCAAGCTGTGTTCTCATATCCGGAGTCATCTGTCCGCCTGAATCTGTAATCTTATCGGCAATGAACTCATCGTCGACTGTGATATAGTGCGTAGGGACAATCGGTCGAAGCTGTCGAAACCAGAACCGCGAAAGCTGTGTGAGCACTCGGCCTTTATCTGGAATACCGTTTGGCATGATTGAATCAAATGCCGATATACGATCCGAAGTCACCAGCAGCAGCGTATCTACCAGATCGTACACATCGCGCACTTTGCCCGAAGCAAACTTCTTCAGCCCAGGAATATCCGTTTTCAAAACGGGTTCACTCATTATTTAAACTCCTTGATCATTTGGAAATACAGGTTGCCCTCACCCCTGCCCTCTCCCAAAAAACAGGAAAGGGTGACTAAATAGTGAATTTAGCACTCGACTATTAATCAGAGCCGCATGTCGAACAGTTCATATCTATACCCAAATTCGTATTTTAGCTCCCCTTCTCCTGTTTTTGGGAGAAGGGGTCGGGGGATGAGGGCAACTAAAACAGACCTGTGATTTCGCCGTTTTCATCTACATCGATATTTTCGGCGGCGGGTACATCGGGAAGACCGGGCATCGTCATGATATCACCCGCCAGCGCCACAACGAATCCTGCTCCGGCGGACGGGCGTAGTTCGCGGATATTAATTTTGAACCCCGTCGGTGCCGGGCCTGCCTTCGGATCGTCACTGAACGAGTATTGAGTCTTTGCAATACAGACTCTCAGGTCGCCATAACCATGCGACTCCAACCATCGGCACTGGCTTGCTGCCTCTGGCGTAAGAGTGACACCATCCGCACCATAGACACGGGTTGCAACCGCGTTCAGCTTCTCCCGTATCGACATATCCGCGGTATAGTTGGGCTGAAAATTCGAGGGTTCGGCGAGCGCCTCGA
The DNA here is from genome assembly GCA_025352825.1 of Chthonomonadaceae bacterium. GTDB lineage: Bacteria > Armatimonadota > Chthonomonadetes > Chthonomonadales > Chthonomonadaceae > JANXSG01. The sequence goes on along the minus strand of JANXSG010000175.1, from coordinate 15,965 downwards.
CTACCTCCTTCGCCAGCGCCGCGCCTCCTGCTCCCCCATCAGCCCAGACATCACATATCGCCACTTTCCAACTCTTTGATTTGCAATGCTCCAACACCACATCCACCTCTGCCTGAGAGTCAAGGCTGAAATGGTTGATCGCAATCACAAACGGAACACCCATCTGCTGGACATTCTTCGCATGCCTATCCAGATTGCAAAGTCCTTTGCGAACCGCCTCCACATTCTCGCCGGAAAGGTTTTTCTTATTCACGCCGCCATGCATCTTGAGAGCGCGTATGGTCGCGACTAAAACAACCGCATCGGGAGGCAGACCCGCTGATGGAGCCACGATATCGCAGTATTTTTCAAATCCTAAATCGGAACCAAAACCGCCCTCCGTCACCACAATCTCGCCCAGGCTTCGTGCCGCGCGGGTCGCAACTACACTGCTGCAGCCATGAGCGATATTTCCAAACGGCCCACCGTGGACAAATGCAGGAGTTCCTTCCAGAGTCTGAACAAGATTTGGCTTGAGTGCATCACGCAGGATCGCAGTCATGGCGCCGTGGGCATTAAGATCAGCAGCTGTCACAGGATTGCCTGTCAGGTTACGCCCGATTAGGATCTTCCCCAGGCGCTCTTTAAGTTCTTTCAGGCTGCCGGAGAGGCACAAAATAGCCATTACTTCGGAGGCGACGGTTATCGCAAATCCACTTTCGCGTGGGATGCCACCTTGCTTCCCACCAAGGCCGATCACCGTCTTCCTTAGAGCACGGTCGTTTATATCCAGTACTCGCGGAATGATGACTGTCCTCAGATCGATCTGCAGCGCATTCCCGTGATGCAGATGATTATCCAGCATGGCGCAAAGGAGATTATTCGCTGCCCCGATTGCGTGCATATCACCGGTGAAGTGCAGGTTGATATCCTCCATTGGGAGCACCTGGGAATGACCGCCTCCTGCCGCCCCGCCCTTCATTCCAAACACCGGCCCCATCGAAGGCTCACGAGTCGCGGAGATTGCTTTCTTGCCGATTTTACAAAGTCCCTGCGCCAGTCCGATTGTAACTGTCGTTTTTCCTTCACCAGCCGGAGTTGGCGTTATCGCAGTAACCAAAACAATCTTGCCCAGATGGCTGCCTGTTGCAGCCTCTTTTTCCAGTCGCGTTAATGCTCTATAGCCAATCTTTGCCTTGTACGCCCCATAATGCTCCAGTTCTTCCTCTTTTAGCCCAAGCTCTCGGGCTACATCAGAAATGGATATCAAGCTTGCCTGTCGTGCAATTGCCAGATCGTTATTCATAGTGGAGTTCAAAACCTCCGGAAATGTGATTGAATACCATTTTACCCCATAGCTATCCTGCTTGACCGTCACCCATAAAATACGGTACACTCAATCTTAAATATTCATTTCAGATGAGATAAAGCAACCCAATAATTTGTACATAACCTCACGACACATAAGCGATGAGTTGAGACTAGGTAAATCGAATAAGGAAAGAATGTAGTGAATAGCCGCCTGCCAGAATGGCTTAAAAAACGTGTGCCGAATTCCTCCACAGTCGGAATGGTGGAAGGGATGATGCGAGATTCCAAACTGCATACCGTATGCGAAAGCGCTCGCTGCCCTAATTTGGGAGAATGCTGGTCAAAAAAGACCGCAACTTTCATGATTCTAGGCGACATATGTACACGGAACTGCGGTTTTTGCGCGATCACCGTAGGTAAACCTCTCGAAGTCGATCAGGATGAACCGCGCCGTCTCGCCGAAGCTGCAAAGTCGATGGGACTGAAGCATGTGGTGGTAACATCGGTGGCGCGTGACGAACTTCCTGACGAAGGATCGACTCAGTTTGCCGAGACGATCAAAGCTCTTCGGCTGGCAATTCCAGGCGTCATCGTAGAAGTGCTCACTCCGGATTTTAAAGGGAAACGGTGGTGTATCAAACGAGTTGTAGATGCGCATCCGGATATCTACAATCATAATATTGAGACTGTTGAACGTCTTTCACCTACAGTTCGGCCGCAAGCGAAATATTCGCGCACTCTTGATCTCTTGCGTTCTGTAAAAATAATGGATGCTACGATTCACACAAAATCAGGAATTATGCTGGGCCTGGGTGAAACGCATGAAGAAATTCTGCAGACGCTTAGAGATCTACGAGACGTGGATGTCAGCGCAGTAACTATCGGGCAGTATCTTCGGCCTACCACTACACAGCATCTGCCTGTTCAAGAGTATGTTCACCCTGATAGATTTTGTGAGTATGAACAAATCGGCGAAGAGATGGGCTTCCTGTTTGTAGCGTCCGGGCCCTTTGTACGTTCCTCCTACAACGCTCAGGATTTTTCTGAAAAACTTCTTGCTAATAGGCTGGCAAAAGTGGGAACAACGACGAATGAAATGCTCGTCTAGATTAATGTTGCATAAGACGATTCCGACGCACATTTCATTGTGATGATGTCGGTTTTCTGCTTAACGTGGAGCGCTTGAAAGTAAGATCGATGAGAAGACCGCGCCGATTTTGGCTAAACCTCCTCTTTACGTTTGCTCCGCCGATTGTACTGTTGCTAGGCGGATATTCATTTCTGCGTGAAAACTTCGATTTCCTTAACTCAAGCCCAAGACTTGCAAGCTTGCTATCATCTGAAATTACTCTCCGACTCGGTCGAGAAGTTCATGTTAGGTCGGTACTTATCGCCGACAACTGGTGGAAAATATTCGGTAGTCAGAAGATAGAACTTCGAAATGTCGCCATTGCCGACTTACCTGCAAATTCCGAAAAACCATTTGCAAATATCGATAGAATTGATATCGATCTCAACCTCCGAAACATTTTTTATCCTCAATATAGCCAAGCTCCCTATATAGACAAGATATTCCTCATTCATCCACATGTTAAAATTCTACGAGAGCAAAATGGGCGATGGAATTTCGATAAACTCCTGAAACCCGCTGCGCCAGAAGGGCGTCCCACTGTTGCTAAAGTGGAATTTCAGGAAGCTGCAGTCGATTATACAGACCACACTTTTCCACATCTTTCTCAAGCAAATAGATACTCATTCACATCGCGCATGGAACACACCGATGGAAGTATCGATATCCGGCAGGATGGCAGCGCACTGTTTTTGCTTGTTGGCAAGGAAGAAACTGGGTTTTGCTCTGATATCCGAGCTACAGGAATGTATAAAGCTCTTGAAGGTAAACTGGACATCAAAATCAGTGCTAGTGAAATTTTCCTGCCAGTACTTGGTGATCGCCTGCTTTCTCCCAGGATGATCCGTTTTGCTCGAGGCAGCGCTAATGCAGAGATAAATCTATCCTACAACACCCCTGGAGCCCTCAGACCATTAAATCAGTATCGACAGCTCGATATCCGAGGAGATATTAATATCTCAAACGTAAGTACATCGGGATCTTTTCTCAAGGCTCCTCTAGATGGAGTTTCAGGAAGTGGTACCTTCAGTAGTGAGTCTATCCATGCCAATCTTGCAGGCAACTATGCACATATCCCTGTTAACATCCTTGGTTCCATACGGGGCTTGAACATGATACCAATGACAACTGATCACTTGGTGCCTAAACCCGAAGTGACACTAGATTTCGCAGGTAGTTCCAAAGCTGCAGATTTCACAAAAATAGCGGAGTACATTCATTCTCTTCACATAAAGTCTTTAAATGCGGAAACTGAAAATATTTTAAAAAATATATACTCAACTGGGAATATAGAAGCTAAAGTTACAGGCCCAATTTCCAATATCTCTGCTTCCGTAACAGCACTCCTCCCGCAGGTAAATTACTCGCATCATATCGCAAAACTGGTTCAGCTTCAGGCAGTGCTTGCAAATCATACTTTCAATACAGATGCAACTGGTAGTTTTGCTGGCGGTACAATCAAAGTGCAGGCGGGCGGGCATTGGGGGGAAAAGGATGACTTTCGACTCACTGCACACGGGAGAAAACTGCAGCTAGCACAGATTCCGGATGCTGCCAAGGAGCAGTTAGCGGGTCTCGGGCAAATAGATATTGCCATAGTAAAAGAAGGAAATAATCCAGCACAGGCCGCAGTACAGTGTCAGGCTGTAAACCTTCAAAAAGGCGATCAGCATGTGGGGATGGTCTATGCCAGAGGGGATACTGTCAATCATACATTCAATCTTCGCGAACTGCGTGTGGAAGATCCTAGAGGGTACTTACTTGCGAACGGTACCTATCAAATGGACACGAAAGCGCTGGATATTAATATAGATGCGGATGAACTGCAGCTCGCAGATTTAACGCGAGCCGCGAATCTGCTTTCAATGCATGCCACGAATGAACCGACGTACCTTTCCGATCCTATACAGCAGATAACAAAGGCAATAACTGAGCGGCCTGTCTTTACAGCTAATATTGAAAATGGGCTTCAAGGCGTAGGTTACTTGCGAGCAAAACTTGCAGGAACATTGGATGATCCTATGCTGCAGGGAAGAGCGACTGCATTTGCCCTGGAGTACAGAAAGTTTGGGCTGGATAGATTCACTGCAGACTTCGACCTCTCTCGCAGTGCACTGATCTTGAGTCAGGCAAAAGCAAATAGAGGTTCTGGAACTCTGCGTTTTACGGGAATCGAAACCGAGCCATTTTCAGCCAAACCAACTCTTAGCCTGACAGCACAGGCAGATAAAATTGATATAGCTGACCTGCTGCTATCTCTGGGAGTAGATATTGGTGACGAGGCGGTTACAGGATTCCTATCGACAGATGCAGTTCAGCTAAGAGGCAGCCTGGATAGACTCTATACAAGGGCGCCTTTTACCGTGGCATTCGACATGTTGTCGCTTAATGGCAAACCCGTTCGAAATGCATCCATTAAAGGAGAACTCGATGACCAAGGATTTCATGTTGATAATGCTGGAGCTGATTTAGCCGGAGGCAGAGTACAGCTATCTGGAGCCATAAATCATGATAAGAGCCTGAATATACGTCTGAACGGCGATAATATTGAAATTCAGACTCTGCTAGATACTCTGCCTGAGACCTTTGCAGATCGGCTTGATGGGTCGTTAAACTTTGAAGGAGTACTATCCGGAAATATTAGCAAACCCGAATTCAATCTCAAATTGCAGGCGAAAAAATTAAATCTGAACAGCGTCTCTCTCGGGTCATTAGATCTTTCTGCAAGCGCTGTGGGTAGTCTCATATCAGTAACGAACCTGCAGTTGAAAGATTCGCTTCATCCATCCACCTCGGCTGTATTCTCGTCAGATATGAAATTCAATACAAGCAGCAAAGAGCTCATCGGTGAGATCAAATGGACAGACTATCCGATACAGCGCCTCCGAGAAATTGCTGATGCTACGATAATAATGCATCTCGAAAAAAGCCAGAAACTCCAGGATGTACTGAGCCAGATTGCCGGACCAATAGAGGGTTCATTGAGCGGCTCCTACTCATTTTCAGGAACGTTAAGAGAATATAAAGGGAACCTCAATTGGGTAGCTAGCGATATACGTGTGAATAGCTACCCCATCTCTATTTTTTCTGGCACCGCCGTTATAGATTCAAAAAGTATAAGTGTTGCGCGCACGCGCCTTGAGAGTAAAGAAGCCCATTTCGAAGTGGATGGCAGAGACATAAGGATGGAGTATGAAGGAAACATCGCCGGTGATATCAGCGCTTATAATGTCGATCTGGGATTTCTTCAGAAATGGTTTACTAAAGCTGAAAATCGCAATCTGATCACAGCAGATGTCCCCGATATAATGGGTAAAGGTGATTTTGGAATAGTAGCTTCTGGTAAATTTAGTTCCCCTGAACTGGAAGTTTCAGTAAACCTGAGCAATGTGGCCGTACTTCATCCTAGAAATATTTCTCCTCTAGCGATCACGCCATTGATCGCGACTTCGGTGACAGCGCCATCTGCTAAAAAAATTCTGCTGCGGAGCGTAAAGGATTTGTCGAAACTGCCTGATACGGCAGCCATACTTAGCGCACAAACAATTGATCACATCGATATCTACGGAGCTACGATCAAAGAAGGTGCTGTCGCGGGAAATATCCATTTTGTCAAGAAAGGGGATGGCACTCCCGAACATCCTAATCTCGACTTGTCCGCGTCCGGAAGTATGGGGTTCTCCTGGACCAGCCCATTTATTACCAAAGACTCACCGCTTGATTTTCAAGCAGGTACCAGTACCCATCCTGGACTAAAACTTTCATTGAATGAGATCGCGGAACTATTTCGCGTGATAGCCTTGAACTCTAAATCCGATGCCTCTCTGAATAAAACTCGCACGGAAGGAAGTGAAGGCAGCCTGATATTAAATGCCGCCTTGAAAGGAACCGCACGTAAACCGAAATTTTCCGGCCAGCTCGCCTTGGATATACCCAAACTGCGATTGACAGATCTTTCTGAAGGACTTACTGATATTTCAGGAACTCTTGCACTGAATGGTAACTATATTTTCGTGTCTCCAGACTTTAAGCTAAAAGCGCATCTCTTTAACACAAATGCTTCTAAAATCGTTTATGCGGATGTCCCAGTAACTTTGAAAGGGCGACTACCCATTGTTCAGACGGATGGCGAAATTCCAAATCCTGAGGATGGTCTAACGCTTAGTGCACCAAGCATTGCTTTCAATCAAACGCCTCTCCCTTCAATCGGCAGCGGAAGCATACGTGGTACCGCAGGAATCCAGCTCAAGGTAGATGGCTCTTTACAGCAGCCCATACTGGGAGGATACATTGCCGTGCACGACGCTTTTGCTTCACTCCCTTCAGATATGAGCACAGGTGATTCGCTGTTTGTGGAGCCTTTGATAGATCCCAGATTTAAGAATCTACATCTTCGCCTTGATCGCAATGTTCGGATGGTCAATTCGCAGTTAAACGCTCTTGTACGTGGAGATATCGGTTTCACAGGATCACTATCACAACCTCAGTTGCAGGGTACGTTAATTCTAGATGAAGGGAAACTTAAACTGCCCACCGCGGTTTTTACAATACTGCCGCCTGGAACGTTGAGGTTGATATACCCCGTTGCAGATACGCGTAATTTCGATTCTCCCACACTTGGCCTGGATGTAGATCTGCGAGCTAAAACCACACTTTCTGCTGCTTCAATTTCTGGTGTACGCAGAAGATATAATATCACGGTGACTGCACACGGCCCAATAACTGGCGATGTGACAGATCCTCTGACCGGTGAATCACTGCTGGCGCTTAACTTTCAGTCTGATCCCCCGGACTTAGCTTCGGATCAACAAAGCCTGAATCAACGTCTAACAGGTATCATTGGCGGTGGAGACACGATCAGCCTGCTTAGCCGAAACTCAGGACAGGTGCTTGCATCACAGCTTGCAAATGCTTTCAAAGGAAGTATTATTCCTGGCTTCTTCGAAAAGTCTGCTGCCGCTTTCGGATTTGAAGAGATCTCTTTAGACTACGATCCTGTAACTCGTCTCAATTTTACCGCTACCACTAAAATATTTAATCCCTTCTATATATCGTACTATAGGAGTCTAAGTGGATTTCAAAATGTTTATGATCTCAAGATAAGCCTTCGATTCAAAGACAGGTATCAACTGTCGTTCGATACGAATGAACAGCGTACATCGCAGTTTCTCTTAGAAGGAGTTTTTCGATTTTAAGGTGAACTAAGATGCACACGACTGAAAAGAGGCGCATCTCGCTCATTTACACATTGATCAAGGAAACTTCACTGTTGCTTCTCAGGCACAATCTTCCTGATCGCAGCCCGCAAACTGTAACAAATCCTCACAACTCGCGTTCTAATATCTGCAGTATCTTGCCGGTAAATTCACGGGTTGCGAAGGCTTTTTTTAACATTGTCAGTCAAGTATTCTCACCGGTATCACGATCTAGCCGACCGAGAGTTCATGCAGTAGATAAGACGCGGGAGGCGCGATCCGCCGCATGAAACCATCTGAACCAGAAGACGATGATCGAAAACTCGATTTCACTGCTCTTGTAGCGAAATATGAGAAAAGAATATTTAATGTAATATATAGAATGCTTGGGGATTACGAAGAGGCAGCCGATTTAACGCAAGAGACATTTATATCGGCATTTCGGCACTACGATCGATTCCGAGGTGATTCTAAGGTTTTTACCTGGCTGTTCCAAATTGCCCGTAATCTCTGTATCAACCGTGTACGGCAGCGAGAACGGCAGCGTTCACTTCATATAGAATCACTGGATCAACCACGTGATCTGGATGATGAAAAAGGGTCGACGCGAGAGGTACCCGATTGGAGCAATTCACCACAGATCGTACTTGAAGATAAAGAGTTACGAGAGAAAATAATGGCTGCCATAGATACCCTGCCTCCGGACTATAAAGAGGTGGTGGTTCTTCGGGAATTTCAGAATCTTTCTTACAATGAAATTGTAGAAGCCACAGGACTCTCCCTGGAAAATGTCAAAACGAGACTTTCTCGCGCAAGAGGAATGCTTCGAAGAAAGCTTGAGTCCTATTACAAACCTTAGCGAGAGAGATATTGTGACGCCAATAAAAGTGCTCCAGAATTGAATTGTTCCCGGGAGTTTTCAGCTCCCGGCATTTATAAATCAGGCGTCTTTCAGACGCAATGACCGCATACAAGGCGATTGGCCGCAGGCTTCCCAGATGGATAGTTCTGTGCCGGGCAACATAGATATTTTTACAAGAAAACGCGCAGAATAAGCGCTTACGGAGGAGAATCGAAACGCATGATGATACCAACCCGCGGAAAGACGAAAATGTCGTCTTTGCTGCTTACTGCGACCATATCCGCTAGTCTGATCAGCATGCTAATTCCCATATTTTCGTTTGCACAGGCTCCGAATTCCATCACTGTTCCCCCTCCAATAATCACTCCCACAGGCACCCGTATCGGCGAAATAACTGTGCTGGGCAACAAATCGTTCTCCACGGCTTATATCATTGCTGCAAGCGGGCATAAAGTAGGCGATCCATGCAGTGATAGAACAATCTCTGAAATGAAGACAAACCTATATTTGACAGGTAACTTTGGGGCAAGGTCCGGAGATCCAGACATCGCAGTTCGTGTACGATCGGAAGAGCCAAATCCGCCCACGGGCAGCTGTAAGGTCATTATCGAAGTAGAAGAAAATGACACTATCAAAGGGATCACCATTACCGGTTCCGGCCCGATTAAAATTGAAGAGATTCAGACTCTGCTGCATTTTACAAAAGACAAAACTGTATTCAATCCGAATCAGTTTCTGCGGGACACAACCGACATTCAAGACCTTTACAATCGCAGGGGATACGCCATTGCATTTGGCCAGTCCACAGGAATTGATGAGAAGAATCCGGGAGTACTGAATATTGAGATCGTTGTTACGCGTGTAGGAAAGATCAATATTGTAAAAAATCATAAGACAAAAAGGCGTGTTATCATCCGAGAGATGAAAACAAAAGAGGGAGACTATTTCAACCGCAACACGCTCAATGGGGATATTCGGAGACTGCTGAACCTCGATCTTTTTGACGATGTTACCCCTGCAGACACGGATATGGGCGGGGGCAAAATTGCACTCACCATCAGCGTGGTTGAGAAGAGGACGGGAATAGTATCTGCTGGTATAGGTTTTAGTAACCGTGCCCAGTTATTAGGGCGTGCTGAAATTACCGAGACCAATTTTCGCGGAATGGGCGAAACAGTAAATCTGCTATGGGAGGCAGGTGGAGCAGTCAGCCGAAGCAGCATAGAATTGGGATTCACAGAACCATGGCTTGATAGCAAACACACCTCACTCGCTGTACAGTTGTATGATAAAACAGTATATCGCTTCTCGAACTCTCTTCAGAACAGTGTTGTATCCTCCGTGAATGTAGGTACAGACAACCGGTATAACGAGCAGCGAACTGGATCAACTGTTACTTTCAGCAGACCCATAAAAGAGAATTTAAGAGGCTCACTTTCTCTGCGAGGTGAGAATGTACGTACAGGCACCCTTGATCTCTCCCCTTCTAATGCAGAGATTATTCAGAACGGCCCCATCTACTCGATTGCCGGCACTCTGATGCATAATACACGGGATCTAGATGTCGACCCGATTTCGGGCGGATTCCAGACTTCCACCATCGAAATAGGACATGCAAATATTAAACCCGTTCTGCTCTCAAATGGAAGCCCCGTTACGGGTGCAGTCACAGGGTCAGTTAGTTTCTCTAAAGCTTCGCTTGAAATGCGGCAGTATTTCAGTCTTTCCGGCCCGCGCAAACGTGGCAAGCCGGATGAAGACAAAGCTTCTGTTGCGACGAGGTTCATTCTTGGTTCATCATTAGGAACGCTTCCCTTCTTCGAACAGTATTTTGTTGGTGGAGCAGAATCACTTCGAGGATTCAGAGAAGACAGATTCTGGGGACGCAACATGTTTCTGGGTTCTATAGAATATCGGCATCCTCTCGCTCGCAAACTTAAGGGTGTACTCTTTCTGGATGTTGGGGATGCCTGGGGAGGTTCCTACACGGGCGTCACCATCGCAGGATTCAACCAATCGCCTTTCAATTTCCATGCTGGCATAGGGGCAGGTATTCGAGTCGGTACTCCTATTGGCCCGCTGAGACTCGACTTTGGATTTAGTAAAGAAGGCGGTCGAACTCATTTCAGTATTGGAAACGTATTCTGATATTCCATTAATATAGAGGTAATTGCAAAAGTATGCAACTAAATTAAAAAATTTTTGAATTTTGCAACTACTTCTATAGAGTTCTTACAGAGCATCCTAACTGTACGATAGCAGATGAATTGGTGCTATCGTACAGTTCGGTCGCTTGCCTGTAAGTTCCACATCTGCTATAATATTTTGCTCACAACTTAAAGGAGATTTTTCGATGTTAGACTCGAATCGCGGCTTGCATATAATCGTTGGGTTATTCACCACGATGGGAATTATTGCAGCGTTAACGGCGCAGGCTGGCATGCAAAAAGAGAATCCGAATGCAGCATTAAAGATTGCGTCGGTGGATTCTGCTAGATTAATGGCTGAATACAAAGCGACTACATCCGCAGATGAAGATATCAATAAAAAGAAGAATGATATTTTAACGCAGCTTCGCAGCTGGCAGCAAAACCCATTGCTCAATGATAAAGAGCAGACAGAACTTGCACAGCTTACAGCTCAGGAAAACAGTCCTGCCGGGCTTAACGATGCTCAGAAGACACGTAAAAAAGTACTGATGGATTCGAGCAAAGCAAAACTGGACGAGTTCCAAGCGCTGCAGCAAAAACAGGGACAGCTTGCTCCGGCAGATAATGTGAAGCTCACCGATTATACAAAAGCTGCCAGCGACTCGACCAGCAGGATAGAAGCTCGCCAGCGTGAGGCGGATGCTGATCTTCAGAAGCAAATAAGCACTATAACAGTTAAATTACAAAAAGACGTTAAGGATGCGATTGCCAAAGTAGCAAAGGAAAAAAACTATACCCTCGTGCTGAACGGAGATTTAGCTCTTTATGCTGAAAATGACATTACGAAAGACGTACTGGTACATTTGAATAAATAGCCCCTCACCTGAACTACGAATTAAGGAGTTTCGGCTGTGATTAGGTATTCGCGGGGCGGGGCAGTGGCGCGTTGCGCCCACCGCTTCGCCTCAATCACATTAAGCGGGATACTGGCTGTGGGATGTGGAAAACCGCATCTTGCTCTCTTGAATTACTTCGTAAATATTCAAGAACTCGCAAGCTTGCATCCATCGTGGCCTCAAATTGTATCTATGCAGCATTCTCTCAATAGCCAATCTGAATATGATCCACATACCTCCCTGTTCCCGCTGCCGCCACATTCAGAAAATGCTTCATTCACTATAGCGCCCTCAGCATCGCAAAGTATAGTGATGCAAAGGCAAAAACCGATTGAAGATTATGTAATGCGATATCTACAGCAGAGTGCAGATCTTATTCGTTTGCGAAATACAAAACGAATAGCTAGAGAGAAGCTTATTGAAGCAAGAAATACTCTGATTCAGATGGCTGCTGCCAGGAAACAACTTCAAATCACTTTGGCTTCGGAACATCTTTTGAAATCAAATCAGCTTGATAGAGATATAGCACGGCTTGGCTACCGAGATATTGCGCTGCAAAGTCAAATCCGAGTGTATTCTGGACAGTCTCTAAAGGATGCTCTACTGCAGAGACAGATTGTACAAGCACAAATTCAAAGCAAATCTGAAGAGCAAAGCCATCTGCTTGGGGATGTAATGCCTGAAGTAGAGAAAATTCTAGAACCTAAAAAAATCGCATTAGAACAGAAAAGCCGTGAGCGAATAGCTGCACTGCAGACTTATCTTAATCTAGACGCTGAGAAGATAGAACTTTCTGCTTCTAGTCGAAACATGAAGGCAGTTCAAGATCTCATGCCAGATTCTGAATCCATTCCGCTAATTGGAAGCGAGAAGTCCATCGCTTCAATTCGAAATGCAAAGTCATTAAATATCTCGTTACAGCATTTAGATTATAGTAATTTCGAAAGCGCATCCGGGCGGACAAGAGCAGCTTCCGATCGCGAAAAAGCAGCATGGGAAATACAAATAAATAGGCTTAAAAAATCCATTGAACAAGACGTGCAACAGTGTGTGGTACAAATTGCGCGAAAAGAGAACTGGAAACTCGCGGCAGCAGGCTCCCCCTACTCTTCGGATCGCACATCGGAAGTGGCGCGAGAACTACGGCTACAGTGGAACCCAACATCACGACGGAAAACACCATGAAACTAGGCGCAATTAATCAGCTATTAGATGGAGAGCTAATTGGCGGTTCCGATATCGAAATCGAAGGGGTGGCAAGTATTGCAGATTCTAATGAAACTGATATTGTGTTTGCTGAAAACAGCAGCTATTTAGATTCCGCACTAAAATCACGTGCGGGGGCCATTCTAGCCCCTACTACCGAAAAAGAGCGGCTGCCCCATACCGATAAAGCAATCATCTACATCGAACATCCACGCCTTGCTTTTGTCACCGTTCTTGAGACGTTTTCGGTGCCAGTATTCGCCCCAGAAGGTATCCATCCTTCCGCAATGCTTGGCGCTAATATTTTGCTTGGTGAGGGTGTCCGTATTGGAGCGCATGTCTCTATAGGAGACGGCACAGTAATCGGAGAACGGGTGGTAATACTACCTGGAGTCCGTGTGGCGGAAAACTGTGTTATTGGCGCAGGCACTATTCTATTCCCGAATGTGGTTTTATATCCCGAAGTCAGCATCGGAAAACGCTGCAGAATTCATGGCGGATGCATTCTAGGCGCTGATGGATTTGGATATGTACAAGTAGGTTTCGCACTCAGAAAAGTTCCTCAACTAGGCAAAGTAAGAATAGGAGACGATGTAGAGATCGGAGCAAACTCCTGTATTGACCGTGCCAAAACGGGTGTCACCACAATAGGAGCCGGCACTAAAATAGACAACCTGGTTCAGATCGGTCATAATGTTCAGGTTGGCCAAAGCTGTATTATAGTGTCGATGACCGGTGTGGGAGGAAGTGCGCGATTGGGAAATGGAGTAGTACTTGGGGGGCAATCAGGCGTGGTAGATAATATTTCAATTGGTGATGGCGCCCGGTTGGCGGCCCAAGCCTGCGCGATTTCAGATGTAGATCCAGGTGAAACAATCATCGGCTTTCCGGGGAGGCCGCACCGGGAGAGAATGCGAGAATACGCTGCCACGGCAACGCTTCCTGCACAAATAAAAAAAATGCGGGCTATGGAAAAAAGAATATCAGAACTGGAAGCACGTTTTAAGCTCGACGAGATAAGAAACCCAAATTGAAAACCGCCATGCAGCAGACTATCGCAGGAAGTTTCACTCTTTCTGGAATAGGAATTCATTCTGGAGCGACTTCGAGCGTTACAGTTCATCCTGCCAGTGAAAATTTTGGCAGGGTTTTCCGAGTAGGTTCGATGGAAATACCTGCTAGAGCCGACTATGTTATCGACACCTCAAGATGCACGGTACTTGGCAGTGAAGGAGTTCTTGTCAGCACTGTGGAACACTTACTCTCTGCACTATCCGGATGTAATATCGATAACGCAATTATAGAAGTTGTTGGCTCTGAACTACCCATCCTTGATGGAAGCAGCCTCCCGTGGGTGGAAGAAATCTTGAATGTGGGAGTTGCAAAACAGTCCCAAGAGGCACATTTTTTTAAAATTAAGAGCAAATCCGAGATAGTTCAGGGGCATAGTATATGCGAGGCCAGCCCTGCAGAAGAGTTTTCGATAGAGGTAACCACGCAATTCGACAACTGGCCAGAAGGCAGTTCGACAATATGTGCTGTATTAGGAGTGGATATAGACAGCTATTGCAGCCATATTTCGCCTGCAAGAACCTTTGCATTTCTGCAAGAAGTTCAAGCAATACTGGACTCCGGACTGGCAAAAGGTGGTTCACTGGAGAATGTGCTGATAATAACTCCTCCGGCGACCTATTCATCACCCCTGCGTGTAGAAAAAGAGTGGTGCGCCCACAAAATTTTAGACTGTATAGGCGATCTGGCACTGCTTAATGCAAGGTCATGCTTTCATATGAGGGCAATTCGTCCCGGTCACCGAATTAATAATGCCATGGCCAGAGAGCTGTTACTCCGCTCCGAACAGGCTTCAGAACAGGAAAACTGAATGAGTTTAGAGATGTCCATAGACGAAATCCGTACGATGCTGCCGCATCGTTACCCGTTCCTGATGATAGATCGCGTTCTAGAGTTGACTCCCGGGGAAAAAATTCTTGCCTTAAAAAACGTAAGTATCAACGAAGAGTTTTTCAACGGCCACTTCCCAGGGCGTGCCGTGATGCCTGGGGTGCTTATTACAGAATCGATGGCACAGGCGGCGGGGTTGATGCTGCTCTCGATTGAGGAATTTCAAGGCCGTATTGTCTACCTTGCATCTATCGACAAAATGCGTTTCAGAAAGCCAGTGGTTCCTGGCGATGCTCTGATGATTGAAGCGACGATGATATGGAGACGCGGGGCTCTGGGCAAAGTCGTAGTTAGCGCAAAGGTCGATAATCAGGTGGCTGCCTCTGGCGAAATGTCGTTCGCGATTAAGGAAGAGCAGCTGGATACCCGACCGCTGGAATCCAGATCGAAAGGGGATCTTAACAGTGATTGATACCCCTTTCATTCATCCTACAGCAATAATTGCCCCTGATGCCGTAGTAGCTGGGGATGTGATCATAGGCGCCTACTGCATAGTGGGTACTGGAGTAAGAATTGGATATGGCACGCGATTGCACCCTCATGTTCAACTAATAGAGAATACCATCATCGGCAGTCAATGTGAGATATTTGGCGGCACTCAGATAGGCGGCCCTCCTCAGGATACAAAGTTCAAAAATGAGGTCTCTTTTGTTGAGATTGGCAATAAAAATATCATCCGGGAATACTCTACAATTCATCGTGCAACCGGTGAGGGCAACTACACTCGTATTGGGAATGGAAGTATGCTGATGGCCTATGCGCACATCGGTCACAACTGCGAGATTGGCAATAATGTATCTATCGCTTCCTATGTGGGGATTAGTGGGCATGTATTGATCGGAGACAGCGTCAATATTGGCGGCATGACAGGCGTACATCAACATGGTCGCATTGGAACCCTTGCGATGATAGGCGGGCTATCTGGCTTAAACCGAGATGTTCCTCCTTATATGATTGCAGAAGGCCGGCCGGCAAAAGTCTTTGATATTAATATCAGAGGATTGCGCCGGGCAGGAATTCCTCCCAAGGTACGCGCGGAACTTCGCCAGGCATACAAGCTGCTGTATCGAACGAATCTGAATGTATCTCAAGCTTTGGAAGCAATTGAAGATGAAATAGAGAAAAGTCCGGAACTTGATCTACTACTCCAATTCGTCCGAACGACTCGAGAAGGTATCGGGGGGCGTGGTAACTCACCTCAAAAGGATAATCTGTAATCATGCTACGCCCAATTTCCGTTGTTTCGCCGGGGTTAAAACGTATCCACCTCACCCC
>JANXSG010000127.1 GCA_025352825.1 Chthonomonadaceae bacterium | reverse complement strand
AATTAATTGTATTTTATTTTAAATAGTCTAGAAGACTGTTCTGAAAACTTCTGGAAGTGGCTGCCAGGGCTGCCTGATAGGCGGTCTGTGCAGACTGTAGTTCAACCACGGATTTTGGAATGTCCGCATCTTCTATATTGGAAATAAACTTCTGAAAGTTTACTTTTGTTTGGTCATTTCTTGAAATTGTCAGATCGACGCGTTGAATCTTCGCACCCATATCTGCCCGCACAGCAAGTACATTGTTTATCTGCCCATCCAGTGCTGTCAGATCGGTGTTGGAAACGATTGAGGATGCCCCACTGGCCACATCATCCCTCAATTTACCCAGAATCGATCGTACAAAAACCGGTGTGGTTTGATCCTGGATGAGTGGAGACAACACAGTGTCTCCAGTAACATTGACTTGAAGGGCTTCGCCGCGCCCGATATCCAGCACAATCTTGTCGTCGCCTGTGGCAGAGGTGCCTCCCGAGTAGACAAATCCTCCTCCAGCGCCATTAAACGCAGGTGCATTACTATGCTGCCCTCCGAACACATATCTCGACCCATAGGTTGCATTTCCAATATTTCCTAGCTGCTGGATAATGTTGTCGAGCTGGCTTCCCAACGCTTGCCTTGCTTCCGCACTCGTATTATCACTTGCCCCCTGCACTGCTATCGAGCGCGCCTGACGCAGTAACTGAGAAACACTATCCAGTGCAGTCTCACTGGTCGCCATAAATCCCTTAGCCTCGTTCATATTTTTTGAAAACTGATCCAGTTCAGATACTTTTTCTCGAAATCCAAGCGTATCTGCCGTGCCCGAAGGGTTATCCGAAGGCACTTGCAGCTGCTTGCCAGTATTCACTCTTCTCTGCGCATTATCAAATCGTTCATAGGCACTCATGATGCCTAAGATAGAACTATCCGACATTTGAGTACTGCTTATTCGTGTGGGCAATTTGGTTCCTCCTATCCGTAGTTGCCGGTTAAAGCCGGTGGACGCCGAATCCATTCAGCGCCAACATCTATCATCTATATTTATCCGCCAGAAGCGGTAGCTCCCAGACCGTTGATAATTGTGTTGAGTACCGCGTCCATGGTATTGATAATGCGTGCGGCAGCCTGATATGTTCGCTGATAAGACATCATCTTTGTAAGCTCTTCGTCTAGATTGACTCCTGAAACAGAGGACTGCTGGTTTTGCAGCATACTCACCACTCTGGACTGATTGTCAGACTGTGCAATATAGGATTGGGAATCTGCGCCTACCAGAGCTACTTTGGAGTTGTAGTAGTCATTTAAACTAAAGTTTCCCAAAGCAGCTAACGGCTGATATGTGAGGCCTGCCAATGCACGTGCATTATCACCATTTCCTGGAGCATAGTTTCCTGGAGTAGTGGCGACAGTGGCTGCCGCCGCAATCGCATCCAGGCTGTTCTGAACGGCTGTACTTACGACTATGGAACCTGCATCGACTGATGTTCCTGGCGGAGGATCAGCAAAAAACTGATTGTTTGTAAGTCCGTTGAGGCCATATCCTGTCTTGTGTATAGCGTTTACCGCAGCGACCAGATTCGAAGCAAGAGCATTCAAATCTGCTTGATAACCATTAAGAAGAGTAGTCGCTTTGATGAGGCCAAATATCTCACCTCCTTGAAGCGGTATCGTATCGTTATTGGGTGTGACCAGCCCATACAGCCCATTTCCTGTAGCCAGAGTGGATGGAAGCGTGTTTGCATCATCATTTTGAACGAGAGCGAACCCTCCAACAGTAATCTGCACTTTACCCGTCGGTTGGCCATTCTGTGTATTAGTGGTATTTATGACATGGATATCAATAAAACCACTTAACTGATTGATGAGCGCTCCGCGTTTATCTTGCAGGTCGTTTGGGTGATCTCCATTGGCTAAACTGAGGCCGATCTGCTGATTTAGTTTAGCAATTTGCGAAGCGATATCGTTCACAGTCTTAACTTTGGCATCTATTTTAGCCACGAGTTCAGGATTGATCTGATTCATGGCTGCATTCAGTGAGTGGAATGCGGCTACCAGTGATTGCGCTCGGTTGCGCACTGTGGAACGAATGGCCTTACTTTCAGGATTTGCAGATAGATCAGAAAAAGAATTCAGCAAGTCTGTTGTCAGTTGGCCGATGCCAGTGGTTCCCGGTTCATTGTAAGCCTGCTCTACACGCCCAGTAACATCTTTAAGGGTATTCAGTGAGCCCTGATCGGAAAGGGCAAGCTGAACACGGTTATCAAGGAACGCATCTCGCACACGGGTGACACTGGTAACCTGTACTCCTGTGCCCAGCTCTCCTATCTTGGGAGGCTGTTGATCTGGCAGTGTGTACGGATCGGTGGCATCCAGATTTACCACCTGTCTTGAGTAACCAGGCGTATTGATATTGGATGTGTTTTGACCGACTACATCCAGGGCCAACTGACTGGCTGCCAGTGCTCTGCTTCCTATCTCTATACCGAAAAATGTCGATGGCATGGTTTGTGGTCTCCTGATCAAGATAACCGGACACATCCGTGCGTCCGGGGTAAAACGAAACCATTCATTGGTTTGCTGGAGTGCGAAGGCACATTTCAGACAGCGAATAGCCAGGAACGATTCTTGTTATGCACCATTGCTGGCGCTATACTCTGCTGTCTACATAAAACGCTGGTGTGGCAATCCTCACCAGATTCGAACCGTAGCGAGCAGGCTGCAGTGCGGCGGATGTTATGGCATTCAGACTGAAACGAACGTACTCCAGCAGATTATCTAACAGCACTCGATTACGGGCGTTAAGTATCTCCAACACGCGCTGTGTATTCATGATTTCATCTCTCAGTTTTTCGAGTGATTCACTGTCTTTGGCTGGAAGCTCTGCGAGCAGATTCCCGAAAGTGGGTAAGGTCTGCATCTGCATAGCCCAGGCAAGTTCCCTGATAGCATTCACTCTGCATGCCTCCAGAACTGCGTGCTGCGACATACATTGGCGAAGCTCTGATTCCAGAGTGGCGACAAGGGCAGCATTATTCTCAACGAGTGCATCTGTCTCGTCCTGAGTGATCAGCGCCATGCGCTTACCTAATGCCAGCTCCTGCTGAAGTATGCGGCGAAGCGTACTTATATTCGTGTTCGGTCGAGGCATTGCACTTTCTCCTAAAATCTATCTCACTTGCCAGTTTTACTACCGCTAACTCCATCTGGAATCTTTTGGCCATTCATATCACTCTGCATTTTCTTGAATATGTCAACCAACTGTTCCACCCCAGCGTCAAATGTGGGAGCATTTGGGAGTTCCCGCTTATCAAGCCCCAGTGTGTGTTCCATCGATTTATACAACTTTGTTGCCAGTCCGAATGAACCAGTGGAACTCATCTGTTGCGCTACTTTATCGTCTACCATCTCCTGATAGTATTTTGCTTCGTAGCTGCTGCCAAATAACGGAGTGTTTCCAGCCATCGATTTTCGCATCTGTTTAAGCATCATACCAATAAAAACACCTTCAAACTCCTGCGTCGCTTTTTTAAGCTTGGCGCGCTGCCTTTCCGTATCACTCAGCGGCTTGACGGTGTTGTTTTGAGCAGGGTGGATTTGAGTTTTTAATACAATAGAACCAGCCAACGGATCGACTGCCATTATTGCACCTCTATCGTTGCCGATATCATACCGGCCGACTGCATTCCCTGAAGAATTGAGATAAGGTCTCTGGGAGTAACTCCCAGAGTATTGAGCGCCCGCACCAGTTGATCCACCGTAGTTGTTGCAGGTATGGATGCAAGCTGCGATGCTTTCTCTTGCACTGTAGTCGTCTGCTGAGGAACTACCACAGTGGGCTGATTTGAGAAGGAAGCGCCTGGTACAACAATGGGATTGTTTTCGATTTTAATGCTGATGGCGCCGTGTGCGATCGCACCTTTCGAAAGGCGAACATTCCCCCCCATTACTACTGTACCTGTGCGTTCGTTTACAATTATTCGGGCTTGAATGTCCGGCGTTACACCCACTCTCTCTATCCGTGATATAAAACTGATTAGATCACCACTCTGCTCAGGAGGAACCTGGATGGAGATGGTACCAGGATCAGTAGCTTCCGCGAAAACTCCTGGGAGTGAACTCCTGATCGCAGATGCTGTTCGGCTGGCTGTGGTGAAGTCTGGGTCACGGAGAAGAATTCTCACTATTCCTGCTTCTGAAAGCGTGGTCGGTACATCCTGCTCAACAGTAGCTCCCTGAGGGATACGGCCCGCTGTGACATGATTTTTCTGAATACTAGAACCGCCTGCCCCGAAATTAAAACCCCCAATGGATACTGCGCCCTGTGCCACTGCATATATTCCGCCATCTGCAGCGCGCAAGGGAGTCTGCAGCAGAGTTCCTCCCTGCAGCGACTTCGCGTCTCCAATAGACGATACCGTCACATTGATTAAGCTTCCCGACTTCAAGAAGGGCGGCAGCACAGAAGTCACCATGACGGCAGCCACGTTTTTCACTTGAAGCTGACTGGAAGGCACACTGAGCGTGATAGCGAATTTGCGCAGCATATTCGCGACGGTCTGCGGAGTGAAAGCGCTGCTCTGGCCATCTCCTGTACCTTCTAAGCCGATTACTAACCCATATCCGATTAACTGGTTACCGCGTACACCCTGTACATCTGCAATGTCTTTAATCCTGGTCATTCCACCCATGAGCGAATTCAGATAGTCCTGCCTGGCCTCCTCCACACGCAGATTGAGAGCAGGATTCGCTTCACTCTTCTGACTTCGCTTCTGGGTTGTTTTGACTTTCGGCGGTTTAGATTCTGGGTCTGCCTCGGCATCTGCATCTGCGAATGCTACATGGCCAGCAAATACTATGTTTAGAATTAAATACAGGGCGAACAGCCTGTTTTTCATAATGTTCTCTCGATTCAGGTGGATTGCTGGAAGTGAATACCTCAGCAATATGTTACGTAGTGGTTGAATCTCCACGCTGGATTAGCGAAGCCCATCTCCAATAGACGCGGCACTAAAGTACCGGCCAGGATTTGCGAAGCCCATCTCCGGTTGCTGAGGCTCCCTGCATGGGCTAAATTCTCAAACTGGTGCTAAGTCCGCAGTATAAGAATCACGACCGAAGACGACTGCTATTTGATGCCAGGAGTTTTCAACTCCCGGAAATCTAAAAACTTGAAATACTTCCTCATCTTCATCAAATCTTTGATTGTCTAGAGAGGTGATTACAAAAATCCAAGTAGTACATATTTTGCCTAACCCTCCTGCCCCCCTTCCCTGATTCCCTCGTACCTCGGAGGGAAGGGGGAATCTTGATCATTAATTCTCCCCCTTCCCTAACGCAAACAGCTTTATCGTTTGCGTGGTCAGGGAAGGGGGCCGGGGGGTTAGGCAAAGAATAGAAAGATTATGAGATTGTTACGATTTATGCAATTGTCTCTAGAACAGAAATTTAAAGGCTCGCGTTAGAATCCCCATGCGCTGAGTATCCGCAACGATACCTTTTCCATCGTAGTGCACTTCCACCTGTGCAATCAGGT
Source organism: Chthonomonadaceae bacterium (assembly GCA_025352825.1). Taxonomy (GTDB): domain Bacteria; phylum Armatimonadota; class Chthonomonadetes; order Chthonomonadales; family Chthonomonadaceae; genus JANXSG01. The sequence goes on along the minus strand of JANXSG010000127.1, from coordinate 21,059 downwards.
TAGACGAGATCGTATTATCTGGAGCAATATCCTCCGGGCGCACTATGCCGCTGAAGATGACATGCTGGGTCTCCTTGTTGATTCCAACCAGCCGTGAACCCTCCACCTTTATCGTTCCATTCGGCAGCACCTCTTTCACGAGAACACTTAGTGTCGTGGTCAGAGTTCCCGAACGTGTGGTGGAACCGGAGCCATTTCCAGCTCTGGAGTTATTAGCTGTGAGTGGAAACTCTTTAAAAATCCTGCTGAATAACCCTGTCCCAGCAAATGCGCTTACGCTTTCATCTTGGGAAGTTTTGGTGGTGGCCGCAGACTGTGCCGTGGTACTCTCCAGCACCACTATTGTCAGCAGATCGCCAACATCGTGGGCTCGGATATCGGTGTACAGTGAGGATGCATTCACGTTACTGCTTCCCGTAGAGGATTTTGCAGCTTTTTTAACTGGAAAAAGAGAGTCGGATTTGGAGATATTGCTCCCCATCATTAGTGAAGCTGCAGTCAGCCCCAACACTATTTTTTGCGCTTTAATGCGCGACTGTTGTTTGATCATGATGAAACTCCTCGGACACAAACTTTCTTACTATTTCGAAGCAGTATCGCTGCTATCCACAATTCGCACTGTTCGAGAATCCACAATGACTGCATCTAGTTCTTTCTTCGTATCGGTGGCGTACACATGTATGGTATCTCCCACAAATCCTGTCTGATGCGATATTCCCGGCGCAGTGATTCGCACAGTACCAAACACCCATTCTATGGTAATTTTGTCATTTGAACTGATGGCTGGCGGCATCTCAAGACTGACTGCAGAGATGGGTTGATCCGCTATAAGATTGCGTTTTGTCCGTTTGCCAACCGCCTCTTTGAGATCAATACATGGCTGAGTAAAGCCGGCCGGCAGCTGAGTTAATGAAAGATAGACATCGTCCGCAGTAAGTATTTCGTGCGGGTTGACTGCCCGCTTAGCCAGAAGAACTCTTGCTTTCCGGCGTACCTTGAGTCCTATCGAAACCGATTGAATAGTTTTCCCATCGAGCATCATTGTGATGGGGATGGTTATCGAACCTGATTCGGGGGAGCCCTGGTATGCTCCTGTCACAACAAGCAGCTTGCCTTTAGGCAGTACTATTTTCTGCGCTGCCTGGACTAACTCTACAGAGGCATCCGGCAGCTCTTTTACTGCAATCTGACCCGCTGCGAGAGCAGCTTTTGTAATCTCATCTGCCTCTACACTCGTGCTGGAGCGCGTTATTTTAGTCTCAGGAAGAGCGTCGAGTTTCACTTGCAGGATGTCCAGTTTATTTGAACGCAGCCGAACTGTGACATCACCTGGCCAGATCGTTCTGGAATAGCCTGGCAGCGGAGAGACCCCGATTTGTATCGCACCCAGCCTATCACGAAGCGGCTTATCTCCGCCTCTGATATCGGCGATCTCACCGAGTGTAAACGAGCCTCCCATAACTTCCGATTGTGGACGCACGGTAATAATCACATCTTGTGGGACTTCTGGCTTAAGGATCGACTTACTGATGGCAGCTTTCTTCGTGTTTGCTCCAGTTTTAGCCGTGGTTTTAGTTCGATTTGAGTGCGTTTCTGACTGAGCATTGGATAGAATCGAGATCCCGCTGCTAAGCACCAAAGCAAATAGGAATGCGTATGTAGTTTTGGAGGTTTGGGTGTACATCAAAAATTCCTAGGGCAAACCTATGCCCAATTTCGCTGCCAAACTATAACGGGTACCCAAGTACTAGTCTCGGACACTTTAGGCCATCCGTGCAGCAGATGGAGATGCATTACAATCAAAGTCGCCTGTATTCCGATGCCGGGATTTGAACATCCCAGCATCGGAATAACACTTATATAATTTATCGTTTGATGCCGTTCGTAGTTGTCAGCATCTCATCAGCAGCTTGTATTACTTTGGAGTTTGTATCGTATGCTCGCTGGATAATAATCATTCGTACCATCTCTTCTACAATATCGACGTTGGATGATTCGAGCGATCCTCCCAGGAGTGTGCCAGTGCCCTGCGTTCCCGGATCTCCTTCAACAGGCTGCCCTGATGCCTTGGATATCTGGAAGAGATTACTTCCAAGAGCTTTCAAGCCTGCAGGGTTTATGAAGTTCGTAAGCTGAATGGTGCCCACCACCTGCGAGGTATTCTGCCCGGGAAGCTGTACACTTACCTTCCCATCCCCACTAATGCTCACACTGGTATGGTTAGGCGGGATGATGATTTCTGGCTGAACGGCATAGCCTTCCGAAGTGACTAGCTTACCGGCGCTATCGATATTGAACGCACCAGAACGGGAGTAAGAGTTGCTTCCATCGGGCATGAGAATTTTGAAGTAGCCGGCTCCCTTGATAGCTACATCGTACTCTTTACCAGTCGATTGAAGTGTTCCCTGTGTAAATACTGTGGAAGTGGATCCTGTGGATACACCAAGGCCAATCTGAGTACCTGTCGGAAGCTGTGAACTTGGTCCTGTCTGTCCGCCTGGGTCTCGAAGACTCTGATAGACGAGATCCTGAAAATCCGCTCGGCTTCTTTTAAAGCCTGGGGTGCTGGCGTTGGCGAGGTTGTTTGCTACGACATCGAGGTTTAGCTGCTGTGCTGCCAGCCCTGTCGCAGAAGTGAAGAGTGCACGATTCATAGTTTGGGAGTCCTCCGGGGAAATAGCTTTTCCACCTGTCTTCAGGTTCCCCTGAGATTTGGTAAAAGCAAATATGCCCTGTAAATTTTCACCCCATCAGTAAGTCTGGGGTTAAGGACGGCCCCTATCTCATTCGAATATATGGAAATTCGATTGAGACAGTCCAGCCGTATAGATTGTCTGAGCTCAGTTGATCCGATCGGATTTAACTAAGTAATTAGTTAGTTCAGCCTACACTTTGCCAAGATCGTTTGCGGCGTGCCGAAGCATGTCGTCTTGAGTGGTGAGCGCTCGCTGAGCAATATCAAATCCTCTGCTTACCGTGATCATCTGTACCAGATCGCGTACTGAATTCACGTTCGCCTGTTCCAATGAGCCTGGCCGGACATCGGGAAAAGCTGCTTGAGCACCCAGTCCAGGGTTGTTGAGCGAAAACTGTGTATCACCTGTTTTTGTTAGATTGTTCGGATCGACCTGGATGACTTTAATCCGAGACAAAGTCTGGCCATTTGCAATGAGATTGCCAGCTTTATCGAGGCCAATTCCCACTTGAGGGACGACTTTTACAGGCCTGCCTGTGGGATCGAGGACTGCCTGCCCTTCAGCCGAAAGCATATTCCCCAGGTTATCAATATGGAAATTGCCGGCTCTCGTATAACGAACACCTTGAGGGGTCTGAACTGCAAAAAACTGATTCGTTCCTAAGCTAGCGTCGAGTGAATTACCCGTCTGTTGGATTGGGCCTTGCGTCCAGTTTGTATAGACTTGATCAGCCGATGCCCCTGTGCCAAGTTCACCAATTTCGTTTCCCTGCCCCGAGCCGTTATTCAGACGGTTGAGAACCATAGTTTGAGTGGCTCTAAAAGTGGGGCTGTCGTGTTTATAGCCAACTGTATTGGAGTTAGCAATATTTTGTGCGAGGGTTTCCTGAATCTGCTGCTGAGCGAGCATTCCAGAAGCTGCGGCGTAAATACCCCTTTCCATAGGGTTTGCCTCCTGAGCGTGTCGGATATTAATCGGGGTTGAGTCGCGCTGATTTGCCGAAGCGAGGAATGTTTACACTTTTTGCGGCAAAGAGGGCTTCCCGAGTTTTGTGCGTTGATTGAGAGATATCTCAGTACGTCACAAGGCAATTATCGGCAAATATACGTGTAATCTTCAGTGGAAATTACGCTGAATAGCGAGGGATAGCCACGGTGTGGTCTCAGAATTTGCCTAACCCCCCAGACCCCTTCCCTGACCACACAAACGATAAAGCTGTTTGCGTTAGGGAAGGGCGAGTATTAACGATAAAGATTCCCCCTTCCCTCCGAGGTACGAGGGAATTAGGGAAGGGGGTCAGGGTGTTAGGCAAAAAAGAGTTTAATCCGACTTTTACAATTGCCTCAAACTGCGTGGTATGTTTTATGCAGCTTCTGGAAAATCCTGAAGTACAGAAGCATCGAATTCTGCAAGCATGCGCTCAATAAGTTCTTTTTCAGTTTCCGAACCATTTTGTACAAAAGAGTTCGCTCCGGACTTCAGATTATCACTTAGATCCTCCGCAGTCAGAGGTCGATCAAAGAAATATCCCTGCCCAACATCACAGCCCAATCCCTGCAGTATGATCACTTGTTCTGCAGTTTCAATACCTTCCGCAGTTATATCCAAGCTTAGAGACTTCGCGAGCAATATAATCGCTGCCACCACCGCGTTGGCATCGGGATGAGTGTTCAAACGATTGATGAATGACCTGTCTATCTTGACGGTATCCAACGGAAAAGAACTCATGCTTGCCACAGAAGAATAGCCCGTTCCAAAGTCATCCATTGCAAGTTTTATACCCAGAGATCTAAGCTGCGACAGCTTAAGAATGGTGCTTTCTGTATCCACCATGATTACGCTCTCAGTAATTTCTATTTTAAGATATTTCGCTGATAACCCTGTCTTATCAAGTATTTCCTTTATGCGCTCAACAACATCTGGCTTCTGGAGCTGCTTACCAGAGAGATTAACACTGAGTGTAAAATTGCCGTAATCGTTAAATAGCTGTTTCCAGGCTGCAGTCTGCCTGCATGCTTCTTCCAATACCCAGTACCCGATAGGAATTATGAGTCCGGTCTCTTCCGCGATCGGGATGAATTTCGCAGGAGAAATCATTCCCTTTTCAGGATGAATCCACCTTACCAGTGCTTCTACTCCCAGCATGTGCCCAGTCTTAAGATCAACCAGAGGCTGGTAATGAATACAAAACTGCTTCAAAGTCAGTGCAGTCCGAAGACCAAGCTCCATCTCAATACGCTCCGTCAATCTGTCGTTCATTCCCGATTCAAAGATTGTGTAGCCTGCTTTACCTTCCGACTTCGCATGATACATGGCGGTATCTGCGTCGCGTATCAAAATATCAGGGTCGATAATAATAGAATCGGTATAGGCAATACCAATGCTGGCGCTAGTAAAGCCTTCCCCAGCGCTCAGAGTAAAGCCGCTGTTCATTATTCCCAGGACCTTCTCTGCAACCACAATCGCCGAATCCAATTTCCCAATTTTTTCAATTAATATGATGAATTCATCCCCGCCAAGCCTGGCAACGATATCTGTCGACCGAACACATTTTTTCAGTCTAGCCGCAACGGCAATTAAAAGTTCATCACCAGCCTGATGGCCAAGACTGTCATTAATGAATTTGAAGTTGTCCAGATCAATAAACAGAACAGCATACCCACCGCCATTTTTCGCTTCAGCGATTTGATGCAGAAGACTTAGCATCTTAGCACGATTAGGAAGATTCGTCAGTGAATCATGGAAAGCCTGGTGAACAAGGTCGTGTGTACGCTCCTCTACAATAGCTTCTAAATTTTCGTTTTGACGGCGCAGTGTCTCCTGAGTTTCATAGAGGGAAGCGGTGCGTATTTCGATAATAGATTCCAGGCTGTCGTTCTGTACTCGCAGTTCTTCCTGACTCTGGCTAAGACTCGATGAAAACCTATCCATTTTTAAAAGCATCTCATTAATTCGTTCTGCCAGCCATGCCAGTTCATCTCGTCCGTTGAGATGCACACGTTTCGACGAATTACAGTCCTTACCAATAGTGTCGACTTGCATAGTTAATCTGGACAGACGTGAAAGGACAGACGATTCGAAAAGAATATGTATCACTACGGTAAAGATTAAAGCAGCGAGAAGGATAAATCGTATCAAGATGCGTGTGCTGGCCAACCCTTGCTGATAGATTCGCCGTGGCAGCACTATTTTCAGCAGGATGGCGGGGTGGTTTTGCACATCTAATATCTGTGCAAAACCTGAGATCTTGTGGATGCTCGGATGTCTAATTTGAATAGGAGTTTTGGACGATAGTGAAGCCAGTATCTGTCTGTTTTCACCAGACAGTTCATTAGAATCGACGCGAAAGGATTCCACGTTCAACCGAGTCTGTTCTGCTAATGAGGTCAGCTGACCATCATCAAAATACCGCCCAAATACCAGCCATCCGCGCGGAATTCCTGCCCCGTTGCTGTTTAAGATCGGGCGTACTGAAACCATCAGAGGACACTGTGGATGAAGAACCACTCCAAAATAAGGTTTTGCATTACGAAATGCTGGAGAATCAGCGCGATCCAAATTCAGTGTATACCAAAGATACTTAGGATCGGGTGGGGGCAGCTCTGGAAATCGTTTGAACGTGAATGAATGGAATATCTTGCCATGAGCATCTACATAAAGCAGCAGGTCAAGTTTCATGGCAGCAATTGTAGCAGAAACGAGATTCGACTTTATATATGCTTTGTTATGATCAGCCATGAACTGGTAGGTATCATCCCAGGATGCCCAATCGACGGATTTATCATGAAGAGCGCTCGTGAGTTGAGAAAATGCAAGGTTTGCTCGTTCTACATTTTGTGTTGTATCCTGCAGTTCAAGCCGTGTGTAGCTTTGCATCAAGAGTTTGGATGCAAATATGTACACTCCCAACATCAACATTGCAATGGTTGCACTCATGCAAACCAATATGTGAGATCGCAGTTTCATTCTATTCCGCATATTCATATCTTTGCATTTCTATTACCGTAGCCGTATTAATATAGACTAATCTATATGGCGGAGAAAACCATGAATATATAGCCGCTTGCAAAAGTCAGGGAAAACAACTTTTTGCCTAACCCCCTGACCCCCTTCCCTGATTCCCTCGTTCCTCGGAGGGAAGGGGGAATCTTTATCGTTAATACTCGCCCTTCCCTGAATTTGTGAGTATAGGAAATTGGGCATGAATTTTGCCGTCATACCCGACTTTTACAATTAAGAGGTAATTGCGAAAGTCGGATATACACGCATATTTCAACCCTCACCCCCTGCCCCCTCTCCCGAAAACAGGAGAGGGGGAAGCTTAAAATAGTTGGTTTCCAGTCTCCCACTTCGTGGGATTTAACCTTATATTTAGATCAAAAACTTAAATACTTTTGAAAAACCGACGCCATCGTCACCCCCTCTCCTGTTTTTGGGAGTGGGGGCAGGGGGTGAGGGCGTGAACGAGTTTTTCAACTGCTTTGAGACTATTACGATTAACTCATAATATAATCTTTTACTGTCGTTTAATACGATTCTAACTGAACACTACATTTGCACAATGGGAAGTACAATTCTGTGAATTGTCGGCAAAAATACGTGTAAACTTCATAGACTAAGAAGTTAACTTGTGTTGAAAATGAATACAAGTTGTATTCGTGAAGAAATTCATTTCGTCGCATTCGGTTTCAAGTAGGAACTCATTTGGGTACGGATAAAGCACGGTGGGATATCGAGAACAATCGAGCTCAAACTAAAACAAATTGCGAATATATATATTGCATTCCATTCGGGTATCCTTAAACGTATTCAATTACTCGCAGAATGGCATAAATTAGCTCACATACTTCTCATCAAATTAGCGAATGCTAATAACAGCAGGAACTTATGAAAATTTACACAATACGAAAGGCTAAGTAATCATGATTGATTTAATAAACCCGCTGGTGGAAAATGATAGGGACTACGTTTTAACAGAGGATCAGATTTCAGAATATCGCCTGAATGGGCATATTTTGCTGCGAGCTGTTTGTGCACCGGAAGAGGTTACATCCTATCGGGATGACATACGCGAAGTGATGTCGAGGCGTTTTCCTGCGCCTCCGCCGATGGAAGAGCGCAGCATTTTTCATAAAGCATTTCTGTCCCTTTCTAATACCTGGAATGATGAGCCAACAACTCGCCCGTACATCTTTGCGCGCCGCTTTGCTAAAATCTGCGCAGACCTGATGGGCGCCGAGGCAGTCCGCATATTTCACAATCAGATTTTTTTCAAAGAACCGGGCGGAGGCCCTACACCCTGGCATCAAGATCACTACTACTGGCCGATCGACACCGAAAATATGTGCACTATCTGGATGCCTCTGGTGGATATCTCTCCCGAAATGGGGGCTTTGACATTCGCCACCGGCTCCCATCGGCTTCCATTTCTGGATAACATGGGTATTTCCGAAGGCGGCCAGGCTCATTTCGATAGAATTATCACCGAGGAGGGGCTGCCACTCGTTAACCATGTGATGCAGGCCGGCGATGCAACGGTTCATGCGGGGTGGATGCTGCATACTGCACTCGGCAATGGAGGGTCGTATACGCGTGAAGTAAGCGCTGTCTCTTACTATGAAGATGGTGCACGTGTCTTCCCGGAGGAGAAGATGAATCCTGCTCGAATTAGTGATCTGGCAGTCTGCGTTCCAGGCGCTAAGTCGGGCGATATTGCTGCTTCCACCATGAACCCCCTGGTCTATAAAAAATCGTAGTGTTTCTGCATAAAGATTTAGATATGAGAAAGAGTGAGGACGATGAGTAAGGGTAAACAGAAGATACTATTAACTGGCGCCAATGGTACTCTTGGGCGAGCTATTCGTGCCGAGGCAGGCAATATGATAGAGTTTGTGTGTGTGGATATTGTGAACGGCGGTGATCCGGATATTCATACAGGCAGCTTTACGGATGGAGCGCTGATGGACAGCTTGATGGAGGGCTGCGATGCTGTCATCCACACAGCTGCACTGCATGGGGGCAATCGGAAAACGCACACTCCAACGCAATACACCGAAATGAATGTCGGCGGCCAGGTCACTCTTCTCGAACTCTGTGTCAAACATGGCGTGAAACGATTTGTATTTTCTTCAACGATGGAGGTGCATGTGGGCGGCGACTGGCTCGCTTGCGGCATGGGGATGCTGGATGAGTGGATGACGCCTAATCCAAACTGGGTCTACCCGATGAATAAGCTTCTTTGTGAGCAGGTCGGACTCTACTACCATCGTCAGCATCAGATCGAGTTTGTGGCCCTGCGATATATGTGGTTCGATGCCACTATGCCAATGAACCCGCTTCTTCTTTCCCGCTACATTATGCCTGCAGATGTAGCCCGAGCGAATCTATTGGCAGTTTCCAAGCCAGACCTTGGCTATCACACGCTCAATATCGGCCCGAAGTCACCGTTGACCCAGGCAGATATCGGCAAAGCGATGAGCGACCCGGAAGCAGTGTTTGAAAAATACTGGCCTGGTTCGGTACTGGTGCTAAAAGAGAAAGGCGTAGAAATCAAGCCAGATCAGTTCTGGCCAGTGACACTCATCGATCGTGCTTGGCAAGTATTGGGCTGGCGCCCGGAAGTGACATTCGAAACGTATCTGCTCTCACTTGGCTGGCAGAAACCATTTGATTTCGATTAGACAACTCGACCGCAACACATATCATCGCACTGCACCGTCATGAAACCCTAGTCTGCTAAAATCCACATAACGCAAATGACAGTTCTGCACTTTGTACTGCAATATATAGTATAATAACAATATTATAGTATATATTGCAGTAGGTAATTGAGTTGGATCTATTATCCAGAGTAGAACAAGTATTGCAAATTGCACAGCAGGATGGTGTAGTTCGACCACGTGATCTGGCAGAGCGAGGTATTCCGCGAGTCTATCTTCAAACGCTCTATAATCGTGGGCTTTTGCAGCGCTCTGGGCGGGGTCTCTACTTCCTGACAGGTAACGAACTTACAATTCATCACAGTCTTGCTGAGGCATGTAAACGAGTTCCCCACGGGGTTGTCTGCCTGCTTTCAGTACTTGTTTACCATGAACTTACCACACAGAATCCTCATCAAGTTTGGATGGCGCTACCTCAGAAAGCACATTTCCCCGGCCGAGTTTTCCCCCGCTTCGAATTGTCCGTTTCTCTGGTCAGGCACTCTATGAAGGTATCGAGGAACATGATATCGAAGGCGTTCACGTGCATGTGACTGAGGTGGCACGGACAGTTGCAGACTGTTTTAAGTATCGCAACAAAATCTGTTTAGATGTTGCTTTGGAAGCCCTACGAGAGTGCCTGTATTACAAGCGTTGTACCCCGGATGAAATCCTTCACTATGTAAAACTGAGACGAGTAGCAAATTTGATCCGTCCATACATGGAGGCCATGTTAGCATGAACAGCAGCTCGCGAAACAGCGTGGCTTCTATACGTCAGCGCCTGCTCAATGTTGCTCAACAGCGCGGTGAGGAGTTCCAGCGGCTGACTACCTGGAGTTGCCGGAACCAAAAGTGATTCGCTCGCGAAGGTATAAAGTAGATTTGAAAGTATTTCCCAAACTAATGGTTCGCCGGGGCTAAAGGGGTTGTGAAAGTATTCCAAATTATTCGTATGCACATTGCCGGGCACTGAAGTACCCGTCTGGAAGGCTTTCAGCCAACCGCCTTGCGGGCGGAATTTCCGTCCGAAGGACGGCTAGCCGCAGGCCCCGTACGGAATCGCTTCTGAAAGACGCCTGTTTTTTGTTGCCGGGAGTTTTCAACTCCCGGCAATAGTCGATAATGTGATTATTTTCACAACCCCTAAACCCCCCGCTGGATTTGCAAAGCCCATCTCAGTTCGCTTAGGCTTCCTGCATGGGCTGAAATCTCTGGTTTTGTCATCCCCTCTCCTTTGCGAGCAGTGCGAGCAAGATGGGAGAGGGGGGGTGAGGTCAATTGACTTTCAAACATCGTGAATCTTTTAACTATGTTCGTTGTGCAAGTGCATAACTCATGACGAGATCATTCAGTAAGTCGCTCGGCCGCCGCTGACATCGTAGCATTGACCTGTTACAAAACTTGCTTCGTCGGATGCTAGAAAATGCACCACAGCAGCAACTTCTTCCGGCCTGCCCACCCGGCCCATCGGGATTTTTGCGGTCATATAACTCACCGTCTCTGCTGACATTTGAGCGAGCATCGGAGTACCGATGACGGCGGGAGCCACTGCATTGACACGTATGCCCTCCGTCGCTACTTCTTTGGCAAGGGCCTTCGTTAGCGCGATCACCCCCGCCTTAGAGACTGAGTAGGGCACGAGTGTCGGATTTCCTTCTTTTCCCGCAATGGAAGCAACACTCACGATTGCGCCACTCTTGCGATCCCGCATCGGCCCTATCACGGCGCGGCACGCGTAGAACACACCTGTGAGATTGATTCGCAGCACACTATCCCAGTTCTCGTCAGACTGCTCCCACAGAGGCGCTGATCCGCCTGTTATTCCGGCATTGTTCACGAGGATATCAATCTGGCCGAAGGCTGCTAACGTTTTAGCTGCCATCGCATCCACCGAGGAATGGTTCCCAATATCTGTCTGTATACAGATTGCCGACAGGCCAAACTCATTCAGCCGAGCCGCTGCCTTCTCGCCAGCTGCTTCATCTATATCCGCCAGAACCATCTTTGCCCCCGCTCTCGCGAGCCGCTCCGCAATTGCGAATCCGATGCTCTGAGCGCCCCCCGTCACTATAGCAATTTTATCCTTCATATGAGTCTCTCCTGTAAGATGCTATATAGTCGATCCAATTCGGCTGTTGCTGCTTCATCGAGTTCAAACGCAACGGGGCCGCGAACCAGTGTATTCTTAAACAGACCGCGCTTTTTTAGAAGATACTTCTCAATGATGAGGTAACCATCCAAGCCTACACCGAGTGCCTGAATCGCTCCAATAATGGGTGATAGTGCATAGATTTTATTATCGTCACCTGCTTCGAGGGCGCGCCAGAGTGCGACTATCGCATCCACAAGATCGGTGCCTGGCATCGTTCCAGTGATTCCACGCCGATAGTTTTCAGCCAGCATAGCTCCTCCCGAACCCTCGTAGATGCATACTTTTCCCTTCGAGAGAGTATTGAGAGCAGTTATTACAGGCCCCACAGGAGCGGCTTCCGGTTTAAAGGCGACTCGCGCACCAAACCTAGCAAATAGTCCCGTCAGAAAGTCAGTGGAGAGCGGGGAACCTACATAAGACGAAGCATCCTGCACAACCAGGGTAAGCGAAGTCGCATCGAGAATGGCTCCGTAGTACTTCGTCAATTCCACTTCATCTGCTGCTGTGCATAGTGGTGGAGTAGCCATAAGGGCGGTAGCTCCCACAGATTCAGCATAGCGGGCATTCTCTACTGCTCCAAAAGTGCTCTCCGCACCCACACTGATGACCACACTTCCACGGCCTCTCGCAGCTTTCACCAGATACTCAGCGATCTGTTTTCGTTCCGTACCGGTGAGACGTATTAATTCGGAAGCAAGGGCGAACACAATCCCATCCGCTCCCTGAGCAAAGGCGAACTCGACCTCATTTCCCAGAGTATTATAATCAATCGTCCAGTCATCATGATACGGAGTATGCAGGACAGGCAGTATTCCACAAAGTTCGGTCATTGTTTTTCTCCGTCAACTCTTCTTATCAGATATTACCTGCTCACACCAATCAGTTGTAAAATAGTTTCAATATCTATTAAGGCTTGTACGAGGTATTTGCACTTCCCACTATCTCAATAGTGTCCCCTTTACCTACATCCAGTACCACATACTCGCCTCCTGCAGGGAAAGACGAAAGTCCCTTATTACTGGAGAGAGTCAGGGCTGCTTCGGAAGCTGTCGTAAGTCGATACTCTGGTGCACTATCGCTAAGAAGTGATCGTACACATTTCCCATCAAACAGCCCGGCATTAACTCGCAGCTTCATTACTGGCGTACGGGAAGAGAACGAATTTGTGCTCATGGCGATACTCTTCACGATACCTCGAGCCAGTAAGAACGGCATGTTGACATGAATACTCCAGCGCCCACCAGTTACTTTCTTAACAGAGGTGATTTCGTAGACAGAAGCAGCGATATAAGCAGGATTTCGGACTATGAGCTGCGATCCAGGAGCAGGGAGAGGAGTTCCTGGGGGTACTTGAACCAGTAGAGTGTCCTTTTCAATCTCTGTTTGGACGATTTCACCTCTCACGGTTGTGGGCGCACTCACTCGTTTTCCACCACACTCAATAGACCCGCCCACACAGGAAATGGATGTTATTTTGCCCTGCTTCGTTGTTACCAGCCCAAACCGCCCGCTGAATACTATTTTAAAGCCGTCCAGCTCTGCAGTTCTCCGGCGCGTATCAAGGGCGCTGAAAACATAGTCAACCCGATCACCCGCCGACACTCTCGCTGCCACTGCCCTCAGAACAGCTTTACCGTTTTCAGGATGATCCTCTGCAGGTGTTAAGTTCATCGCATCAATAGATTTCACTTTCGGGTTGTCTCGGAAAGTCTCCATCACGCCGGCAAAGGTATTTCCTTCAGCAGGGTCTGCCAGGTTATCGCGGACGATCAAATGACCCTCCATGGGAGCTGTACCCCGCACTCCATAACCTTCCGCTTTTGCACGAATATATTCACGGCCAACAGATGGCAGAAGCCGAAGTGATACACCCAGGGAGTCGCTGTCCGCTGCGCTGAGTCGTCCCTTCTCCGACAGATAGGTTTGGCCGATCTCCCACACTTTAGGATCTAGAGGATGGGAAAAATCTTCGTGAATAGTAGTCTTACCATCATAGGTATCCAGAGTAAAATCGCGATATTCATAGGCATAGTTGTAGTAGTGTAAAAATCCGATATGGCCGTTTGCGACAGGATTGCCTATGTTATCCTGCGTGCGTACTACTTCCTGGCCATCTTGAGTTACTTTTGCTTTTCCATCCACCACTACTATGGTAACTCTAACCGGCTTACCTATCGGAAGAGATCCTCCATCTAGCCAGATCGTATGCCGGTTTTGCGGGGTGAATGTGTCTGCCCCATATACGAAAAATGCTCTCTCTTCGTGGCCGCTTGCCTTACCCGTTCTTGTGATTGTAAATTTCACGGTGAAGTTCTGATAAGTCTGTTTTGTCAGCAGATAGTTATCTCCCTGGGAAGCTCCCATTTGGGTACGCCATTCTGCGGTTAGCCCCGCATCGGACTTTGTGCGCTGAACATCGAACAAGAATCCATAACCATCCTGCGTCATGGGAGGGATATTTTCACCGGCAAGCGATCCTTTCGCTGGCAGAGTCCACTCAGGCATAACTCCATCAAAAAGAACTGAAAGATCCTCTGGTTTCCCCAGGGCATGGAAGTGGTAGTCCCGTGTTTTAGCCCCAGCAGTTCTAAATGTATCGAACACATAGAGAGGTTCTCCGTTGTCGTCTCGAACCTGCGCTACCGTCCGCCGGTAGAGAGTAGACTGTGGATATGCCGCTTTTTCTGCAGATGCTTCCACCACATCGACCATAGGCATTGCCGCAAAGAAATTCATCTCACCTACAAAACTTCCGCCCTGATCCTTTTCGTTCAGCATCACCGTGTTATGGCTGGCAGCATGCGTCTCCCATCCGCCGTATTTGATATCTGTCCAGGTGGTGGGATACCCCAGGTCAGCGGTCATATCGTATCCATAGCGCTGTAAGTTGATTGCAAGTTTATCCCGATGTCCGTGCGCATAGTTGCCCTTACTAAAGGTGAGGGAGACGTGCTGACGTGTCTCTGGGTCAGTTCCTGCATGCAGGAGCGCTATGCCACTATCTGGAAATAGATGGCTTATAGGCGTTGGAGTCTTAGGAATTGTGTTCGTTCGTGGAAGTGGATCACCTGCGTGGAATAGAAGCCACCAATTGTCCATTTGATTTTCACGATACCGCTCCAGATCGCCATTTGAGGCGGCCTGAAGCCGGGCGGCGTAGATGTCGTGCGCAGAAGGTACTCGCAGCAGAGCGCGTTCATCATCTCCACTATAAGGAGGTGTTGTGCGAAGAATCTTCGTGCGCGCGCCACCGATATCACCAATTTGCGGAGGGCGTCCGTCGCAATCGATATTCTGTATGAAGTCGAAAAACGTGCTCATCCTATAGTCCGGTGCATTGTACAGGTCAATCGGCTTGGGATATTTTGGCGGGAAACTCAGACCCTGCAGCCATTCTGCAGTGAGCAGCGCGGTCTGTGCGTTGCCGACGTTATAACCTGCACTGTCGTAGATAAATTTTCCATCTCGGAACCAGGAGTTTGTAAGTAGAACTCGAAGCCCGGTATCACTTTCTAGCGCCTCCTGTGCCAGTTCTGGATTGCCAAGAATCCCTGCTAAACCTGCCAGCCCTGTCATCTCGTACATAAGTGAATCACCGTCGAAGTAGGGCATCAGCCGATGAACGTACACGTAGAACGCTCCCAGAAGTTCCCGCTGAATATGCTGCTGATCAGAGACATCCAGGCCATCCCATACTAAATCGCAGGCGAGAATCACATTTTGAATAAGAAACCTCTCGAAAGTCTCGCCAATGGGACCATCCTGCCGCTGAGTCGGCCCTTCAACACCTCCATCGTAATGGGGATAGAGGTCCGCCATTCTAGTGAGAAGCACTCCTGCTTTATGTGCGTATCGCTTATCACCTGTGAGAGCGTATGCCAGGCTGATCTGAACTATCGGAGTTCCGCCCTGATATTTGGAAGCGCCGCTATCCGGTTCGTACGGGGAGAGGAAGAGCTTGCCTAGCAGGTAGTAGCGATATGCCGCCACAAAATAGTAGATACGTCCTGCATTCGTGAATCCTGGAGGAGCCAGCCAGCCGCTGCCACTGTCGTGTACAGTCACGCTCTTACCTGTGCCCGGGTTTACGACACTCACACCATCGTACCACCACTCTCCACCTTTCTTGCATCGCCATCGGTAGGGGGTTTCCAGCGTGGTGTCGAAGCTCATGCGGGCGCCGCCGTGTATTGGGCAGCCCTTTTCAAACTGGGGGCAGAGAGCACGAGGATTACCCTCAGGGACGAGGCTGCGCAGGTAAGCATCATCCTGATTCAACCAGTAGTCAGCATCCTTTATTATTTTTTCCGCGATCTTTCTTGCCCAGGGACGACTTGCGACGTTTGCGAGCCCTCGTTTGTGATCTTCCGCATTGACGATCCCCATGAACCCGCGTGTTTTAGCGTATTTCATAACGATGTCGATCTGAGGTTTTTCGCGAGCCGTATCTTCTTTTGCTCTCAGATTTAGAATATCCTGATGGAAATGGGCAGCCAGTTTTTTTGCATCGTTCGAAGTTTCAGTGACTTCACCTAAGACCTCTATCTCGCCTATCCAGAGCCGACGCCCGGCTTTTGCATTGGATCCATCCACAGGCTGCGTAAAACGGATTGCAGCTATATTAACTGGTTCAAAGTCTAATGTGGACGAATCGGTACTCTTTTCTGAAGTGAACGATTTCAAATCGATCCACTTTCCATCTTTCCAACCTTGCAGCAAACCACGTGTGGGGGTTAGTTTATTCCACCAGTGCAGAGTAATCTTCTCGGCGCGAATCAGTTTCGGGAAAATGAGTGCGGCAGAATGGGCAACTTCCCAGTCATCAGATGCCCAAGCCTGTTCCAGTACTGTGGGTATGACACCGTCGTGAAGATAGGATGCGTGATATCCGTCGATGCCCCATCTATCGCGGTTTTCCGTATCCGTGACAGCTATGACTCCAGGAATTTGAGCTACATTTTTCAGTGCATTTTGCTTCTGAGCAGGCTGCCCTCCGGAATGGAGTAGAACAGATAGTAATAGTATTGCAGAGATCATGGTGAACACCTCTCATTTAAACTAATGGATAGAAGACGACGAACCCTCAACCCCCTGCGCCCTATCCCAAAAAACAGTAGAGGGGGTGACTGTGGCATGGGATTACCGTGGTGATATTAAATTTTAATTTGATTTCAATCGTGTTTCCCCACACAGTGGGGATAAAATTATCAATTATTCTTTCTCCCCCTCTCCTGTTTTTGGGAGAGGGGGCTGGAGGGTGAGGGCTGAAATATGCGTTTTCAACCAACGTTATCGTTTAGGTATTCTGCATCGGAAAAGTTCATCATGGGCACATGCGTAGAGCCATTCACCCACGACCGCTTTGCCTGCTTCGAGTTTGGAATCGCAGTGTGCGAACTCGACGATACTCCATTTGCTTCTAGAGCAGCGAACAAAACTTACCCCGTGAGTGGTAATTGCGACTACACGACCATCCTTGAGAGTCAACATTCCTGCTCGAACTACACCGTTTTGCGGTTGCAAAGTGGTTTCTGTTAGAATCTGCTGTTTGCTTGGATCGAAAACGAATAGCCGATCTCCTGTTCCGCCGTAAACCAGTCCATCCTTCCCAACAGCGAGATTTTGCAGCATAGTCAGACCCGGGAGAGGTACTCCTTCCCATGTTTTCTGTTTAGTTTTGGGATCCCATAGGAAAAGTACAGCCTCTTTCGTACGTGGTTCTGTGCCGGGGCCTCCTTCCGTAGAAGTTCCAAACACCATCATTCCATTTGGCAGCGCGCACACACTGGCAATTGCCTGATCTTTAATGGGCGATGGAACATACTCCACTTTATCAGTGACCGGGTCGTACCAGGAGATGGCTCCGCCAAAATAACCGTATGATGGCACGCAGGCCATGTATACCTTGCCGTCAGGGGCGACCGCCATGTCGTACGGGCGATCTTGTTTTGGCGCGGTACCGCCATAGTAGCTCGGATTGTTGGTGTGCTTCGTTCCCGGATCGAACGGTTTCAGAGGATCATATGCCTGAAGTGTGGCAGCGGTGTACGAGGCAATGAACAGCTTATTGTGCGCCGACGCCATCGAGTAGGCTTCAGCACCCGGAATAAGCCCCATTGTCTCCCGTTTCCCATGGAGGGGGTCGAATCGGAACAGATACTCGGGCAGAATGGTACTGCCGTATACTTTATCATCAGGGCCTTCTGAAATTCGAAAGAGTGGCAAAGAGCGGCCAGGATACAGGTTCGCAATATGTGCTGATTTTCCGTCTTTTACGAGTGTTCGTGATTTCATTTCAGGCAGTTCGGCTATAGGAGTTGCGGCGCCATCCTGC
The DNA here is from genome assembly GCA_025352825.1 of Chthonomonadaceae bacterium. GTDB lineage: Bacteria > Armatimonadota > Chthonomonadetes > Chthonomonadales > Chthonomonadaceae > JANXSG01. Next base: position 3,177 of record JANXSG010000127.1, on the reverse strand, counting down.
AGGCGGTATGATTTATCCAGAAACTTGCCGTAAGCGTTTCCATCATTGCCTCGAATCACCAGACCGAACCCAGGTTTACGTTCTGCGTCCGGTATCAGGCCCCGCAGTTCTTTGGTTTTGATGTTATAGGCGACCAGATTTCCATGTTCCGAGCCGATTCCACAGTAGACCCAGCCGTCTGGAGCAGCACAGAGCCGACGGTTATAGTTTTCGTGAGGATCCATGCGTCCCAGGTCTGTCATTTTGCCAGTCTTTGGATCGACCTGCAGCAGTTTTGCACCTGGATAGGTGGCCCCATAGATCATACCGTCTGAACCACGAGAGAACTCCCAGATATAGGTCTCATCGGGTATGGCCTGCCCCAGATCGTCGAGAACATCAGTTTCCGGGTTGAGGCGGAGCACATGTCCGTTGAAGTAGGTGCCGAGATAGAGGCGGTTATCTTCGCCTACCTCCATCGCCCATGCGCCACCCTGCGAATTTTTCCAAATTTTGTGCGTCCCTGCCTTGAGATCATACGAGACGAGATCGAGATCCGTAATGTAGGTGTAACAGACATAGAACCGCTCCGATCCGTTCGGCCCTGGCCCTATCATTCCGCTCATGTCGCCGCCGCGGCCTTCGAACGAACCTAATTTTTCAAAGGCAGGAGGCGTTTTAGGTGCGCTGCCACCTGTCATGGCGATAGCCGCTAGTGAACAAAGGAAGAGAATGCTGCTCATCATATCAGACTCCTGCTGCCAGTCGAAAAGTATATTCTTTACCAGCTTCGGCATCAAAGACTACTGCTTCGAACGGGTATCCCCAAAAGTTCACATTTCCGGTGATAACATCTGTAGTGTCTGCTGTAGGTTCTGGGCAAAGCCACAACAGTGTCGCTCCGGTCAGTGAATCTCCCGTTCGAATTTGCACACTGGCCCCCTCATCGGAAATAGAGTGGTCTATCCACGTCGTCTTCCGGCGTGCACGCTCCCAATCGTTGATCTGCCGTGCTGTCCACCACTCGATTCCCTGCGCTCTGCCTGCTTCTACGGCATTCAATAGTGATTGGGCTACTCCCGGTTTATTTATATGCGCAGGATGAAAGAGCAGATGGAATATTCCATGGTGCTGCAGAGCTGCATCCAGAAGTGGTTTGGCAATAGCTTCGGGCGCAAAGATATGGAGGTCCTGGGTGGAAGTGACCATCTCCAGCACATCCAGTGTTTCTCCCTCGAAAGTTACCGGGAAAAAGGTTTGGCATGTCCCAAAGTTGAATCCCGCCTCGCCTGTTTTGGAAGCTCCTTTAGACTGATCGATTCGAATACAATGCCGAACACACCACGAAAAGAAATCTGAATCTCCTTCCCACCTGAGATAGTGGTTTTTGTTTGAGACCGGCTTCTCTTCTCCAAAAAGTTGGCACAGCGCACGCCACTGGCGATCAAATTCTTCCTCACTCCATGGGTAGTCCAGCGCATCGTAGTGAGTGGCTAGCTCGCACCCAGACTCTTTAATTTCCGCCATCAGCTCCTCATCATAGCCAGGCAAAATGACACACCATGTTGTTTTTACTTGGGCCTGTTTTACGGTTTTTAGCAGTTGCGCTCCAAGTTCAGGGTCGTTCTGATCGGTATCATGGGAGAGATGACCGATTGCTGGAATAGAGTTGGGATAGAGCCAGAGGAGCGGTAAGGATATTTTCTGTTTTTGGGCCAGGTAGAAAAGTGATCGAAGTACGAGTTCACGCCACATGTCTGCAATTGGCTTTAGAAAGGCTGTAAATCCGGGCGCACCTTCCAGCGGTTGCCTATCAAAAATCCAGTCCAGCACTCCGCCATCTCCACTCTTGAGGACATCATCCGCTACCGGAGCCGTGCCGTCTGAAGCTGGCACACCGTCGCGTGTTACCCCGATACCCTGCTGAATGCGAACCACGCTTCCAGTGATATCCGGCGTTATCAGCAGGCACCGACCGCTTCCAACTAAGTTTTCTACGATGGCGGCCCGCTTTGTGGAACGCTGGTGGGCATCCAGCACGCTGGCAAGCTGTGTCCCCCCATTTACATGAACTGGAGTTCCATTGAAGTAGTGCAGCGGGAACGGGATTCTCTGAAGAATAGGATGTGCTGCGCACGGTTTGAGATAACCTTCGCCCAAGGTGCCCATACCGCCGCCCCAACTGGTGGATTCGGGGGTTTCGACCTCCACTCCAAATAGTTCGGGAATTCCTGCAGTTCCTGCGATACTGATCCACGTCCCTCCCGCCTGAACCCAGGCTGAGAGCTGATTTGCTATATCAGATGAAAGTGCATATTCACCTACCGTGAGGAGCAGTTTTAGCCCAGCAAGATTTTCAGGCAGCTCCGATAATGAGATATTTTGATAGCACACGCCGGCATGATTCAAAATTTCATGAATATAACCTGGGTAGCTCACTGTCCGCGCCCAGTTCTTCGGTGCAGCGGGAAGTACGCAGACCCCGAGAAGAAATGAATTATTACCCATATGTGTGGATGTCCTTTAAAATACAGAGATGATATTGCAAAATTCCATCATGTCAGGAACTGATATATTGGGGCGTGAAAGATGCTCCCGAATATTGTCCAACCTGCCTGGGTCAGAATATCTCCAAGAACAAGCCCTATGAAAAACGGAAGCGCCCGCTGATATCCTTTGCTTCCCCCTACGCGCTGAACGCTGATCTTCGCCAGCCAGGCGATAAGGAAAGGAACAAAGAATGAACTCATGCTGAAAGTGTTGCACAGAACATAGCCCACCGGGTGCAGCGGGAAAGTGATAAAATTCATTCGCAGCAGAGAAAGCACTATTACCATCACTCCACCAAAAAGCATTGCCAGAATGCCGCCATAGTCCCACTGTGATTTGGTGTTGGCAAGAGTACTCATCTGCTGCATCGCGACCTGAGCTTTGTACAGCGGGTATCCTTCGGTTTTGGGGGTAGCTCCTCCCAGTGAATAGTATGCGCTCAATCCGTGCCACCAGCCGAGAGCCAGAGCGGATACACTGGCTATGCCTACCCAGAGCAGGACAGTGCGCCAGCGAATACCCACCGACTCAGCAATTTTCAATCCTTCCATTAGATAGGGAAGTGACTGCCCTCGTATATCGACATGGATAAGGTCGAACGTGCCCGCAGCCACCAGTCCTCTCTGAGAAATTGCCGAGGATACAGAG